>NZ_CP015961.1:1503288-1803946 GCF_001659785.1 Dietzia timorensis
TCGGCCCGAGACCGTTCTCGAGCGTCCCCGCGGCTACGGCGACGGCAAGAGCGTCGGCGTGCACTTCCGCGAAGACAAGCCGGTCGTTCTCGACCTGTCGCTGATGTCCAACGCGGACGCCCGCCGCATGGTGGACTTCTCCGCCGGGCTCGTCGTCGCCCTCGACGGCAAGATGCACAAGCTAGCCGATCGCGAGCGTACGTTCTTCATGGCGCCCGCAGGGCTCGACCTGACCGAGGCCGAGATCCGTGAGGAAGCCAACCGCGCGTTTCGTCGCTAGGGGCCGACAGGCGACCGACTGCTCGGCACTGCTCAACGGATCGATACACTAGGGCACTGTGGTAACTCTACTTTGGCTGTTGTGGTGGGTGCTCCAGATCTTCTGGTTCCTGCTGCTCGCGCGCATCATCGTCGAAATGATCCAGTCCTTCTCGCGG
Source organism: Dietzia timorensis (assembly GCF_001659785.1). Lineage (NCBI taxonomy): Bacteria > Bacillati > Actinomycetota > Actinomycetes > Mycobacteriales > Dietziaceae > Dietzia > Dietzia timorensis. Next base: position 1,503,726 of record NZ_CP015961.1, read on the forward strand.
GATTGGCGCCCCAGCGGGGTGATGGCGGTGATCTTCGAGATCCTGTTCACCATCACCGACCCGCCGGTGAAGGCTCTCCGGAGGCTCATCCCTCCGGTTCGCCTCGGCGCGGTCGCACTGGACTTGTCCGTGATCGTCCTGTTCATCGGAATCATCGTTTTGCAGCAGATCATTCTGCGGGGGCTCCTCCCGGCAGTGATGTGATCGCGGCGCGGTATCTGGCCGCTGCGCCGCGAAAATGTTGAAGAAAATCCGGTAAAACATGTGACGCAACGATATTTGCGTCAAGAATTGTTATCAGTTGTGCCGCCGATAAGGTAGAAAAGAACGTGTAAGGAATTACCGCCCACGCGACTTGGGTGCTCCGGCAACGGGAGAGGGCTCGGATGACTTCGTTTTACGCGAAGCCGTCCCTCTCAGGTGCCGGGCAGCCGGGCAGCGGCTCTATAAGCTCGGGCGGCATGAAAGGAAAGCCCCCTCCGGCGGAGCCGGGGCTGTCTCGACAAGCGCAAGGGGAATCACATGCCGTTGACTCCAGCTGACGTCCACAACGTTGCCTTCAGCAAGCCTCCCATCGGGAAGCGCGGTTACAACGAAGATGAGGTCGATCAGTTTCTCGATCTGGTTGAGCAGGAGCTCGGCCGACTCGTAGAAGAGAACGATGATCTGCGTGCACGCGCAGACGAGCTCGCGAGCGACCTCGAATCCGCGAAGAAGAGCGGTGGCTCCGCAGCGCAGGAGTCCGCTCCCGCCGCGAAGCCGGAGCCCAAGCCGGCTGCTGCCGCCGCTGGGGCAACGCCGTCCCTCGCCTCCGCCAAGGCCGGCGAGGGCGAAGGCGAACTCGCCAACCAGGAGACCCACCTCCGTGCCGCTCGCGTCCTCGCGATGGCGCAGGAGATGGCCGATCGCCTCACCGGCGAGGCGAAGAAGGAGTCGGACGGGCTCGTCACCAAGGCGCGCACCGATTCGGACAAGCTCGTGGGCGATGCCCGCTCGGAGTCCGACAAGCTCGTCGGCGACGCCAAGACCGAGGCCGACCGCCTGCTCTCCGACGCCAAGGCCAAGTCCGAGGCGATCGTCAAGGACGCAGAAGGCAAGTCCGAGGCGCAGATCCGCGACGCCCAATCCAAGGCCGATGCGCTGCAGGCCGACGCCGAGCGCAAGCACACCGAGATCATGGCGACGATCAACCAGCAGCGCGGTGTCCTCGAGGGCCGGATCGATCAGCTCCGCACCTTCGAGAAGCAATACCGTTCGCGCCTGACGGCATACCTGGAGAGCCAGCTCTCCGAGCTCGGCAAGACCGGCTCGGCCGAGCCCGCAGACGCCCCGGCCACGGGCCGTGCGGCTGCTTCGACGACGCCGTCGTCCACGTCCACGTCCACGTCGACGTCGACCACGACCAAGACGGACGGTGGCGCCGGAACTCAGGGTGGAAGCCACTCCGCTGACAAGTAATCCCCGGCGCGAGGCGGCCTAGGCACGAAAGAGCCCCCCCGGCACGGAGCACATGCTCCGTGCCGGGGGGCTCTCGCCTTTTTCGGATGTGTGCAAGCCGAGGCCAGGGACGAATACGGGCTCCGCACCTCGGTGTCTGCGGTAGGTTTGACGTGACAGATACTCCGACGTCATCGGAAGGGTTTTCGCATGTTGATCGCGGCGCTGGCGCTGACCGTGGCGGGATTCGCTGCGCTCGTGATTGCTGTGGCGACGGGCCAGATCGCGTTCGCGTGGATCTGCATAATAGCCGGAGTGCTCGGCGTGGTGCTCCTCTTCGTCGACTGGGTGCGAACGATCCTGAAGAGGCGAAGCCTCGATATCGATACTCGTCATCCCGGAAATGGCGACGGCGGCCATGGTCCAGATGGAGGGGGAGCACCGGTGAGGCCGTGGCCCGACCGGTAGTGCTGCGGCATCGGTACTGGGAATACAAATTCCTTCCGAAGGGTTGCCAGTAGTAAGCTCGGAATGCACGGTTGCTTGCGCTGTTGGGCGGCAGACCGTCAAGTTCGCAAGAGAATTGAAAGTGTTCGCGACGATCCGGCCATCACCGGGAAGCGATCCGGAAGAACCGCACGCGCGTCGTGCCCAGTAGAACCGGACGGGACGAGCCCGATATAGCTCGCCAGAGCGGGCCGGACGCTCCGGGAATTTCCCGGGCGCAGAAGGCCAAGCGGGGTGGTACCGCGGCACCGGGAGGTGTTCGTCCCCGCGAAAGCAACGTCGAAGTCCCTACGGGGCGATTGTTTTCAAGGAGTACCGAATATGTCTGAAGAATCCGTGGCCGGCGCCGGTAGCGTCTACCCGCTCGCCGACCTGACCGGCGGCAGCGGCGCTCAATCTCCCTCGTTCCCCGCGGTCGAGCGAACCGTCCTCGAAAAGTGGGCCGCCGAGAACACCTTCCAGAAGTCGCTGGAGAACCGTAAGGACGCCGAGGAATACGTCTTCTACGACGGACCTCCGTTCGCCAACGGTCTCCCGCACTATGGCCACCTGCTCACCGGCTACGTCAAGGATGTCGTCCCGCGTTACCGCACGATGGCTGGATATCGCGTAGATCGCCGGTTCGGCTGGGACTGCCACGGCCTGCCCGCCGAGCTCGAGGCCGAGCGGCAGCTCGGGATCACCGACAAGTCGCAGATCACCGACATGGGCATAGCGGAGTTCAACGACTATTGCCGTTCCTCGGTCCTCCGGTACACAGGCGAGTGGGAAAACTACGTCACCCGGCAGGCCCGCTGGGTCGACTTCGAGAACGACTACAAGACCCTGGACATCACGTTCATGGAATCGGTCATGTGGGCGTTCGCCGAGCTCAATCGGAAAGGCCTGATCTACCAGGGCTTCCGAGTTCTGCCGTACTCGTGGTACGAGCAGACGCCGCTGTCGAACCAGGAATCCCGGCTCGACGACGCCTACAAGATGCGCCAGGACCCCGCGGTGACGGTGTCCCTCCCGTTGCACGGCGCGGAGTTCGGCTCGGCGCTCGACGGCGCCGAGGCACTCGTGTGGACGACGACGCCGTGGACGCTGCCATCCAACCTCGCGGCCGCGGTACACCCGGACATCGACTACGTCGTTCTCGCCCCGTCAGAGGGCGACTTTGCAGGGCGTAAGTTCGTCCTCGCAGAGGCGCGCGTGAACGTGTACGAGAAGGAGTTCGGCGCGGACGCCGAGGTTCTCGCGACGTTGAAGGGCAGCGAACTCGAAGGGCTTACATACGACCCGCCGTTCGACTTCTTCGTCGGGCACGAGAACGCTTTCCGGGTGCTTCTCGCCGATTACGTCACCACCGAATCCGGTACGGGCATCGTGCACCAGGCGCCGGCGTTCGGTGAAGAGGACATGGAGACCTGCTCGGCAGCCAGCATCGAACTGGTCATCCCGGTGGGGCCCGACGGGAAGTTCACAGCTGAGGTGCCGCCGTACGAGGGTCAGCTCATCTTCGACGCGAACCCGCAGATCTCGCGTGACCTGCGTGCCGCGGGCAAGATCATCCGACACGAGACGATCGAGCACTCCTACCCGCACTCGTGGCGTTCGGGACAGCCGCTGATCTACATGGCGGTGCCGTCCTGGTTCGTCGACGTGTCGAAGATCCGTGACCGCATGGTCGAGCTCAACCAGGAAATCCGCTGGGAGCCCGAGCACATCCGTGACGGCCAATTCGGCAACTGGCTCAAGGGCGCTCGCGACTGGAATATCTCACGCAATCGCTATTGGGGTGCGCCGATCCCCGTGTGGGTTTCGGACAACCCCGAGTACCCGCGCACGGATGTGTACGGTTCGATCGACGAGCTGGAACGCGATTTCGGTACGCGCCCGGCCGATCTGCACAGGCCCGCGATCGACGAGCTCGTGCGACCGAACCCGGACGATCCGACGGGGCAGTCGATGATGCGCCGGGTGCCCGAGGTTCTCGACTGCTGGTTCGAGTCGGGTTCGATGCCGTTTGCGCAGGTTCACTACCCGTTCGAGAACAAGGACTGGTTCGATACCCACAATCCGGGCGATTTCATCGTTGAGTACATCGGTCAGACGCGTGGCTGGTTCTACAACCTCCACGTGCTGTCGACCGCGTTGTTCGACCGGCCGGCGTTCCGGACCGTCGCCGCGCACGGAATCGTGCTCGGAGACGACGGGCAGAAAATGTCCAAGTCCAAGCGCAACTACCCCGACGTCAATGAGGTGTTCGACCGAGACGGCTCCGACGCGATGCGCTGGTTCCTGCTGTCCTCTCCGATCCTGCGTGGCGGAAACCTCTCGGTGACCGAGCAGGGCATCCGCGAAGGGGTCCGCCAGGCAATGCTGCCGCTGTGGAATTCCTATGGGTTCTTCCAGCTTTACGCCTCGCGCAAGGCCACGTGGCGCACGGATTCGCAGAACGTGCTCGACCGCTACATCTTGTCGACGATGAACCGGGCGATCGTGGAGATCTCCGCGGCGTACGAGCGCACCGATCTCGCCGGGGCGTGCGAGGTCGTCCGCGACGTCGCAGAGACGCTCACCAACTGGTACGTGCGGCGTTCGCGTGCACGGTTCTGGGCCGGCGAGGAGTCCGGCCAGGACTCTGTCGACGCCTTCGACACGCTGTACACGGTGCTCGAGACGCTCATGCGAATGTCCGCGCCGCTGCTGCCGATGCTCACCGAGACGATCTGGGTGGGACTGACGGGCGAGGAGTCGGTGCACCTCACCGACTTCCCGGAGGCCGCCGACTTCCCCGCGGACGACGAGCTCGTCGACTCCATGGACGCGGTGCGCCGCGTGGTCTCGGCAGCGTCCGCAGTGCGCAAGGCACAGCACCTTCGCGTGCGCCTGCCGCTGAAGAAGCTCACGGTCGCGATGCCGGGCGCGCAGCGACTCGAGCCCTTCACCGGGATCATCGCCGACGAGATCAACGTGCGCGAGGTCGAGCTCACCGGCGACGTCGCCGCGTACGGCCGCTTCGAGTTCACGTGCAACGCCCGAGTGGCGGGCCCGCGGTTGGGCAAGCAGGTACAGCAGGCGATCAAGGCGTTGAAGTCGGGGGACTGGGAGCTCGACGGCGAGAAGCTCCGGGCCGGGGGCATCGAGCTCCTGCCTGGCGAGTTCGAGCAGCGGATGCAGGTCCAGGATCCGGATTCGACTCAGCCGCTGACCGCCGACGGCGGCATCGTCACCCTGGACCTCAGCGTCGACGCCGACCAGGAGGCAGAGGGCTGGGCCCGCGACCGGATCCGCGAGATCCAAGAAGCTCGCCGCGGCGCCGGGCTCGAGATCACCGACCGCATCGCGATCGTTCTCGAAGTGCCCGAGAACTGCCTGGAGTGGGCCCGCTCCCACGCGGACCTCATTGCGGGCGAGGTTCTCGCTACCTCGATCGAGGTCGGCACTTCGCTGCCAGGCGGTGCCGAGGGGGTCACGGACCTGTCCGAGGGTGTTCGGCTGAGCCTGCGAAAGGCCTAGCAAGCCCATGGATCGCACACCACCCACCGTGCCGGACGAACTGCGTCAGGCACGGTGGGTGTTGCACGTGGATATGGACGCGTTCTTCGCCTCGTGCGAACAGCTCGCTCGCCCGACGCTCGCCGGACGACCCGTGCTCGTCGGGGGTCTCGGCGGCCGCGGGGTAGTGGCAGGAGCGAGCTACGAGGCGCGGCGTTTCGGCGCGCGCTCGGCCATGCCCATCGGTCAGGCGCGCCGCGCCGTCGGCGCATCGGCGGTCGTGCTTCCCCCGCGGCGCGAGATCTATTCGGCCGCCAGCCGGCGCGTGTTCGGAGTTATCCGGCGATTTTTCCCAGTGCTTGAGCAGCTCTCCATCGATGAGGGATACGGCGAACCCCCGGAGCTCGCCGGCGCCACCGTCGGCGAGGTTCGCGAGTTCGCCGCCCGCCTGCGCGAGGCGGTGCGCGAGGAAACCGGCCTGCCCGCCTCGGTCGGTGCGGGCGCGGGGAAACAATACGCCAAAATCGCGTCCGACCTGGCGAAGCCTGATGGGATGTTCGTCGTGCCCGCGGCGAGGCACGAGGAGATCATCTACCCGCTTCCCGTGCGTTCCCTGTGGGGGATAGGCCCCGTCGCGGGCCAGAAATTATCGCTGTACGGCGTCATGACGGTGGGTGATCTCGCCCGGATGACTGCCTCGGACGCTACCGGGGCGCTCGGCAACGCGCTCGGCGGGGCAATGCTCGCGATGGCGCGCGGCAAGGACCCGCGCCCCGTGCACGAACCGGATGTGGCCAAGCAGATCTCCAGCGAATTCACCGTAGCCACAGACCTGCGCGCGCCCGAGCAGATCGGTGAGGCGATCGCCAAGGCCTCGGCAGCCGCGCATCGCCGACTCCTGCGCGACGGGCGGCTCGCGCGGACGGTCACGGTGAAGATCAAGCTCACCGACTTCCAGAACATTTCCCGCTCGTCGACGATGAACACTGCGACCGAGGACCTCGACACCATCGTCGCGGTAGCACGAGCGTTGGCGCCCGACCCACGAGAGGTCGGCGCCGTGCGGCTCGTCGGGGTCTCGCTTTCCGGCCTCACCGATGTCGCCCAGCCCAGCCTGTTCGAGTCCGCCTCGATAGCACTTCCAAGGCATGACGTCGGAGGTGCCCGTTACGACGAGTCGTCCGACATCCCCGAACCGATGGACCCGCCCCGCGACGCGGCAGCACCGGACGCGGCGGCCGCTTCGGGGGCCTCCGGCGCGGGGGAGTCCGCGGAGGGCGATCCCCCCGTGGGGGCGGGCGACAGGTGGCGACCGGGCGACGATGTGCGCCACCCGGAGTTCGGCCACGGATGGGTTCAAGGCGCCGGGCACGGCTGGGTCTCCGTCCGATTCGAGACCCGGGCCACCGGGCCGGGGAAGGCTCGGAGCCTGCGCGCCGAGGACCCCGATCTCGAGCCGGCCGACCCGCTCGATTCTCTGGCATGGGACTACCCGTCCGGGGAGAACGGCGAAGAATAGTCGCACCCCAATCTGTGTCGTAGGCAACAGTCGTTGGACAATATGCGTTACGATGTCTAGACAATATGGCTTTCAATGTCCAATGTTGAGGGTCCGTACAGAAGGGAGCGCGTCATGAAGGTTCGAGTCGATGAGGATCGTTGCGAGGGTCAGGCGGTATGCATTGGACTCGCGCCACAGGTGTTCGAACTGGGAGATGACGACGAGTTCGTGCAGCTGCGTGTGGAGGAAGTTCCCGAGGAGCGGCAGGCGCGCGTGCGCAAGGCCGTATCCAAATGTCCGATGGCCGCGTTGACCATCGAAGAGTAAGGCGCCTATATCAGCTCGGCGAACCGCGGCGCCAGGGTTGCGGGCGTCGCGGCCGGGTCGTCGGCGAGTAGCGCGGCGAGCGCTATCCGTGCCTGTCCCGCTCGGAGCCACCCACCGGCGATTGCTCCGGCGTCCACTAGTTCGGCGCCGCCCCCGGGGCCTCCGTAGACGGGATGCACCGCGCCTCGCGGGACGCTTGAGGTGAGCACGCAGGGGATCTCGGCGTGTTCCTTGGCGACAGCGGCAACCTTCGAGGGGAGATTGCCCATTCCCATCGCGACGAGGACGTAGGCCGAGATGCCGTCGTTGATCAGCGCCGATAGCGCGGTCGCGCTCGCTCCTGTGCCGGCCCATACGCACTCCACGCGTGGCCATGTCGTCCCCTCGTCCGGAAGGGCTAGCGTGAGCGGGCGCTTCGCGGCGCTCTCGCCTTCTTCGGGGGCGTTCCGGGCGAAACCGAGTTCGTCGCTCGTGTGCCACTTGGCGACCCCGCGCGCCTGCATGATTGCCCGCCCGAAGACCACGAGTGCGCCGATTCCGCGCGCCGATTCCGACAAAGCGACCTGGTAGGCGTCGAAAAGGTTCGCCGGCCCATCGGGGGCCGGATCGTCCGCCGGACGCTGGGCTCCGGTGATGATGACCGGGCGCGGGTCACGGTGGTAGAGATCTGCGGCCATGGCCATGTCCGCGAGCGAGTCCGTTCCGTGGGTGACGACCACCGCCGTCACCTGGGGGTCCTCAAGTGCGGCCGCGATCGCGCGACACACGAGAAGTCTGTCGTCGTCGGTCATCTGTGAGGAGTCCTTGGAGAGCACCTCGCGGGCCTCGATGCGTAATTCGTCTGGTAGCTGCGATGAAAGGTGCTCGGGTAACTGCGGGGCGCCGAGGGCGGTGTCGTTTCTCACGACTCCGTCGGCATCGGTGCTCGAGGCGATCGTTCCGCCGGTGGTCAACACGACGATCATGGGCGAGGAATTGGCGGTCTGAGAATCGGACATATTGTTACTGTAGTGAATTACTGTTACTAAAGTGGTGTAAAGGATGTGACGTGTCGCGGAACCTCGTGGGAGACTTCCAACGAGTAGTGTTGGAACATCCCGCCGCGGCCGCTCGTTATCCGGTCAGGCCGAAACGGCGGAGGTTCCGCCAGACGAAAGGACGAATAAGCACATGAGGTTTACGCGTACCGCTACCGCAATCGGAGCTATGGCACTGGCGCTCGGCGGCTTGTCGGCGTGTGGGGACGACGAGGGCGACGGCCGCGACTCGGCCGAGACCACAACGTCGGCGGAGCAGACCGCCGAGGCTGCCGCGGTCCCCACTGCCGAGGAGCTCACCGACATCCTCAACCGCGCTTCGGACCCGGAGCTGCCGATCGAGGAGAAGGTCAACCTGGTCCAGGGTGGCGACGAGGCCCCCGAGCTGTTCGACGAGATCGCGCGGCTGAAGACGGAGAACAACGCGCAGATCCAGATCAACGGTGTCGCCGAGGGCGACTTCCCGGGCACCGCGATCGGTAATGCGGTGATCATCCAGGAGGGACAGCAGGACATCAACGTCAACGCGCAGTTCGTCCAGATGGATGGTCAGTGGCAGCTCGACAAGAACTTCGCCTGCGCGCTGATCACCAACGCCGGGCTCCAGGCCCCGCCGACGTGTGACTCCGCGGGTGGCGCCCCGGTCGAGGGCGTGCCGGCTCCGGCTGAGGGTGAGGCCCCGGCACCGGTCGAGGGTGAGGCTCCTGTCGAAGGCGCGCCGGCACCGGCCGAGGGCGAAGCCCCCGCCGAGATGCCCGCACCCGCCGAGGGCGAAATGCCGGCCGAGGCTCCCGCAGAGGAGCCCGCTCCGGCCGCATAAATCACCGGCTAACCGGTACGAAACACCAGCTCCCGCGTGGCGCTGGTCTCGGTCACCGCGTCGCTATCCCCGCGATAGCGCGCGGTGGTTTCGTATTTCAGCTCCCCATCGGTCGGGGCGGCACCGGTCAGCGAGAATGTCAGCTCCCCGGAAGCAGTGGAGGAGTACTGCGCGACGTCGAGGGACACCGATTCGCCGCCGTCCTCGGCCGGGAGTTCGAGCGTGTCCGAACTCTGTGCGGCGGTCCCGTCGACTGCGACCGTGAGGTCATCCCCGTCGATCTCGAGGAGTGTGTAGGTCAGCGCCATTTCCGGCGCGACGGCGTCGTCGTTGGGGCGCGTCACGCGCCAGCGCGCGCCCTCGCCTATCGGCTCGTCGGGAAGTATGACGCCGGACTCCGCGAGAGCCCCCGCCATCTGCTCCACCGACTGCCTCGCGACGCCGCGAGCCTCTGTCGGCGCCGCCAGCGTGGACGAGGTGATCTGCCCGGCAGGCTCCCGCACGAGCGTCACCTCGAACCCGGCGGCGCTCGCGAGGAGCTCGTCGAGCCCGGTCTCCTCGGCCGACGGCGCCAGGGACGAAAAGGTCAGCGTCGCGCGCTGGGCGCCGTTGACGTCCGACTCGACACCCTGATCGAACGTGGCCGTGCGCCGCGGGAGCTCGTGCTGTTCCTGTGGCGTTCCGTCCGCGGTTACCGAGCTGGTCGAATCGAAGTCCATCGTCACCGGCGGGAGCACGTCGTTGGTGGGGGCGAAGGTACGAACCTCCAGCTCGCCGCTGCCGGGCTCGAGCAGTTCGACCTCGGCGGCGGGGTCGAGTTCGGTGGTCACGGGATCATCCAGCGCCACATCCGCAGGCGCCTCCTGGGGGCCGCCTTCCGGCTCGGCGTCCTGCCCGGCGCAGCCGCCGAGGACGAGAGCGCTCAGCGCGACCGTCGTCATACCTACCGTTGCCACGTGCCGTGGACGATGCCATTTCCGCTCAATCACAAACGCCAGGGTATCGCCCACGGTGCCCTGCTCCACGCCTGAGCCATGGCAATACGGAATAGTGGAGGCCATGGGAAGTAGTACGAAGTCACCACTTCGGTGGCGCCGGGCGGGCGCGATGTTGGTTCTTCTGGGCATCGTGATCGTCGTGTTGGACCAGATCGCGAAGGTCGTGGCAGTCGACGCCCTCGAGGACGGGCCGGTGCCGATCATCGGCGAGAGCGTTCGTTTCGCGCTCGTGCGCAACTCCGGCGCGGCATTCTCGTTGGGCACCGACGCGACACCGGTGTTCTCCGTGCTCGCGACGGTCGTGGTGCTCGGTTTGCTGTGGTACTCGCGCCGCGTCACCGAGACATGGTGGGCGCTCGGGCTCGGCCTCATCCTAGGCGGCGCCGCCGGAAACCTCGTCGACAGGCTCGTCCGCGCGCCCGGGTTCCTCCATGGCCACGTCATCGACTACGTCGCCGTCGGCTGGTTCCCGGTGTTCAATATCGCCGACGCCGCGCTCACGATCGGAGTCGTGGTCATCGCGTTCGCGGTGCTGTTCGGGCGCGACCCGTACCCGATGGAGCAAGCGGAGCTCGTCCCGGAGGACGACGCGATCACGCCCGGCGACATGGAGAGCGACCGTGCCGAAGGAGGTCGAGCCGATGGGTGAGACAAGGACGTTTCCCATCCCCGATGGGCTCGACGGGGCGCGGGTTGACGCCGGCGTTTCGCGCCTCCTCGGGCTGTCCCGCACCGTCGTCGCCGAGCTCGCCGCATCGGGCAAGGTCCTCCTTGATGGCGCGGAGGTCGGCAAATCCGACAGGCTCACCTCGGGATCGTGGATCGAGGTGGAGATGCCGGCGCCGAAGCAGCCACCCACAGTGGTGGCCGAGCCGGTCCCGGGGATGAAGGTCGTCTACGCGGACGAGCATTTCGTCGTCGTCGACAAGCCGGTTGGCGTCGCCGCGCACCCGTCGGTCGGCTGGACGGGGCCGACGGTCATTGGCGGGCTTGCAGCTGCCGGGTATCGGATCACCACCTCCGGCCCGCCGGAACGCAAGGGGATCGTGCATCGGCTCGACGTCGGCACCTCCGGACTCATGGCGGTCGCCGTGTCCGAGCGCGCGTACACGGTCCTCAAACAGGCGTTCCGAGATCGCACGGTCGACAAGACGTATCACGCTCTCGTGCAGGGGCACCTCGATCCGCTGTCGGGAACGATCGATGCGCCTATCGGGCGCCATCGATCGTCTGACTGGCGTTTCGCCGTCACCTCCGACGGAAAACCGTCGATCACCCACTACGACACCCTCGAGGTACACCGCGAGGCCTCCCTCCTCGAGGTGCATCTCGAAACAGGGCGCACCCACCAGATCCGGGTGCACCTGTCCGCCCTCCATCACCCGTGCTGTGGCGACCCGACCTACGGCGCGGACCCGACCCTCGCCGCGCGTCTCGGGCTCGATCGTCAGTGGCTGCACGCGGTGGGCCTCGGTTTCGAACACCCCGGCAGCGGCTCCTACGTGCGTTTTACCTCCGAGTACCCGGAGGACCTGCAGCACGCGGTCGATCTCATCCGAGAGACCTGAGGTGGACGCGGTCGCGGCGCGGCCGGTCCGCGCAGTGGGCTGGTTCCTGTTCATTGTCGCGGGCGTAGTCATCGTCGTCGCCATGCTCACCGCGGCGCTGCGCCCGGGTGGGTCGACCCCGCCGATCATGTCCGACGCGCTCGGCCCCGAGAACGGCGAGAGGGTCGATGACTACCTTTCCTTCGCGGCTTCGACCCTCGACGATCCCGTCGGCGATCCGGGTGCCCCGCGCTGGGCGTTGGTGTCCTATGACGGCGCACGTCCCGCCGGCGAGGCCGCCGCAGCCATCGACGCCGCCGGAATCGAGCGGATTTCGCAGGTCCTTATCAATACGCCTGTAGAGAGTGTCTCGATGCCGGTGATCCCCGCAGCCGTCGCGGCCCCCATATCGACCGACGATGGGCACTCCGGTCCGCTGGGGCGCGCGGCCACGTCCGCCGTCACAAATGGGATTTATGCCCTCGACCATCCGGGCGAGGGAGTCCCGACAGCGGGAACGACGGGGGAGCAGGCGCCGCTGCGGCCGGCGGATGCGCGCGAACGGGCGAAGATCGAGCTCACCGCCGACATCGTCGAGCGCGGGGGCGGCGCAATCATCGGGGTCATCGTCCGCGCCGACATCGCACAGCTTCGCGCGCTTACGGACGCGCCCGGTTCGTCCGCGGTGCGCTCGGTGGAGGCGTTGCCGCCCGATGCGGCGTGGGGTCGGTTCGCCGTGCGACCCTTCCTGGCCGGCTATACCGATGTAGTGGAGCCACTTGCCGATGACGCCGCCGTGCCGGAGCCCGCCCGACCCGGCGAGTAGCATGTGCAGGCGTGACACCTCCCGCCCCCATCGACGCGCCCAAGGCCTCGCGGATCGGCGCATTCGCTGCCCTCGGTTGCTACTCGCTCTGGGGGTTCTTTCCTGCCTTCTTTCCGTTGCTGGAGCCGGCAGGAGCTGCGGAAATCGTCGCCCACCGCATCGTGTGGTCGCTGGTCCTCATGGCGATGGTTCTTGCGCTCATGGGTCAGCTGCGCCGGGTGTTCTCTCTCGGCGGCAAGGCATGGATGCTGCTCGCCCTGGCCTCGCTGCTCGTTTCGCTCAACTGGTGTGTCTACGTCTTCACGGTCAATAGCGACCGCGTCTCCGAGGCTGCGCTCGGCTATTTCATCAACCCCCTCGTCAGCGTCCTTTTTGGCGTGCTGTTCTTCCACGAACGCCTGCTGCGACTACAAGTGGTGGCGGTGGGTATCGCAGCCGTCGCGGTCGTCGTCCTCACCTTCGGCTACGGGCACTTCCCGTACCTGTCGATCGCGCTGGCGCTTTCTTTCGGTGGATACGGCGTCGCGAAGAAGCGGGTCAAGGAGCCGCCCACGGTGTCCCTCGGCGCGGAGGTGCTCATCGCGGCACCCTTCGCGCTCGGCTTCCTCGTCTGGCTACACATGGTCGGAAGCGATTCCCTCGGGCATGGTGCGTTCGGCAATGCGGGCGTCGGCAATGCCCTGTTGCTCATGGCGTCAGGTGCCCTCACGGTGCTTCCGCTCCTGCTGTTCGCCACCGCCGCGCAACGCATCCCCCTCGCGCTGCTGGGCATGCTCCAATACATCACCCCCGTGCTGCAGATGCTGTGGGCGCTACTGGTCGTCGGCGAACGACTCGACGGCACGCAATGGGCCGGGTTCGCGCTGGTCCTCGTCGCGGTCCTGCTCTTTTCGGGCGCCCAATTCCGGGCCGATCGGCGCGCCAGGACGCGCCTCGCGGGCCAATCTCCGGAAGGCTCGGCAGGCCACTTAGCGGGCGACGCCGATCCCGCCTAGACTGGCTTCACCTCCCGCCCGTGACCGCCGCCCCGCGCGTGCCGGCCTCGGGTTCTGGTGAGCAGCAGCAAGCGAGCGGAAAGGCCGGGCGTGTCGGGTAAAGGATTCGTGCACCTGCACAACCACACCGAGTTTTCGATGTTGGACGGGATGGCGCAGATCAAGCCCCTGTTCGCCGAGGCCTCCCGCCTCGGGATGCCCGCGGTGGGGATGACCGACCACGGCAACATGTACGGCGCCTCGGATTTCTATCGCGAGGCGAAGAAGACCGGAATCAAGCCGATCATCGGTATCGAGGCCTACGTCGCGCCCGAGTCGCGCACGAATACAGCCCGCGTGCGTTGGGGCGAGGACTGGCAGAAGTCGGACGACGTGTCCGGTTCCGGTGCCTACACGCACATGACACTCGTGGCCGAGAACGCCACCGGCCTGCGCAACCTCTTCCGGCTCTCCTCTCTCGCCTCCTACGAGGGCCAGCTCGGCAAGTGGCCGCGCATGGACGAGGAAATCCTGGCGCAGTACGCCGAGGGCATCATCGCCACCTCGGGCTGCCCGTCGGGCGAGATTCAGACGCGCCTGCGCCTCGGCCACATCGACAAGGCATACGAGGCCGCCGAGAAGTGGCAGTCCATCTTCGGCAAAGAGAACTTCTACCTCGAGCTCATGGACCACGGGCTCGACCTCGAGAAGCGGGTACGCCAGGACCTGGTCAAGCTCGGCAACGATCTCGGTATGCCGCCGCTCGTCACGAACGACTGCCACTACGTCACCCGTGACCAGTCGCACGCGCACGAGGCAATGTTGTGCATTCAGACGGGCAAGACGCTGTCGGATGAGAATCGCTTCCGGTTCGGCGGCGACGGCTACTTCCTCAAGTCCGCCGAAGAGATCCGCGAGCAGTGGGACGCGGAAGTCCCGGGAGCCTGCGACAACACCCTCGCCATTGCGGAGCGCGTCACCTCCTACGACGAAGTGTGGGAAGAAAAAGACCGCATGCCGAAGTTCCCCGTGCCCCAGGGGGAGACGGAGGACACCTGGCTGGCCCGCGAAGTCCACAAGGGGCTTGAATGGCGTTTTCCTGACGGCGTACCTCCCGAATACATCGAGCGTGCCGATTACGAGCTCGACGTCATCAAGCAGAAGGGTTACCCCGGCTACTTCCTCGTCGTCGGCGACCTCATCGAACATGCGCGGTCCATCGGTATCCACGTGGGGCCCGGCCGTGGTTCCGCCGCGGGCGCGCTCGTCGCGTACGCATTGAAGATCACGAACATCGATCCGCTCGAGCATGGTCTGCTCTTCGAGCGATTCCTCAATCCCGAGCGCCCGTCCGCGCCCGATATCGATATCGACTTCGACGACCGCCGCCGCGGCGAAATGATCCGCTACGCCTCCGACAAGTGGGGCGCGGACAAGATCGCCCAGGTCATCACCTTCGGCACGATTAAGACGAAGGCGGCGATCAAGGACGCCGCCCGCGTCAACTTCGGCCAGCCCGGCTATCAGATCGCCGATCGAATCACCAAGGCACTCCCGCCGCCAATTATGGCGAAGGACATTCCGCTCTCGGGCATCATGGATCCCCAACACGAGCGGTACGGCGAGGCGTCGGAAGTGCGTTCGCTGATCGAGACGGACCCCGACGTCAAACAGATTTATGACACGGCCCGGGGCCTCGAGGGCATGGTCCGTAACGCCGGCGTCCACGCCTGTGCGGTGATCATGTCCTCAGAGCCGCTGCTCGACTGCATACCGATGTGGAAGCGCGCCCAGGATGGCGCCCTCATTACGGGCTGGGACTATCCGTCGTGTGAGGCCATCGGCTTGCTCAAGATGGACTTCCTGGGTCTGCGCAACCTCACCGTCATCGGTGACTGCCTGGAGAACATTAAGACCAACCGGAACATCGAGGTCGACCTCGACACCCTGGGTCTGGACGATCAGGCTGCCTACGACCTCCTCGCCAAGGGCGACACGCTCGGCGTGTTCCAGCTCGACTCCGGCGGCATGCGCGAGCTGCTCAAGCGGATGAAGCCGACAGGCTTCAACGACATCGTCGCCGCTCTCGCTCTTTATCGCCCGGGACCGATGGGCATGGGGACGCACTGGAACTACGCCGACCGTAAGAACGGCAAGCAGGAGCTCACCCCGATCCACCCGGAGCTCGAGGAGCCGCTACGGGAGATCCTTGGCGAGACGCACGGCCTCATCGTCTACCAGGAGCAGATCATGGCCATCTCCCGTGAGCTTGCGGGATACTCGGCCGGTGAGGCGGACGCGTTCCGTAAGGCCATGGGTAAGAAGAAGGCCGAGGTGCTCGCCGAGCAGTTCGAGAAGTTCTCCGGCGGTATGACCGAACGCGGGTACTCCATGGAGTCGGTCAAGGCGCTGTGGAACACGATCGAGCCCTTCGCCTCGTACGCGTTCAACAAGTCCCACGCCGCCGGCTACGGGCTGGTGTCTTACTGGACGGCGTACCTCAAGGCGAATTTCCCTGCCGAGTACATGGCAGCGCTGCTCACCTCTGTCGGCGACGACAAGGACAAGGCAGCCCTGTACTTGTCCAATTGCCGGCAGATGGGGATCCGAGTCCTTCCGCCTTCGGTCAACGAATCGGTCACGAACTTCGCATCCGTCGGCGAGGACATCCGCTTCGGCATGGGGGCTGTCCGCAACGTCGGCGCCCACGTCGTCGAAGCGGTGGTGGCAGCGCGCGAGGAGAAGGGCGCGTTCCGCGACTTCTCCGATTACCTCAACAAGATCGACGCGACGGCATGTACGAAGAAGGTCACCGAATCCCTGATCAAGGCAGGCGCCTTCGATTCGATGGACCTGCCTCGGAAGGGTTTGTATCTCATCCACGCCGATGCCGTGGATTCGGTGATTTCGACGAAGAAGGCCGCCGCCGTCGGACAGTACGACCTGTTCGCCGACCTCGGTGGGGGAGGTGACGACGATTCGTCCGAATCGGTGTTCTCCGCGCGCGTCCCGGATGTCGAGTGGGACATCAAGTCGAAGCTGTCCCTGGAAAAGGAGATGCTCGGACTCTACGTCTCCGGACATCCGCTCGACGGACTCGAGGACGCGCTCGCCGCGAAGACGGATACCGCGATTTCCACCGTGCACGAGGGTGAGCTTCCCGACCGCACCAATATCACTATCGGCGGAATCATCTCCGGCGTGGACCGCCGCGTGAACAAGCGCGGCGAGTCCTGGGCGATCGTGACGATCGAGGACTTCCACGGCTCCGTCGAGGTGCTGTTCTTCCCGAAGTCCTACCAGCTCGCAGCGATGGACATCGCCGAGGACGCCATCGTCGTCGTCAAGGCGCGAATCAACATTCGCGACGACAGGATTTCGGTCTTCGGCGATACGCTGGAAGCTCCTGACCTGGTTGTTACCGGCGGGGGAGCGCCATTTGCGATGTCTCTGCCGACGCGGCAGATCAACGCCGAGACCGTGGTCGCGCTCAAACAGGTACTGGGGCAGCATCCGGGTGAATCGGTGGTTCATCTGCGCCTGGTCAACGGGGCGGATTCCACGATTCTGCGTTTGTCCGAGCACTTGCGTGTCGATCCGTCGAACTCACTCAAGGGCGACCTGAAAGCTCTGCTCGGGGAGGCCTGCCTGGCCCTCTGAGCGACCGAGTTGCTCCCTGGCCAACCGGCCGTGGGATACTGGGGGACGTGTCTGCGAACGAATTTGCGCCAGGTAATACTCGGACGACCCCTGTCACCGCAGGGGATATCGAGCTTGCCGCGCAGCGAATTAGCGGCGCAGTTCGCGCAACCCCGCTAGAGCACAGCCAGCGGCTGAGCGACGTGACCGGCGCTAACGTGCTGCTCAAGCGCGAAGATTTGCAGTCGGTGCGCTCGTATAAGATCCGGGGCGCATTCAACTTCCTGGCCAGCCTCGATTCGGACCAGCGCCTCGCCGGCGTCGTGACGGCGAGCGCCGGCAACCACGCGCAGGGCGTGGCATGGTCGTGCCGCCAATTGGGGATCCACGGCAGCATCTACGTCCCGGAGAACACGCCCAAACAGAAGCGAGACCGGATTCGGGCTTTCGGCGGCGATTTCGTCGACCTCATGGTCACCGGCGAGAACTTCGACGCCGCTCAGGACGCCGCGTTGGCGCATGCGGCCGATTACGACGCAGCGATGGTTCCGCCGTTCGATCACCCGGAAACAATCGCCGGACAGGGCACTATCGGAGTGGAGATCCTCGAGCAGCTCGGCTTGAGCCCGGATCTCGTGGTGATTCCTGTGGGCGGGGGCGGTCTGCTCGCGGGTATCGCGTCCTACCTGTCCGAAAATGCGCCCGAGTGCAAAATCGTCGCGGTCGAGCCCGCTGGGGCCGCATCGCTCACTGCTGCATCCAACGAAGGCCACCAGGTCACTCTCACGCACGTCGATACGTTCGTCGACGGGGCGTCGGTGAAACGCATCGGCGATACGCCTTGGGCCAGCTACCAGGCGCTAGCCGGCAACATCGACGTGCGTACGGTCGACGAGGGTGCTGTGTGCACCGAGATGCTCGAGCTCTACCAAACCGAAGGCATCATTGCAGAGCCCGCCGGCGCGCTGAGCACGACGATCGTCAAGGACCTACGCATCGCACCGGACGCGAATGTCGTGTGCATCTTGTCGGGCGGAAACAACGACGTTTCTCGGTACAGCGAAGTCATCGAGCGCTCCCTGGTACACAAGGAGCTCAAGCATTACTTCCTGGTCAATTTCCCTCAGGAGCCCGGACAACTTCGCAGGTTCCTCAACGAAGTTCTCGGGCCGGAAGACGACATCACCCGATTCGAGTACCTCAAACGAAACAACCGCGATACAGGTACAGCGCTCGTGGGGATCGAGCTCGGGCGTGCAGAGGACCTCGGTGCACTTAAGCGCCGGATGGATTCCTCGCCTCTTCATTGCGAGCTGATCGAGCCCGGTACACCGGCTTACACCTATCTCACGTAGTCGGCTTGTAACGCCTGCAACGGCCGTGTCGTAGGCCAATACAAAAGTAGGGCCTTTAGTCTCCTCAAGGAGACTAAAGGCCCTACTCGCAGAGTCGCTAAACTTTAGCGGCTCTTGTCCAACCGAGGAAGCTTCTTAGCCTTCGCCGGTTCCGTTCTCGTTGGCGTCGCCGCCACCGAGCATGCCGAAGAGTGTTCCGAGGGAGCCAGCGGCAGTCTCCTGGTTATCTGCAGTCGAACCCGTGGCGAGTCCGGCGGATCCTGCGTCGAGCGAACCGACGAGCGCCGTGCCGAGGTTCGCATCGTCGTTGTCGTCCGTGTTCAGCGCAGCGGAGCCCTCTCCAACGGAACCGCCGACGCTACCGAGGAGGTTTGCGGTTCCATTGACGGATCCTGAGTCGACCTCGTCACCGGTCGCGATGAGCGAATCAGTGGTGATGCTGCCGAACGTGGCATTCTCACCGATCGAGCCGGTGACCGAACCGATCGCCTGATCGGCGTTCAGAGCGTCGGCGATGGAGCCGAGGCCAAGAGTTTCGAAAGCGCCAAGCGAACCGCCGCCGGCCTGAGCAGATGCGGCTGCAGGTGCCATCGCGAAGGCGATGCCGACAATGCCGGCGACAGCAGTTCCGCGAACGATGTTGCGAATGGTCATATTTCTCCCCTATGAGGATTCGAATGAGAGGGATCCAAATGCAATGAGATGGCATGAGGATCGATGGCGAATGCCGGTGGTCTCGCGGCCACGAGAAGAGTTTGCCACACCACAAAGTGTGATTGCAAACACATGCATGGAAAAACAATTATTTTGTTCAGTTTCTCATCTGGAAGTGCATCCGTGCAGATAAGAACGCCAGTGAAATCGAGTTTCCACGCGTTGCGTCAGAAGTAATAAGTGAACACCTATCAGGAAATCAGTTAATTCTGGCCGTGAATCATTGCACTAGCGCTGCCCGACGCGACGCCGTATTCTGCAGGCCCCGGCGATAAATCGCAGCGGATCCGCATCGATTTGGGGAGGGATGCGGACCCGCTGCGATTCCAACCTCAGTATCTACCTAGCGAGCCGATGTTGAGTGCGCCGCCGGGAGGTGCCATCGGCTCACCGTCTTCGTATCCGACAAACGCAAACCATTGTTCGGGTCCGGACGTTGTCTTACATGTGATCACGACGCTTGCATTCCAGTCCGTTCGCGAGCCTGCGGATGGTGGGGCGATCGGGATCGTGTACGTCGGCGTCGTTGCTCCATTGGCGATGTTGAACGGAGTGATCTGGCCGACATGCCCACGTTGGGCCGCGTTCTCCTGGGCGGCCTTTATGTCGGCGAGCGCGGCGTGATTATTCCCGAAGAGAGGGGCGAGACTGCCGCCGGGGAGGAGGAGTAGGACCGGAGACAAATCAATCGGAATATTCACTGAGCTCACCGCTAGCGGAATCACCGGCTTATCGAGTACCCCGAAGTTCTTGTAGTACGCCACTACCTTCTGCGCGACCTCTGGTTCCGTGGCCACAGAGCTGTATGTGTTCGTCTCGTCCTGGCAGCGCACTGGGGAGCCGGTTAGATTCTGGAAGGTGAACGACACCGAACTGTCGCCGGACGGCTTTACGTTTACAGCGCCTTTTGTCGGATCCACGATGACGGTTCTCGCGGGGCTGTTGTCACCGGGGATAACGTTTTGTGCCGCTGCGCTACCTGAGAATACGACAGACGATACCGTCGCAAGTACAGCCAAACCCGACGCGCGATACGTTCTATTCATTGGTTTCCTCGTTCCGGGGCCACGCGAGCTCCCATTTGTCTAAGACCACGACAATCTCCCGATCCCGTCAAGGCTTGGGGTGCCTGGTTCGTATCCTGCGAACACATATGATTGGCCTGCGCTCGTGCAGAAGAACATGGCTGCAGCGTAGAAATCTGTGCGGGAGCCTGAGCTCGGTGCACCCAACGCGGCAGTCCAGTTCACTGAAGCGCCAGGGCCCACGTTGAATGTGGTATTGCCGCCGACTCTCGGATCCCCGGTGTGCCCGGCTACTCTGGCGGCATTCTGAGCCGTCCGAATTTGCTGAAGGGTTCCGGTGGCATTGCCGAGAGAGTTTGCTGCACTCTGCGAGGGAAGAATGTTGTACAAACTGCCCGTGCCCATTGCTCCGACGACGGGTGCGGTGAATCCGGACTCCTGGAAAATATTGCGCGAGTAGTAATCCATGGAGTCCTTGACGATCTGTGCTTCGGTGACTTGCCCCGGCCATGTTTTGTTATCGAGTCCCGGCACAGCGCAATTGAATTGCGTCGTCGTGTTGTTGGTTATGTGTCCCGTTACGTTGTTCGTTGTGGGTTGATGGGGGTTGACGGCAACGGACATCGATGTCGAATCGGTGATAACGACTCGCCCCGAAAAGTCGGCTCCCGGAAGTGATGCACTGGCGATTGCGAATTGGGAGCCGGCGAAAATTCCGGCAGTCGCGAGGCTTGAAGCAACCACCTGGCGACAACGTTGAATAAAGGTCATGAATAGGTTCTCCTTGAACGTTGTGCTCGGTTTAGCTTCCAAACCTGCCGGTTGGAAAGATTTCTCCCAATGACCCACTCGGTCCCGGACGTTGCCCATTCTCGAATCCGCCGAACACGTGTTTCTTCCCCGATATTTCGCACGCGAGAAAGACGCCGGCAGAGAACTGCGACCGATTTCCATTTGATGGACGTCCAAGCTGGACGGTGTAGCCGACCGTGCCGTTGTTGGCCGGAATCGAGATGGTCGACTGGGTGCCGAGTTCGCCCGCGATCCGTGCATCAGTGACGGCGGCGCCGATATTCGCGCGTGCTCCCGCATCCGGCCAGATCAGATTTGCAGCAAAAGGTGGCACCAAACCTGACACGCTGCCGAGGTCCACATTGATCATGCCGATCACCGGCGCATCGACGGCGACCATGGGATCGGACTTGTAGGGAAATTTTGCGTAGTAGTCGAGCGAGTCGGCGACGATTTGGCTCCGGGTAGCGACGAGTCCAGGAGTACGGGTGTTGGCGCTGTCCGCCTGGCTTGTTGTCGGGAACCCATTGCACGTAATAGTGGACGCCGACTTGTTGATGATTTGCCCCGATACGGTGCCGCTCGTGAGGTTCGGAGAATTGACCTGCACCGTCACCAGGTCTTGTGCGTCACTGATGACCGTGTCCGCCGAGGGGTCTATGCCAGGGATTTGTGCTGACGAGACCGCGGGGTACAGCGAAGACACGAAAATCGCGCCACACAATACAGATTTTAGGATCCCCGACCCTGCCCTCGACCGGACCACAGGATTGTTGTGCTCGCCGTTGAGGGCGAAGGTATGCGGCATGCTCCCTGGCTTTCTTGAAAGTGTTCCATTTGGCGCCCTCCTTCACGGCGAAGAACGCGATGAAGTTGTGAGATGTGTCTCATAGGGGCTAACGTCTTAGAAGCTTAGAAGAGAAGTTTTCAATTTCCAAGCTGATTTGTGATCTACCCCTCATGAAAATTTTCTGCACTGAGTTTTTGGTGCTCAAGTGCGTTGTTCTCGGATGAAAAAGTAGGGACCAAGATTGACAAGCTTAAAACGAAGTAAGTCTGCGCTTTGTGTCGCCACCGCGGCTGCGGTGCTTACTGGAACTGTCGTGGGTGCGGCCCCGTCCGTCGCCGAGAGCCCAACCTCCGAAAATACGGTGGCGTCGACAACCATCCAACGCTCTTGCGTGCACCACAAGTTTTCATTCCTCAGCGCAGGGCCGTATTCGGTGGTGTCGCCAGAGACGATTGAGGTGTCGCGTCCCGAACAAGTCAGGCCCAATGAGGTATTTGAGGTCGTCATAACTCCTGGGAGTTTGAAAACGGGTGCCGCGAATGCGGGTCGCCAAAGCTACGACATTGCGTTGCCGACGAACGCAACTCTTGTCAGCGCGCAGGTCCTCGGAGTCGGCGAGAACTTCCGGTCTTCGCCGGCGCCAGTTCTCACACGCGTCGACGCGAATCGAAAGGCGAGCCAGTCTGGGAACTTTCTTCGCCTGTGGGGCGGCCAGTCGGCCGGTCCCGGCGACTCCGGGTCAACGTCAACGAGTACCAGCAGCGGTGTCTGGAATGCGGGTCTTGTGGCAGATGCGAATACAACCTATCGCTTTCCGCCTGTGTCTCTGCGATTACGTGCGCCGGCAAGCGGTGATCAATCAATCTCGTATGGGTTGCCAGGAAGTGGTCAGGGTGGAAGCGAGACCGTTGCTTCGAGGAACTCCTTGACGTTCGCGGAGCAATACGCGGTTACAACCACGCTGGTCTACTGCGGAGCGAGCACCAACGCTTCGTCACTGGCGCAGACTCAAGTGCTCAGTGGAGCGCCATGGAAGGCAAATTCTTCGACGGAAATCACGTCGATCCCGGAACAGGTCGAATCGACCAAGCCGTTCACTGTTTCCGCGCGCGTCACAGCTCCAGACGCGACGCCGAGCCAATTCGCCGGAACCCAGGTCGAGTTCACGACTCAAGACGGTACGTCCCTGGGGAGTGCTGCCGTCGATCCTTCAGGGGTGGCTTCGCGTTCGGTCACTTTGCCGTCTCTTCATCCAGGGCAGAATTCCACGGTTCATCAGATTTCCGCCGCCTTTACCGGGAATGAGGTTATTGAATCCGGGACGTCCCCGGCCCGCACTGTAGAAGTGGTCGAAAAGATCTGGATTCAAGCGCAGCGCTCACCGTCAATCAACGTTGTCGAAACCGCGGAAGGCGCGAACAAGAAGGTGTCGATATCGTCGACGGTGTCCGGAGGGAACCTACCATCGGACCTGAGGGTTCAGCTCTATAGAAACGGAGAGCCCTTTGGCGAGTCCAAGCCAGCCTCCGGAGCGTTGAACTGGACGGATACGGTTGTCCAAGACAAGAACGATTCTTTCGCCGTGTACCAGGTAAAGATCGTGGAACTCTTTGAAGGCGACCATCGATACTTCGGACAATCGGCCGAGCGTCCAGTTCTCGTGCTCGGATCCGATCCGGAAACCGATCTCGTTCCGGGATACGTGTGGACCAGCGCCGAACTGATAAATCAGGCCTTCCTCGATCCGTTCGGATTCTGGCGCGCAATGCAATCAGGCTCGATAAGCGGTAGCTGACGTCAGCCTAAACCTTCGACGAAGAGCCAGGTTCTCGCAAGCAACGAACGCATGTGGAGGCTCCTCCGAACCGAGACGGACCGGCGACTGTCCGCGTCTCGATTATCGTTAACTGCGCAGCGTGAACGATACTGCCTGTGATGGACGCACAGCGAGATTCCGGCCCTTTGCTCACGCTTCGGCGCGGTGCACCTGCGCTCGGCGAGTACGAGGAGAAGCGCAGCAAGTTCGTGTGCCTGCTGGAGCGCGTGGACGACGAAGAAGCTGCCAGGGCCGTGGTTGCCGCGCAACGCAAGGCGTACCCGGATGCGCGGCATCATTGCTCCGCCTTCGTGATCGACCAGATCGACACAACGCCGATCGTTCGGTCCTCCGACGACGGCGAACCGTCCGGTACTGCCGGCACGCCGATGCTCGATCAACTCCAGGGCGCGGGACTGTCCGACGTCGTCGCCGTGGTGGTGCGCTGGTTCGGCGGAACGAAACTTGGCACCGGGGGATTGGTGCGCGCCTACGGCAACGCAGTCTCAGAGGCAATCGACGCGGCTCGTGAAAATGGCCTCATGCAGGTGGTGACGACTCAGTGCTGGAATGCGCAGGTCGGACACGAAATCGCGGGGCGTTTCGAAGCGGATATCAGGGCGATGGACGTCGAAGTGCTGGACGTCGACTACGGCGCGAAGGTGACGATACGGATAGCGACCGACGAAATCGGTCCGGCAGGCGCGCTCTTGGCGGCACTCACATCCGGGGGCGCAGAGTGGCAACCGGACGGGGTGGTGCGTATGGAACGGCCGGTATCCTAGGCCCCATGTCGATGCAGCCCTATAACCAGAATCCAATCGAGCGCCGCAAGAACGAAGTTCGGAAGAATGCGCGATCGGCCGCCGTGTGCGTCGGTGGTGGTGTCGTGGTTGGGGGCGCACTCGCGTTGCTATTGACCAGTTGGTTTTGGTTGATTTTGGGTCTGGTCGTCGCAGTTGGCGGTGGCACATATTACTGGTCCAAGGTGCGCAAGGGGATCGATCCCGGAAACGGAGTAGGCAACTGAGTTCGGCAAAGTCCCCGTCCGGACGGATCGACGCCTGGACATGGGCGGTGAGGCTGTTTCCCTCGCGAACCAAAGCGGCTGCGGCGTGCCGCGCCGGCCATGTGAAGGTCGATGGGGAATCGGTACCGCCGTCACATAAGGTGACGCCCGGTATGCATGTGCGCATCACCGGGCCCGGCGGACGTGTACGGATTGTTGAGATCGTCCGGGTCATCTCCAAACGGGTAGGGGCTCCCGAAGCGGTCAAATGTTATCTCGACCATTCGCCGCCACCGCCGCCGAAGGAAGTGCTTGCCTCGATTCCGACGCGCGAGCGTGGCGCAGGCCGGCCGACCAAGAAGGACCGGCGGGAGATAGACCGACTTCGCGGACGCGCGGACTAGGACTGGACGCCAGCCCCGGGAATACATTCGGTGAGGACATCGACGACGAAACCGCTATGGACACTGCTGGACACGCGTAGCGCATCGCCAGCATTGTTGTAGTAGGCGACGCGGTTCTGGTCCTCGCGATCCGGGACCTCATCCGGAACCCGGTAACCGTAGCCCTCGGCAATTGAACCGACGGCCTCCATCCACTGTTGCCATTCGTCGTGATCCGGAAAGTGCAAAGTCCGGAGCGCAGGGCTTTGGAAAGCTACGTCGTCCATGCTGTTTTCCTGATTGCACGAAATCCCGTCGTTGTAGTCGTCGCGTTCCTGCCATTCGATGCCGGGCGCGATGTCCGAGATCGACCCTTCGATCTCCTCCAGCATGGCGAGCATGTCCTGTTCGACCTGGTCCTGCTGCCGGAGCGGGGCCGTCGGCGGGGCGATGGGATCCGGCGCTGGCTGCTCGTCCGACTCCCCAGAACACCCCGCGCACAGTAGCGCGGCGGTCAGGGCAAATACGTAGGTACGTCGCATATGCGTTCTTCGGTAAACCTTCCGGACTCCGACGTCATACGCCGGTGATGGTACCCAGGTGCGATGTGCTCCCTTGCCGCTTTGCCTAGAGTTGAGCTGATGACCACCGGGAATGAGCTGTCGATAACGACGTGGCCGCAGGCGCGTATCTCGCCGCCGTGGCGAGACCGCGGTACGTGGGTGCAACTCGTTGTGCAGCTGATCTTGTTCGGTGCCGGGATAAGTGTGGATTTCGGCGTGAACTTCGCGGATGACTCACTATGGAGCGACGTCCTGCGAAACATTGGGTATGTTCTCGTTTTCGTCGCCCTTATCGTCCAGCGGTACAGCGCTCGACGTGGCATTCCGATCACCGCGGTGGGTTTGGTGCTCGTCGGGATCTCGGGTACCGGGACGATGCTTCTCGCCTATGGGATCGTGGTTTACGAGGCGTGGTATATCAGCGCCTACCAGCGCCGCTTTCGGATTTGGCTGGCACTGCTCGCGGGCGGTTCGCTCGCGTCGATCGCGATGTTCGTCGTGAGGTACCCGAACGGGGTGGAGACGCTGGACGCCTGGCCGCAGATGGCGGGCATGTCGGCTCTCGCGCTGGTGTCCATCGCCCTCGGCTGGCAGCTCGGGCTCGGGACGCGGCGACGCGTGCGGGACGTGTCCGAGCTCGCTGCGAGGGCAGAGCTCGCCGCGCTGGCCGAGCGCACGCGTATCGCGCGTGAGATGCACGACATCATCGCCCACTCGTTGACGGCGATCATCGCGCAGTCCGATGGCGGCCGGTATGCGGCCCGCAAGGACCCGGCGCAGGCGGTCACAGCGCTGGAGACCATTGGCGGAACCGGGCGGGAGGCACTTGTGCAGATGCGCCAGCTCTTGTCCGTCCTCCGCGAGGACGACTCGCGCGCTTTGGACGTAGCGCCGGGTCTGACAGGCATTCCATCGCTGGTGGCGAGCGCCGAACGTGACGGGCTGCGCGTCGACTTCCGCCAACAGGGCGAGCCGCGAGCGGTGGGAGAGTCGGCAGGTCTTGCGATCTACCGAATCGTGCAGGAAGGTCTGACCAACATCCTCAAACACGCCGGTCGAACCGATGCGCTTGTCGTCTTCGAGTGGCATGCGCGAGAGATGGAGATCAGGATCGACAATGCGCCGGGGGATGGGCTCGTCGATAGCGCCGAGATCGACGGCGATGGCCGAGGACTCAGCGGGATCGCCGAACGCGCGCGCGTGCTCGGAGGATCGGCAAGCTGGGGAGAATCGCAAGAATATCGAGGGGGATTCACTGTGAAGGTGAGGTTGGCGATATGAGTGGTGAGACCATAACCGTCGGGCTCGCGGACGACCAGATTCTCGTGCGCGCAGGCTTCGCAATGGTTCTCGACTCGCAAGAGGACATCGAGGTGTGTTGGCAGGCGGCAAACGGTCGCGAGGCCGTGGACGCCGCTCGATCAACGCCCTGCGACGTCATCCTGATGGATATTCAGATGCCCGAGCTCAACGGCATCGATGCAACGAAGGCGCTCGTCGACGAAGGGGTGTCCGCGCGAATCGTCGTGCTCACCACCTTCGATAACGACGAATACGTTATCGGTGCGATCGCGGCGGGTGCGAGCGGTTTCCTGCTCAAGGACACCGACCCCGAGGAACTCATCGACGCGGTGCGCACAGTCGGTGAATCGGCTGCGGTGGTGTCGCCGAAGGCCACCGCTCGTCTGCTCCGGCAGATCCGGGAAGGAATACCCGGGGATGGGCAGAGGGGAGCCGTCGACGAAGAGCCGCGGGATTCGACGCCCGAGGCGGCAGGCTCTACAAACGAAGTGGAGTCTGTGGAAGTGCGCTTGCCGAACTTGCCCGACCCTCTCACCGCGCGCGAGGTGGAAATCCTCCGGCTCATCGCCATGGGGCGCTCGAATACCGAGATCGCCGACGAACTCTTCCTGTCTCTCTCGACCGTGAAGACCCACGTCGGAAGAGTGCTGGCAAAGACGGACTCTCGTGATCGAGTGCACCTCGTGTTGTGGGCTTTCCGACACGGCGTGGTCGATTCCGACGGCATGCTCTCGTAGCGGCGACTCGTACCCAGGTG
Source organism: Dietzia timorensis (assembly GCF_001659785.1). Taxonomy (NCBI): domain Bacteria; kingdom Bacillati; phylum Actinomycetota; class Actinomycetes; order Mycobacteriales; family Dietziaceae; genus Dietzia; species Dietzia timorensis. The sequence continues at coordinate 1,531,328 of NZ_CP015961.1, forward strand.
CCATACGCGCTCGAAGTCCGACCGCTGAGTAGTCCTCGGGGAGGGGGTTTTCTCAGTGAGAAGATGGCCCCGCAGGTTGATGTGTGAGGCGTCTCCTTCGACGAAGGTAGAGGCCATGATCACAGTCGAACGCCTCAGCAAGGCATATGGAAGCAAGAAGGCCATCAACGAACTGACGTTCACCGTTCCTGACGCCACGGTGACGGGATTCCTCGGCCCGAATGGTTCGGGCAAGTCGACATCGATGCGCTGCATTCTGGGTCTCGACAAACCGACGTCTGGGCGCGCGCTTTTCGACGGGACGCCGTTTGCCGACATCGCGGACAAGAGCGCCGTCGCGGGATCGCTCCTTGATGCCGCGTGGTTCACCCCGGAGCGCAGCGGCCGAGGGCATTTGCGGGCACTAGCGGCGGGTGCTGGACTTCCCGCCGGTCGAGTTGATGACTGCCTCGAACTCGTCGGCCTCACCGATGCGGCAGGAAAGCGGGTAAAGGGATACTCGCTCGGTATGAAACAACGTCTCGGGATCGCAGCTGCACTGCTCGGGAACCCACGTCATCTCATTCTCGACGAGCCTGTTAACGGTCTCGACCCCGAGGGCGTGAGCTGGATGCGGCAGACGATTCGGCGCCTCGCCGATGACGGCTGCGCCGTTCTTGTCTCGTCTCATCTGCTCAGCGAAATGCAGCAAACCGCCGACCGCCTCGTTGTCATCGGTAAAGGCGAGATGATCGGCGAATACGGGTTGGATGAGTTTCTCTCCGGTGGCGCCAGCATCGTCGTCGCCAGTGAGAACAATGCAGTCGTTGCGCAGAAGTTGCACTCCATGGGTGTAGAGGTGACGGGAAATGCCGATCTGCTTCGGGCGGAAGTTCCGGCTGAATCCGACGAAAGTGAACTTCGACGAGTAATCGCGCACACGTGCTTGCGCGAAAACATCGCCGTCACCCATCTGTCGACCGAAACCCAGAACCTCGAGCAGCGATTCCTCGCCGCGACGGCAGCGAGCCAGGAATACCGCAGCGCCGAGTCCACACGCGTCCACGAAGGAGCCCTGTAATGCTCAACGCACTACGATCGGAAGTCATCAAGCAAGCCACTCTGCGCAGCACGGCGGTCTACTTCGTATTGCTGATCGGCAGCCTTTTCGGTCCCATCGTCCTGCTCGGACTACTCGACGCCGACCAGTTTCGCCTCGGCGAACCCCAGCCCTGGGACATGCTCCTCGACGGGTTCCTCATTTTCGCCGCCATCGCAGTCGCGTTCACAGCGTCGAGAACCACCTCGGACATCAAGAACCACATGACGGCGCAGTCGTTTGTCACCCAGCCCGGCCGCTGGCAGTCGCTCTGTGCGAAGTTCGTGGTGCTTGTCGGTTTCGTCGCCGTGTCCTTTGCGGTGGGTGCGTTCCTGATCGTCGTCGCGGTCATGGCCTTCGGTGGAAGCGTTTCCGGAGAGAACCTCGCACCCCTTTTCGCGGCATTGGCGATGGGGGTCAGCGTGGCCGCGGTCGGCGTCGGATTCGGGGCACTTGTTCGGAACTCGATCGTCGCTGTGGCGCTACCGTTGGTCTGGTTGCTCATCGGAGAGACTCTCGTTCAAGCCGCTTCGGCCCAATATTCGGTACTCGAGCCGGCAGGCAAGGCCCTTCTCACACAGAACTATGTGAATCTCGGAGGGCAGGAGTCGGTTGGTCTCGCGCTCGCCGTGTTCGCCGCGTGGATCGCGGCATTTGCAGTTGCCGGCTTCGCCTCCAACCAGCTACGGGATGTGCGCTAATCAGCTGTGCACGAGGACGATCACCGGGTGATCGGCGGGAAGAGACGCGCCGAGATACCCGGTGATTGTCGCGTTGGAGTCCGCGGCGTCGCCAGTGGACAAAGCGACTGAGCGCCCCGCGGCCGACTCACCACCAACCGGTCGCCTGGGACAACTGGCTCTCGAACTCGTTGCGCAGAGAGCGCACGAACGTTGAGGACATGTGGTGGGAGTCGTGGTAGACGATCACATTGCCGATAGCCGCTGGGCAGTACACCGGACCGCACAGCCCGTCGGTGAAGTCGAGTAGGTGTACGTCCTCCATGCCGGCGGTGGCGAGGATTGCCGGATTATCTGGCGCCAGCGACGCATCTCGGGGCATGCCGCAGCTCTCGGGGTCCGATCCCGACTCTCCCAGGCACTCGCCGGCGCGAAGCGGCCCCTCTCCATGGTCGATCCAAGGGGTATCTCGGATCGCGAGGGTCTGAATGCCGTGCTCGGAGAAGAACTTCCACAGGTCGATGTACTGGTACGGGGTGAAGTCCGGCATTGAGCGTCCCGAGGGGCGCGTCGCCGTCGTGGCGACGAACTCCGGGTTGAGACCCACGATCGACTCGAGTGCTCCGCGTGTCCATTCGACGCAACCTGCGTACATCGCCTCGTTGTCGTCGGCGATTGTTCCGTCGAGGGTGAGCGGGCAGCCCATCTTGAGGATCGTGACGACCCGGAAACCTCGATCGCGCCCGATCTCGTCGAACGCCGTAATCCAATGCTCGGAGTGCGAGCCACCGACAAGCGCGATGGTGCGATCTGCATCGGGATCGCCGTACACACAGCTCACGACGTCCTCGGTGTTGAAATCGGAGATGCACCCGTCCCACGTCGACGCAGGTAGATCGTTGCCGACTTGCAGCGGCGTCGGGTGGTAGTCGTCGCCCCGCGCCTCGACGTCCTCGAGGAACGCCCGAGCGCCGGGGAACTGCTCATCGCTCAGCGGGTCGACCTCGGGCACCGACGCGCGGTCTTCTGCGGTGGCGGTCCAATACGACTGCATGCCGGCAACGAAAGCACCACACAGGATGACGGTGGAGAGCGCGCCCACCAGGACGAACTTCTCCTTCGTGGTGCGCTTTGGCCCCGCGTCTTCCGCGGCCGCCTTCTCCTGCTTCGCAGCTTTCTTCGCGGACCTCTTCTCGGCTTTCTTCTCGGCGCGCGTGAGCTTCGAGGATTCCACCGACTCGTGGGTGACCTCGTCAGCTTCGTCTTCGGCGTCGGAGTCCTTGGCTGAAGAGTCCTCGGTGTCGGAGTCCTTGGCGGAAGAGTCCTCGTCGTCGGGGGCGTCGATCTCCGCCGTCACCCCTTTTGCATCCTTGTCCTTATTTTTGCCCGCTGCCGCGGCCACCGCTCCTGCGGCGGCCGTCGATCCTGCGGCTGCGGCATCCGCAGAGGACTTCTTGCGGTTGACGCGGCTCTTCATCCGCAGCGGGCGCTCGATGTAGCGCTCGGCGAGCCACGCCAGCGCGAGGGAGACGAGAACGATGACGGTGCCCGACACCGCAGTAGCGTTCGGGCTGTCCGAGAGTGCGAGGTAGAAGATGAGAAGCGGCCAGTGGATCAGGTAGAGCGAGTAGCCGAGATCGCCGAGCCGACGCATCGGGTACGTGGACAAGAGCCACGGAATCGGTTCGGTGTACCAGCGAACCTTCTTGCCTGCGGGGACCATCCCGAAAATGACGATGAGCAGAGCGCCGCCCACCGGGTACCACGCCCACCAGGCGGGGAAGTGCTCGACACCGTCGATGAGGAGGCCACAGGTGACGATCATCGTCAGGCCGGCGATGGTGGCGAGCGTGCGCAGCACCCACGGAACGGCAATTCCCACGAACACGATGGCGAGGACGCCGCCGATGAACAGCTCCCACAGACGCGCCCACGTGTCGTAGTAGTTCCACGGCTGGTTCGCCTCGAAACCGCGGTCCGCGTGCCAGATCGAGGCCAGACAGATGGCTGTGAAGATCGCCGCGTACAGCCACTTGGACGGCGTCTTACCGACGAGCCGGAACAGGGCGGCGACGCCGAGGACCAGGGCGAGCGCGATGAGGTAGAACTGGCCTTGCACCGACATCGACCACAGGTGCTGCAACGGCGAGATCGAGGCGTCGGCGGCCCCGTAATCCTGGCTTGTGAGCGCGAGCTCCCAGTTCTGGTAGTACAGCAGCGTCGCCTGGGCCTGGGTGAGGACATCTGTCCACGTGGCCTCAGGCCGCAGCCACATCGTCAACCCGACGGTGGCGGCCACCACGACGATGAGCACCGGATACAGGCGCCGTACGAGTCGCCATAGATTCTGAATCGGGGACAGGCTGGATCCGGGGGTGGTGGCACCACGCACAAGCGAGCCGAGGAAGAAGAATCCCGACAGCGCCAGAAAGACATCGACACCGCCGGAGACCCGGCCCATCCACACGTGGAAGAAGACCACGAAAGCGATGGCGATACCGCGGAGACCGTCCAGGTCTGGACGGTAAATGACCTGCTTGCGCGGCTTTACGGGCGTGGTTTCAGCCTCGTTGGCCTGCTCGGTCTTCGCGGACACGGGTTGTTTGATCCTCCACCGGTTTCGGGGCGCGGGCGCGCGGCCCACCGTGAATTGCTTTCTCGATCTTATAAAGACCGTGTGCCGAAAACCGAACTGAGCCGGCACGGTAGCGTGCGTGCCATGACGGCACACCACGGCGACGACAGTGTCCACGAGACACGATCAGCGCGCAATAGTAGCGCGCGGGGGACTCTAGCGGAACGGGATTCGACGGGCTTCTCCGACGCGCTGTCGGCCGAGGACTTATCCGCCTACGATGCCGAGCACGTCTGGCACCCGTACGGAGCTTTCCCAGCGAGTACGCGGCCGCTGGTGGTCCAGTCAGCCGAGGGAGTGGTGCTGCGATTGGCCGACGGCCGTGAGGTCATTGACGGGATGAGCTCGTGGTGGGCCGCGGTGCACGGCTATCGGCATCCGCGCCTCGACGCTGCGCTACATGCGCAGGTCGACACGATGAGCCACGTCATGTTCGGCGGGCTCACGCACGCTCCGGCGGTCGAGCTGACCCGTCGCCTGGTGGAGATGACCCCGGAACCGCTGCAGAAGGTATTTCTTGCGGACTCCGGCTCGGTCTCGGTCGAGGTAGCGCTGAAGATGGCGATCCAGTGGCAACGCGCCAACGGCAACCCCGAGCGCACGCGCATTCTCACATGGCGCGGCGGTTACCACGGGGACACCCTCAACCCGATGAGCGTGTGCGACCCGGACGGGGGAATGCACGCGATGTGGACCGGCGTGCTCCCGCGGCAGGTGTTCGTCCCGGCGCCGCCGACGCAATGGTCCGAAGACTATGCCGACATCCTGCGTTCGGCGATCCGGGAGCAGGCAGAGCACCTCGCGGGAATCATCGTCGAGCCACTCGTCCAGGGCGCCGGAGGCATGCGGTTTCCCCACTCCGGGTACCTCCGGGTGCTCAGAGAAGAAACCCGGAAAGCCGGTATCGCGCTGATCTTCGACGAGATCGCCAGCGCCTTCGGTCGCGTGGGTGGCACCACGGCCGCCGAGCTGGCCGCCGTGAGTCCGGACATCATGTGCGTGGGCAAGGCGCTCACGGGTGGGTACATGACCTTGGCGGCGACGATCACGACCGACGAGATCGCCGCCGACATCTCGGCGGGAGAGGCCGGCGGCCTCGCGCACGGCCCGACGTTCATGGGCAACCCGCTGGCCTGCGCCGTGGCGTGTGCGTCCCTCGATATCCTCGCCGAAGGCGCCTGGCGCTCTCAGGTGCCCCGAATAGAAGGCGAACTTCGCGACGGACTCGAGCCACTACGCAACGCCCGTGGCGTGCACGATGTCCGCGTGCTCGGAGCCATCGGCGTCGTCGAACTGGACGAGCCGGTCGCGATGCAAGCGGCAACCGACGCGCTCGTCGACGCAGGCGTGTGGCTGCGACCCTTCCGCAATCTCATCTACACGATGCCGCCATATATCAGCTCCAGCGAGGACATCGCGGCGATCTGCTCGGCGGTGGCCGACGCCGTCAGAGCCTCGACGCAGAACTAGCGAGCCGACTTCGCCGAAGCGGCGCGTGCGCCCGGGCGCGTCAGCATAAGGTGTAAGTCGAAATTCTAGGAGGAACGCAGCGTGAGCGAAAAGGCACCACACGGGCATTTTGAGCGGGCAGCGGCCGCGGACTGGCTCGACGCCAACGAGCGCCACCGCATCGACGCCGGTCTGCGTCGCCGTCTCAACCCGCGTGCGCCGTCCAGCGACGTTCTCGACCTCGCCTCCAACGACTATCTCGGACTCGGATCGCACGCCGATGTCAAGGCGGCCGCTATCGACGCCATCGAACAATGGGGCACGGGATCGACCGGTTCTCGCCTCGTCACCGGAACGACTACCGCTCACATCGACCTCGAGACGAAACTCGCGGAGTTCATGGGGCAGGAGGCAGCGCTGGTGTTCTCCTCCGGCTATGCCGCCAACCTCGGCGTCGTCACCGCGCTCGCCGGTCGGGGGTCGCTCATCGTGTCTGACGGCGGAAGCCACGCTTCCCTCGTCGACGCATGCCGCCTCTCCCGTGCACGAGTTGTCGTCATCGAAAGGGGAGACGTCGAGCAGGCGCGGATCGCGCTGGCCGAGAGAACCGAGGAGCGCGCGCTGGTGGTTACCGACTCGGTGTACTCAGTCGACGGCGAGCTGGCACCGCTGCGCGAAATGTACGAGGCCGCCCGTGACAACGGGGCGTTGATGCTCGCCGACGAGGCGCACGGACTCGGTGTTCGCGGCCGTGGCGGCCGTGGATACGTCGATGAGCTCGGGCTCGCCGGTCGCGAAGATCTCATCGTCACCGCGACACTGTCGAAGGCGCTGGGCTCTCAGGGCGGCGTGGTGCTCGGCTCACGTCGCCTCATCGATCACCTCATCGATACCGCGCGCACGTTCATCTTCGACACCGGCCTCAATCCGGCGGCGGTAGGCGCGGCGGGCGCAGCGCTGGAGCAGCTCGTCGCCACACCGACGCTCGCGGACGACGTACTCGCCAACGCCCGCGAACTCGCCGAGGCCGCCGGAGCCGAGGAGCCGCAGTCCGCCGTGGTGTCGGTGATCATCGGCGACCCATCGAAGGCGGTCGCAGCCCGAGACGAAATGCGTTCGCGCGGCGTCAGCGTCGGGTGTTTCCGTCCACCGTCGGTCCCGGTGGGCACCTCCCGGCTTCGATTGACCGCACGCGCGAACCTCACCAAGGGGGATCTCGAGCGTGCGTGCGAGACGCTACGCAAGGTGCTCGCCGGAATGGACCGGGGAAGCGAGGCAGGCCGTGGCTGAGTCGCGCATCCTCATGGTCACCGGAACCGGTACCGATATCGGCAAGACGATGGTCACGGCGGCGATCGCCTCCAGCCTCAGGGACGAAGGATTGAGGGTCGGACTGTGCAAGCCCGTTCAGACCGGGCTCGACGCGGATGCGCCGGGAGACGTCGACGATGCCGCGCAGTTGTCAGGGGTATCGACTACCTCCGAATTCTTCCGCTATCCCGAGCCACTGGCCCCGGAGACCGCCGCGCGCCGCGCAGGCATGGCGCCGCCGGTACTCGGCGAACTCGCGACTCGTATCGAACGGTTCGCGGCGGGCGTCGATGTGACGCTCGTCGAGGGGGCCGGGGGAGTGCTCGTGCGCCTCGGGCCGGAACTCACGCTCGTCGACCTCGCGGTCGAGCTTTCGGCGCGGGGGCACAAGGTGTCCGCCGTCGTGGTCGTCCGGGCAGGCCTGGGCACGCTTTCGGATACGGAGCTCACGGTCGACAGGCTTCGGAGCTCGGGCATCGCGATTGCGGGAACGGTGCTCGGAATGTGGCCGGACCGGCCCGACCTGGCCCAGAACTGCAATCTCGAGGACTTACCGCGACTCACCGGTGTCCCGGTTATCGGCAAGCTGCCCGCGGCAGTGGGACGCCTGGGACCAGGGGAGTTTCGGGCCGGTGCGAGAAACTGGCTCGAAGGAGGCGCTCTGACCCTACTGCGGTAGAGCTTCGGGCTAACATGAGATTCGCGTCATAATTTCGGCGCGGTGATTTTGTATGTGCACAACGACGGGAAGCAGGTAAGCGAGAGTGACTATCGCTTCGGACCAGATCGAGCAGGCGGCGCACGCCGACGAGCGGGACATCCTCGAAATCGCTCGGGAACAGGTGCTCGAGCAGGGCGTGGGGCTTGACGCCGAACAGACGCTGAAGGTGCTGCAGTTGCCCGACGAGCGTCTCGAGGAGCTGCTCCAGCTCGCGCATGATGTGCGCATGCAGTGGTGTGGCCCGGAGGTCGAGGTCGAGGGCATCATCTCCCTCAAGACCGGCGGATGCCCCGAAGACTGCCATTTCTGCTCACAATCCGGGCTGTTCACCTCCCCGGTGCGGTCGGCGTGGATCGATATCCCGTCGCTTGTCGAGTCGGCTAAGCAGACCGCCAAGTCCGGGGCGACCGAATTCTGCATCGTCGCCGCCGTTCGTGGCCCGGACAAGCGGTTGCTGTCCCAGGTGGCGGCGGGCATCGAGGCCATTCGTGCCGAGGTCGATATCGAGATCGCATGCTCGCTGGGAATGCTCACGCAGGAACAGGTCGATCAGCTCGCCGCAATGGGCGTACACCGGTACAACCACAACCTGGAAACCGCGCGTTCGCACTTCCCGAACGTGGTCACCACCCACTCATGGGAAGAGCGATGGGACACCCTGCGCATGGTTCGCGACGCGGGAATGGAGGTGTGCTGCGGTGGAATCCTCGGAATGGGCGAGACACTTGAACAGCGTGCCGAGTTCGCAGCGGATCTCGCTTCGCTCGAACCCGACGAGGTCCCGCTCAACTTCCTCAATCCGCGCCCGGGCACACCTTTCGGCGATCTCGAGGTGCTAGAACCGACCGAGGCGCTCAAGTCGGTCGGCGCGTTCCGCCTGGCACTCCCGCGGACGATCCTGCGCTACGCCGGTGGACGCGAGATCACCCTCGGCGATCTCGGCGCCAAGCAGGGCATCATGGGCGGGATCAATGCCGTTATCGTCGGCAACTACCTCACGACGCTCGGCCGTCCCGTCGAGAGCGACCTCGACATGCTCGAGGACCTGTCTATGCCGATCAAGGCGCTCAACGACACACTGTGACCATGACCGAAAAATCCGTGCACGGCGCGTCCGGGGCAGCAGCGCTCCGCGACGCGCTGTTCGCCGGCGCTGACTACGCTTTCGATCCCTTTACCGGCGTACCCGCAGGCGAGGCGCCTCGGCGGTTCCGGGCTGCCGAGCTTGGTTTGGAGGCGCCGCGATACTGCCCGCTGTGCGGGCGTCGCATGATCACCCAAGTCCTGCACACCGGATGGCGCTCGAAATGTTCGCGCCACGGTAGCGCCGAGAGCGCGGAAATCGATGCCGCGAGGGAAGCAGCCCGCGACCCCTTTGCCGAACATGAATAAATCCGTGATCGCCCGTGCCGGACGCACGGTGCCGCTACTGATCCTCCCCTTCGTCGTTGTCGCCGCGGCGTGGACGATCGCCGCGCCGCGACTGCGCGTCGTCGCACTCGGCGATGGCACCGGCTCGCCCACTTACGGCTCGAGCGGGGCGGAAGTGTCCGCCACGATCATGCTGTCGGCGATGCTCTTCGGCGCTGGTGCAGCGGCCGCCCTGGTGTTGTGGCGAAGGCACTCACGCCTTCGCGCACTACCGCCCGCACTGTGGGCCTGGCTCGGCATCGGCGCACTCGGGGCAGTGACCTCTACGGCGTCCCTGGCGCTTGCCAGGCTGGTGTTCTCAGCCGACACGAATGCCGCGGAAGGCACGATCATCGAACTCGCCCCCCGACTGGCGCGCCAGGTCATGACAGCAGGCCAGAGCACGCAGGCCGTAGAAAACATCGCGATGGCCGCCTGGGCAGCGGGCGGCGCCCTCACCGTGTGGTTTGTGGCCGCGTACATGTCATTCGGTAGAGACCTGCGATAATAGGGCTTCCAGTCGTATCGAGGCGCCTGCCCGCGACGGTACGACGCTGACGATTCGAGCGGCAAACCGCCGCGTCGATGCAAAGGAACGTTGACGATCATGACGAGCGCGAGCGCACCTGCCACCACCATTTTGAGCTCCGACCTGCGCGAAAAGGTCACCCGCACCGCGCACGGCTGGGACGGGGTCGCCCCGGACGAGCACTGGGCCGCGGAGATCCGCCGCTTGGCGGAGGAACGGGACGCCACGATCCTGGCGCACAACTATCAGGTGGGACCGATCCAGGACATCGCCCACCACGTCGGCGACTCGCTCGCGCTCTCTCGCATCGCGGCCTCCGCAGATACCGAGACGATCGTGTTCTGTGGCGTGCATTTCATGGCAGAAACCGCGAAGATCCTGTCGCCGGACAAGACCGTACTTATTCCCGACGCCGAAGCCGGCTGTTCGCTTGCCGATTCGATCACCGAAGAGCAGCTGCGCGATTGGCGCTCCGAGCACCCCGGCGCGGTCGTGGTGAGCTACGTCAACACCACTGCAGCCGTGAAGGCGCTCACCGACGTCTGTTGCACCTCGTCCAATGCCGTCGACGTCGTCGCTTCCATCGACCCCGATCGGGAGGTGCTGTTCCTGCCCGACCAGTTCCTCGGTGCCCACGTGCGCCGCGAGACCGGCCGCGAGAATATGTACGTATGGGCCGGCGAGTGCCACGTGCACGCCGGCATCAACGGCAAGCAGCTCAGCGACCAGGCCGAAGCGCACCCCGGCGCCGAACTGTTCGTGCACCCCGAATGCGGCTGTGCGACAAGCGCCCTCTATCTCGCCGGCGAAGGCGCGGTCGAGGAGGACAAGGTCAAGATCCTTTCCACCGGTGGAATGGTCGACGCCGCCCGCGCCTCCGGCTCCAGCGAGGTCCTCGTGGCCACCGAGATCGGGATGATCCACCAGCTGCGCAAGGCCGCCCCGGAGATCGATTTCCTCGCCGTCAACGAAAATGCCTCGTGCCCATACATGAAGATGATCACCCCGGCCGCGTTGCTCCGTTGCCTCACCGACGGCGCCGATGCCGTCCACGTCGACCCGGTCACGGCGGAGGCCGCCCGCGGCTCGGTCGAGCGGATGATCGCCATCGGCAACCCCGGGTCGGGAGAATGATCGCCCCGCGAGAGGGAAGCGGCGGGTCGTTCGTGGGCGAGCGCTCAGCGGCGTTCACCTCCGGTGTGGATGACGCCGGGCGCAGCGCACTCCGGGCCGCCCTGAGGGTCGCCCTGGACGAGGACCTGGCACGCGGACCGGACGTCACGTCGATTGCGACCGTTCCCGCGGATTCGCGTACCTCTGCGCGGCTCGTGGCCCGCGAATACGGCGTACTGGCCGGGATCGATGCCGTCCACTCCGTGCTCGACGAGGTCGACCCGGGCAGCGCGAACGTCACTGCGCACGTCGCCGACGGGGAGCGGATCGGGCCTGGCCAGGTCGTCGCCACCATGGAAGGTCTCACTCGTTCGATCCTCACCGCCGAACGCACCTTCCTCAACCTCGTCTGCCACCTCACCGGAATCGCGACAGAGACGGCGCGATGGGTAGACGAGGTCGAAGGCTACGACGTTCGCATCCGCGACTCGCGCAAGACGCTTCCCGGGTTGCGGGAGTTGCAGAAGTACGCGGTACGCGCGGGCGGCGGCGCAAATCATCGGATGGGGCTCGGCGACGCCGTGCTCATCAAGGACAACCATGTGGCAGCGGCCGGCGGAATCTCGGCCGCGCTCGACGCCGTTCGCGCACAGTTCCCGCAACTGCCTTGCGAGGTGGAGGTCGATTCACTCGAGCAGTTGGACGACATGCTCGACGCGGGCGTGGACCTGGTACTGCTCGACAATTTCCCGGTATGGCAGACACAGATCGCGGTCCAGCGTCGCAACTCCCGGCGCCCCGCGACACTTCTCGAATCCTCCGGCGGGCTCAGTCTCGACACCGCGCGGGACTATGCCTCCACGGGGGTCGACTATCTCGCCGTCGGCGCGCTCACCCATTCGGTGCGCGCCGTCGACCTCGGCCTAGACTTCTAGATATCGTCCGCTGGGTCGACCCTGCGGAACCCTGGACATCCGGTGGAGAGGATTTTCGTGCTCAATTATCTTGACCTGCGCGGCACGACGCTGAGCACCGCGGAACTTCGGCGCACGCTGCCGCGCGGAGAGGTCGACGTCGCCTCGGCGGCCGCGTCGGTGCAACCCGTTGTCGACGCCGTCGCCCGCGACGGCGCGAGCGCTGCGCTGGACGCAGGTGAGCGCTTCGACAAGGTGCGGCCGACCAGCGTGCGCGTACCATCCGGCGTCATAGATGAGGCTCTGTCCGGCCTCGACCCGAAGATTGCCGAAGCGCTGGCAGAGGCGATAGAACGCAATCGTCGCGGCCACGCCGCGCAGCACCCGCAGGGCAAGGTCACCGAGGTCGCCCCGGGTGGCACCGTGACCGAGCGGTGGGTGCCCGTGGAGCGCGTCGGTCTCTACGTTCCCGGCGGGCGCGCGGTGTACCCGTCGTCGGTGCTCATGAACGTGGTGCCCGCCCAGGAGGCGGGCGTGTCCTCGCTGGTCGTCTCGAGCCCGCCGCAGCCCGAGTTCGGTGGCTGGCCACACCCGACGATCCTCGCCGCGTGCGCCCTGCTCGGCGTGGACGAGGTGTGGGCCGTCGGCGGTGCCCAGGCCGTGGCGCTCATGGCCTACGGCTCGCCCGAGGACGTCGACGGGGGAGCAGCGCTCGAACCGGTGGACATGATCACCGGCCCGGGCAACGTGTTCGTTACCGCAGCCAAGCGGCTCGTGCGTTCGGAAGTCGGCATAGATTCGGAGGCCGGGCCCACCGAGATCGCGGTCCTCGCCGACGATTCTGCGAACCCGGTCCAGGTGGCCTACGACCTGATCAGCCAGGCCGAACACGATCCGATGGCGGCGTCCGTGCTCGTCACCGATTCGCCCGAGCTCGCCGACGCCGTCGACCGCGAGATAGCTGCCCGGTACTCGCGCACTCTCAACACCGAGCGCGTCGCCGAGGCACTCGAGGGCAAGCAGTCGGGCATCGTGCTCGTCGACGACCTCGACGCGGGCCTACGCGTCGTCGATGCCTACGCGGCCGAGCACCTCGAAGTGCACACCCGCAACGCGCGTGACGTCGCAGCCCGGGTTCGCAACGCGGGCGCGATCTTCGTCGGCGCGTTCTCCCCGGTGCCCCTCGGTGACTACGCCGCGGGCTCCAACCACGTGCTGCCGACCTCGGGGAGTGCCCGGCACTCCTCGGGGCTCTCGGTGTATACGTTCCTGCGCAACGTGTACATGATCGACTACGACGAGGCCGCGCTCAAGGACGTCTCCGAAACCGTGATCGCGCTTGCCGACGCCGAGGCGCTGCCCGCGCACGGCGAGGCGATCCGTGCGCGCTTCGAGGACCTCGATGCGGAGGAGGGCTAGATGGCTCGGCTCGAAGACCTCCCGCTGCGGGACAACCTGCGCGGCAAGAACCCGTACGGCGCGCCCCAGGAGGGTGCTCCCGCGCGGCTCAACGTCAACGAGAACCCGTACCCGCCTTCGGACGCGCTGGTCGAGGCGATCGCGGAGGCCGCGGCGAAGGCGGCCTCGGACCTCAACCGCTATCCGGACCGCGACGCCGCAGCGCTTCGCCAATCGCTCGCCGCGTACTTCTCCAAGCAGACCGGTGTGCAGGTCGGTGCCGACATGGTGTGGGCGGCCAACGGGTCGAACGAGGTGCTGCAGCAGCTTCTTCAGGCGTTCGGTGGGCCGGGGCGAAAGGCAATGGGGTTCGTCCCCAGCTATTCGATGCACCCGATCCTGTGCAGCGGGACCGATACCGAGTTCATTGGGGTCCAGCGCGCGGCGGACCTGAGCATCGACACCGAGGTCGCGCGCGCCGAGATAGCCCGCCACAGGCCCGACGTCATCTTCGTGACCACACCGAACAACCCGACCGGACATGTCGTACAGGCCGAGCAGCTGCGAGAGATTCTCGACGAGGCTCCGGGCATCGTCATCATCGACGAGGCCTACGCCGAGTTCTCCTCGCAGCCCTCGGCCGCCGAGCTGCTCGCCGAATACCCGACGAAACTGGTCGTCTCGCGCACCATGAGCAAGGCGTTCGCCTTCGCCGGTGGGCGTCTCGGTTATTTCGTCGCCGATCCGGCGTTCGTCGATGCCGCGCTGCTGGTGCGCCTTCCGTACCACCTGTCGGTGATTTCCCAGGCCGCCGCCGGCGCCGCGCTTCGGTTCGCCGACGAGACGCTGTCTGCGGTCAAACACATCGCCGCCGAACGCGAACGCATCGCCGCCTCCCTTACCGAATACGGCTACGCGGTGTTCCCGAGCGAATCCAACTTCCTCTTGTTCGGCCCGTTCACCGACCCGACCCGCGCGTTCGAGCGCTACATGGCCGACGGGGTGATGGTCCGCGACATCGGAATCGACGGGCACTTGCGAATGAGCGTGGGCCTGGACCACGAGAACGACAGGTTCTTGGAGCTCAGCAAGCGCTACGCTGGCGAGGAACTGAAACGATAGAGAATAGAACTACCGACCGCAGCCACCACTGAAGGAGAACAGTCATGGCAAGCCCCGAGCAGCAGTCCGGTCGCCGGGCGCGTATCGAGCGCGCCACCTCGGAATCGTCGATCACCGTCGAGATCGACCTCGACGGCACCGGCGCGACGGACATCGACACCGGCGTGCCGTTCTTCGACCACATGCTCACCTCCTTCGGTAAGCACGGCTGCTTCGACCTGACCGTCAAGGCCACCGGCGACATCGACATCGAGGCCCATCACACTGTCGAGGACACCGCCATCGTGCTCGGCCAGGCCGTGCGGAAGGCGCTCGGCGACAAGGCTGGGATCCGTCGTTTCGCCGAGGCGAAGATCCCGATGGACGAGACGCTTGCCGAGGCCGTCGTCGACGTTTCCGGCCGCCCGTACTTCGTTTTTCGCGGCGAACCGGAAAATATGATTACCTATTCGGTGATCGGCGCAGGCAGCGCACCCTATGGAACGGTGCTCAACCAGCACGTTTTCGAAAGCTTCGCGAGCAATGCGCACATCGCCCTGCACGTGATCGTGCACTACGGGCGCGACCCGCACCACATCACCGAAGCCGAGTACAAGGCCGTCGCACGCGCGCTACGCGCGGCATGCGAGCCCGATCCGAGAGTAAGCGGAATCCCCTCGACGAAGGGAACGCTCTAACACCTCCGACAGCGAAAGGGATCAGAACACACCTTGGCAACACAGGACGTTTCCGACCCGGCGCCGCAGCCCGCGGCCGAGGAGAAGATCCTCTCCACGCCGGGAATGATCCCGGCGTTCGTTCTCGTCCTCCTCGCCTTCGGTGGCTGGGCGCTGCTCCTTCCCGTGATCCCGCTTCATGTCGTGCGGAGCGGCGGCGGCGATGTCCTCGCCGGTGCGGCGACCGGCGTGTTCATGGGTGTCACCGTGCTCACGCAGGTGTTCACACCGAAATTCATGCGCCGCTTCGGCTACCGACTCGTCCTCGGCGCCGGTGCCGTGCTGCTCTCCGGGCCCGCCGCGGTCTACCTCCTCGGCGCGAACGCCCCGGTGATTCTCGGCGTCTCCGGCGTCCGCGGCGCCGGGTTCGGGTTGCTCACCGTCGCCGGTTCGGCGCTGGTCGCCGAGCTGGCCCCTGCCTCCAAGCTCGGCCGCGCGACGTCTCTCATCGGTCTGGCGGTGGGCATCGCCGAGGCGGGCTTCCTGCCCACCGGCCTCTACACCTACGAACATTTCGGCGTCGAAGTCCCGGCGCTCACCGCGACGGCGCTCGCCGTTGTCGGAATCGGCGCGGCCATGCGCGTGCCGGGGATCTTCCCGGCACCACTCGGTTCCGATCGCGCCGCCGAGGTGCGCGGTCTCGCGCTCGCCGGCCGGTTGGCCCCGGCGATGATCATCATGATCTCGGTGGCCATGGCCTTCGGTGTCATTTCCACTTTCCTCCCACCAACGCTGGATGACGTCGCAGGAAGCGGCGCCGGGGTCGCCGGACTCGCCCTCGCGCTCGTCGGCGCGATGGTGGTCGCCGGTCGTACGGCGGCCGGGGCCAGGGCCGATAGGGTCGGCCCTGGCGACTACATCCCCGTCGGCATGGCGGCCGCGGCGCTCGGCGTCGCCGGTATCGGCGCCCTCGCGCTGGCACACGCGCCGACCTGGACTTTTCTCATCGCCGCCGTCATCTTCGGTTTCGGTTTCGGCGCCATCCAGAACGAATCGCTCATGGGGGCGTTCCAGCGGCTGCCGAAGTCGCAGCTCGGCACGGCGTCAGCGGGATGGAACATCGCGTTCGACTCGGGCACCGGCCTAGGAGCGATCGTGCTCGGGCTCTTCGCGTTCGCCGGCTACCCGACGATGTTCTTCATCGCCGCGGGGATCTGCATCGTCAACGGCACGGCGGTGACGATCTACTGGCGCAGAGTCGCCGCGAACGCGCGGCGCACGGACGGTTAGGCTTGGCGGCATGAAGAAAAACGTGGCGATCCTCGACTACGGTTCGGGCAACCTGCGATCGGCGCAACGCGCGCTCGAGCGAGTGGGCACCGAGGTCACAGTCACCTCCGACCCCAAGATCGCGACGTCCGCCGACGGTCTCGTCGTTCCCGGCGTGGGCGCCTTTGCCGCGTGCATGAAGGGGCTGACAGCAGTCAAGGGGCAGCGCATCATCGGCTCGCGCCTGGCCGGCTCGCGCCCCACGCTGGGAATCTGTGTGGGGATGCAGGTCATGTTCGACCGCGGCGTCGAGTTCGCCGATGGGGAGCACGCCGATGGTGCCGAGGTGGCATCGACCCCGGGGGCGGGCGAGTGGCCGGGCACCGTCGAGCGCCTCGAGGCCGACGTCCTTCCCCACATGGGATGGAACACCGTCGAAATCCCCGAGGACTCGGAGATGTTCGCGGGCCTGGACGCCGACGCCCGCTTCTACTTCGTCCACTCGTACGGCGTCCGAACCTGGGAGCTGGAGGCGAGTGACCACCTGCGCCCGCCGAAGATTGCATGGACCACCCACGGCACGCCATTTGTTTCGGCCGTGGAGAACGGGCCCGCCTGGGCCACGCAGTTCCACCCTGAGAAATCAGGCGACGCCGGCGCACACCTGCTCGAGAATTGGGTGGCAACCCTTGGCTGAGAACAACCGCAAACGCGTGCCGATCAGCTTCGCGGCCCTCGCGCTCGTCGTCGTGAGCGCGGCGATTGCCGTACTGCTCCTCACCGTGGTCGGGGTGGCGCTCGTACCCGTCGGCGCCAAGCCGTGGGTGCTCATCGTCGGCCTCATCGCGACAGTCGGGGCGATGGCGCTGTCTTCGCGATACATGACCAACAAGGCCATCGAGCGCGAATTCGGGCCGGCGCAGAGCGACGCAGAACGCGAGTAATCCGGAGGCGATTCGGCCCGGGCACACCGGCACACATAACCTAGTGGTGTGACTTTAGAGCTATTGCCCGCCGTTGATGTCGCCGATGGACAGGCCGTGCGCCTCGTCCAAGGCGAAGCCGGAAGCGAAACCACGTACGGAAATCCCCTCGACGCCGCCATGCAATGGCAAAGTGACGGCGCCGAATGGGTTCATCTCGTCGACCTCGACGCGGCGTTCGGTCGCGGATCCAACCGTGAGCTTCTCGCGGACGTCGTCGGAAAGCTCGACGTCAAGGTCGAGATGTCCGGCGGCATTCGCGATGACGACTCCCTCGAGGCGGCCCTCGCGACAGGTTGTGCCCGGGTCAACCTCGGTACCGCGGCACTGGAGAACCCGCAGTGGTGCGCCTCGGCCATCGCCCGGCACGGCGACAAGATCGCCGTGGGGCTCGACGTGCGGGTCATCGACGGGGAGCCGCGGCTGCGCGGACGCGGATGGGTCAGCGACGGCGGCAACCTCTGGGAGGTTCTCGAGCGGCTCGACTCCGACGGATGCGCCCGCTACGTCGTTACCGACGTGTCCAAGGACGGCATGTTGAATGGACCGAATCTCGACATGCTCGCGCAGGTATGCGCGGCTACGGACGCGCCGATCGTCGCCTCCGGAGGAGTATCGTCGGTGGCCGATCTCGAAGCGATCGCCTCGCTCGTACCCAAGGGCGTCGAGGGAGCCATCGTCGGTAAGGCGCTGTACGCGGGCCGGTTCACCTTGCCGGAGGCGCTGTCCGCCGTCAGCGGGAAGTAGTCCGTCCGAGGCGGCGCCCAGGCATAAACCCTTCCGGCGAGGGCGGGGGCGAATCCCGGCCCGGACGTGGACGCACATAGAGGAACCCAAGATGAGTGACTACCAGATGCCGACGGACCTACCCGTCGACCCCGAAGAGGCGTTGGCCGTTGCCGCCGCCGCTCTCGACGCGTCCTGGGATCCCTTCATCAACGGAGTCGGCGCGCAGGCCGCGCGGTTCAAGGAATCGCGCAACGATTTCGCCACAGAGGTCGATCTGTCCCTGGAGCGTTCTATCACCGACGCCTTGCAACGGGGTACGGGGATCGAGGTGCACGGGGAGGAGTACGGCGGACCGGCCGTCGACACCGGCACCGTATGGGTTCTCGACCCGGTCGACGGCACCGCGAACTACTCGCTCGGCATCCCTGACGTCGCGATCCTCGCCGCGCTCATCCACGAGGGTCAGCCCGTCATCGGGCTGACCTGGCTGCCACTGCTCGGAATGCGGTTCACCTCGCTCGCCGGAGGGCCTCTCCACGTCAACGGCCGGGCGCTGGAGCCGATGGTCGATTCCTCGATCCGCGATGTCGCCGTCGGTGTCGGCTCGATGAACACCGGCAATCGTGGAATCTATACCCCGCAATTCCGGAGGGAAGTCGTCGAGCACCTCGGCATTCGCGCAGCCAGGACGCGCAAATTCGGCTCGACCGGCGTGGACCTTTCCTATGTGGCCTCGTCGAGGCTGTCTGCGGCAGTCACATTCGGGCACTACGCGTGGGACAACGCCGCCGGGGCCTGCCATGTGCGCTCCGCCGGCGGGATCGTCACCGACGTCGCCGGCACCGAATGGGACATCAATTCCACGTCGCTGCTGGCTGCGAGCCCGCGCGCACACGGCGAGGTGCTCGCCCTCGTCCGCGAGCTCGGCGAACCCGCGGACATCACCGAGTCCGGCCAAGGACGAGCGAAGCCGCTCCCTGAAACGGAGCGCACACCTTCTGAAGGGGAGGACAAAGAATGAGCGTTGCCTCGCGGGTCATCCCGTGCCTCGATGTCGATGCCGGCCGCGTCGTCAAGGGCGTCAATTTCCATAACCTCCGCGATGCGGGCGACCCCGTCGAACTCGCCGCGAGCTACGACGCGCAGGGCGCCGACGAGCTCACCTTCCTCGACGTGACCGCCTCCTCGTCCGGCCGTGCGACGATGATCGACGTGGTTCGACGCACCGCCGACCAGATCTTCATCCCACTGACCGTGGGCGGCGGGGTCCGCAGCGAGGACGATGTCAACGAACTGCTTCGCGCGGGCGCCGACAAGGTGAGCGTCAACACCGCCGCGATCGCGCGCCCCGAACTACTGCGCGAACTCTCGCGCCGCTTCGGCGCACAGTGCATCGTGCTCTCCGTCGACGCGCGCTCGGTACCCGATGACGGCGAACAGACCGAGTCCGGCTGGGAGGTGACCACTCACGGCGGGCGCCGCGGCACGGGCATCGATGCGGTCGAATGGGCCAAGCGAGGCGAAGAGCTCGGCGTGGGGGAGATTCTGCTCAACTCGATGGACGCCGACGGCACAAAGGCAGGCTTCGACATCGCCATGCTCCGCGCTGTTCGTACAGCGGTGACGATCCCGGTGATCGCCTCCGGCGGCGCCGGCAAGGTCGCGGACTTCCCGGAGGCGATTGCCGCGGGCGCCGATGCAGTGCTCGCCGCATCCGTGTTCCACTTTGGCGAACTCACGATCTCCGACGTCAAAAGCGGTATGAAAGAACAGGGGTGCATCGTCCGATGAACGAATCCGACAACGCCTACCTGAGCTCGGACCGAGACGCGCCAAAGCTCTCGCCCGAGCTGTCCGGGCGTCTCAAGCGCTCGGCGGACGGTCTCGTCGCGGCAATCGCACAGGACGCCGATACCGGACGCGTGCTGATGATGGCGTGGATGGACGACACCGCGCTCGCCCGCACGATCGCCACCCGCAAGGGCACCTATTTCTCGCGCTCGCGCGGCGAATACTGGGTCAAGGGCGAAACCTCCGGGCACACCCAACACGTACGCTCGGTCGAGCTCGACTGCGATGCCGACACCATCTTGCTGCGGGTCGACCAGACCGGCGCGGCCTGCCACAACGGCACCTTCAGCTGCTTCGACACAGAGACTTTGCTATCCGACGAGGAGCGTTAACCGTGCCGTTCATCGAGATCAAACAATTCGCGGGCGATAGCGTGGAGAAGAAGCAGGAGATCCTCGCCGCCGTCACCAACGCCTACAGCGAGGTGACGGGTAAGGACCCGGCCAAGGTCCACGCAATCCTCACCGAGGTTCCTCCCGCACAATGGGCGGTCGGCGGCCGGACCTTCTAGACCACCCTCGCCAAGGCGTGAGGACCTCACACACGCACTCGACAAGGAGCACAATGTCGCTTCCACACGGAGAGCACGTCACAGGGCGCGGAACGTTCCGCGAACTGGCGACGAAGCACAGGGTCGTGCCGGTCGTGCGCTCGCTTCTCGCCGACGCGGAAACCCCGCTGTCGGTGTACGACAAGCTGGCCGGCGACCGCCCGGGCACGTTCTTGCTCGAATCCGCAGAAAATGGGCGGAGCTGGTCGAGGTGGTCCTTCGTGGGGTGCGGGTGTCGCGCCGCGCTCACCGTCGACGCCGAAGGGCGTGCGAACTGGCTGGGGCAGGTGCCCGAGGGTGCACCGACACACAATGACCCGCTGCAGGCGCTAGCCGAGACGCTCGAATTGCTCTCGACCGAACCGATCGAGGGGCTCCCGCCGCTGAGCAGCGGACTTGTCGGCTACATGTCCTACGAGGTGGTTCGGCGCATAGAGCGGCTCGGGAATCACACGGTGGACGATCTGAAACTGCCGGAAATGATGCAGATGCTCGCCTCCGAGGTCGCGGCGCTCGACCACCACACCGGACGCATCTATCTCATCGCCAACGCCGTGAACTGGAACGGCACCGACGAGCACGTCGACGAGGCCTACGACGATGCAGTGCAGCGCGTCAACGCGCTCGCCCGGAAGCTCGCCGAGCCCACGCCGTCTTCGGTTTCGGAGTTCGACTTCGTTGAGCCGAACATCCGGCGCCAACAGAGCAAGCAGCAGTACATGGACACCGTCTCGCACGTGGTCGAGGAGATCAAAGCGGGCGAGGCGTTCCAGGTTGTGCCGAGCCAGCGTTTCGAGATCGACACGCGTGCGAGTGCCCGCGACATCTACCGGGTGCTACGCAACATCAACCCGAGCCCGTACATGTACCTGATGAACTTCCCGGACGGAGAGGGGGAGGACGGCTTCGGGTCGACCGCGTTCTCCGTGGTCGGATCGAGCCCCGAGGCACTGGTCAAGGTGCAGGCGGGGCGCGCGGAGATGCATCCGATCGCCGGGTCGCGCCCCCGAGGGGCCGACGAGGCCGAGGACGTACGGCTCGAATCCGAACTCGCCGCCGACGAAAAGGAGAACGCCGAGCATCTCATGCTCGTCGACCTCGCCCGCAACGATCTCGGCCGCGTGAGTACACCCGGTTCGGTCTCGGTTCCGACGCTGCTGCACATCGAGCGCTACAGCCACATCATGCACATAGTCTCGACCGTGACGAGCGAGCTCGCCGAAGGGAAGACCGCGCTCGACGCCGTGCTCTCGACGTTCCCCGCGGGCACATTGTCCGGATCGCCGAAACCGCGGGCGATGGAGATCATCGAAGAACGCGAGATCAGCAGGCGAGGGGTGTACGGCGGGACCGTCGGCTACTTCGACTTCGCCGGAAACAGCGACCTTGCCATCGCGATCCGCACCGCGCTTCTCAAGGACGGCACCGCTTATGTCCAGGCAGGAGCCGGGGTCGTCGCGGACTCAGACCCCGAAACCGAGGAGACCGAGACACAGAACAAGGCCAAGGCCGTGCTGCGCGCGGTAGCGGCCGCCGACACGATGCGCCACGTCGGGGACGCGCGGATCGAGGACCGGTAGATGAAACGCTCGCCCTTGGCACTGTCCCTACTCCTCATCGCGCTGGGCGCGCTGGCTCTGTGGGGGTCGACGCGGCTCGCATGGATCGATGCCGTGGTGGCCGCCGACCAGTTCGGAGTGCAGGAGCGGACGCTCACCGGCGCAAAATGGTCCCCGGAGAGCACGGCCGTGGCTCTCGGACTCGTGGCGACGGGAGCGGTGTTGATGTTCACACGCGGTCTCACCGCGCGCATCGTCGCCGCCGTCGCGCTCGTACTCGCTATCCTCGGCGGGCTGTCCGGGGTGATGGCGCTCGCGGGGACACCGGACGGATCCCGAGTGCATTCGGTACTCACCAACAGCGACGCGGTGGCGCGCACGAGCGGCGTGTCCGACGACGACGGGACGGTCCCGGAATGGGCCGAGGTCACCGACGTCACCACGCAGGCGGCCGGTCCCGCCCTCGCCGCCGGTGGGGCGCTGCTGGCCCTGTTAGGTGCGGCGTCCGCCGTCATTCGGCCTCGCCCGGCCGCGCCGCGCGCGGACAAGTACCGCACACCGGGCCAGCTCCGCGAGGACGCCGAAGAGGCCGAGGCCGGTGGGGAACTGGCCGCCCAGAACGACAGCGGCGAGTCTGCGGAGGAGTTGTCCGAGCAGGACTCCGACCGGCTCTTGTGGGACAGTCTCGACGCCGGCGATGACCCCACCGCGAGCACCGACGGCACGCGGTGAACGGACCGCTTTCGGCGGTGTGACGTGGGCGACTTCGGGAACGCGAAGGCCGCCAATTAGACTGGTAGCGATCCGGCTCGCAAAAGTCGGATGTTGAACAACCACCACGACTACGCGATGTAGCCAGTTTGGGCGAGAGCGGCGAGCCCCTCATTCAATTTCGTCACTCTCGCTGGAGGGAATGCTCATGAGTTCGGTTCTGGAAGCGCTCTGCGAAGGAGCGCGTGAGGATGCGGCCCAGCGCGAAACTGTCGTGAGCTACCAGGAGATGAAGGAGCGCGCGAAGGCCGCCCCGCCAGCGCTCGATGCACGTGCCGCGCTGATGAAGCCGGGTGTCGGTGTTATCGCCGAGGTCAAGCGTGCGAGCCCGTCCAAGGGTGCGCTTGCCGACATCCCCGACCCGGCCGCCCTCGCCGCGATGTACGAGGCCGGCGGCGCGCGGGTGATCTCGTGCCTGACCGAGCAGCGCCGTTTCGGCGGCAGCCTGGAGGACTTCGACGCCGTGCGCAGTTCGGTGTCGATCCCGATGCTGCGCAAGGACTTCATCGTCAATCCGTACCAGATCCACGAGGCACGGGCGCACGGCGCGGATCTCGTTCTGCTCATCGTCGCCGCGCTTGAACAACCATTGCTCGAGTCGCTCCTCGATCGCACCGAATCCCTCGGGATGACGGCGCTGGTGGAGGTCCACACGGAGGAAGAGGCCGATCGCGCGATACAGGCCCACGCCTCCGTTATCGGGATCAATGCCCGCAACCTCAAGACGCTCGACGTCGACCCGAACGCGTTCGGGCGCATCGCCCCCGGGCTGCCCTCGGACGTGGTGAAGATCGCCGAGTCCGGGATCGGCGGACGCGCGGACCTGCTCACCTACGCCGGGCTCGGCGCCGACGCCGTGCTGGTCGGCGAGTCGTTGGTGACCTCGGGAGACCCCCAAGGCGCGGTTCAGTCGCTCGCGACCGCAGGCACGCATCCTTCCTGCCCCAACGGCGACCACTGATTGGGCCCGCCGCCCGTGGCCCGGCGGGCGCCGGGCATGGGACGTGGGGCACACTTGAAGACGTGACTACACCGACTCCTCGATCACGCGAAGACCGCGACGTGTTTCCGACCATGGGCGCCGTGGTAAACCAGACGACCCCGCACGAGCCCGATTCCCGCGGGCACTGGGGGACGTTCGGCGGGCAGTTCGTGCCTGAGGCGCTGATGGCCGTGATCGACGAGGTCACCGATTCCTACGACAAGGCCCGCCGCGACGAGGAATTCCTCGCCGAACTCAACCGTCTGCAGAAGCATTACGCTGGCCGCCCGTCCCCGCTGTACGAGGCGAAGCGTTTCGGTGCGGAGATCGGCGCGCGAGTGTTCCTCAAGCGCGAGGACCTCAACCACACCGGAAGCCACAAGATCAACAACGTGCTCGGCCAGGCGCTCCTTGCGCAGCGCATGGGAAAGAAGCGCGTGATCGCCGAGACCGGTGCCGGCCAGCACGGCGTCGCGACTGCGACGGCCTGCGCGCTGCTCGGTATCGAGTGCAAGATCTACATGGGGGCCGTCGACGTCGAACGCCAGGCGCTCAATGTTGCGCGGATGCGCCTGCTCGGCGCCGAGGTCGAGGCGGTGCAGATCGGTTCGCGCACTCTCAAGGACGCGATCAACGAAGCGATGCGCGACTGGGTGTCCCGCGCCGACGACACCTACTACGCATTCGGGACGGCAGCGGGACCGCACCCGTTCCCTGCGATGGTCCGCGATTTCCAGCGCATTGTCGGCGCCGAGGCGCGCAGCCAGATTCTCGAGATGGCGGGGCGTCTCCCGGACGCGGCCGTGGCGTGTGTCGGCGGCGGCTCCAACGCGATCGGCCTGTTCCATCCGTTCATCGATGACGACGGCGTGCGGCTGATCGGATGTGAGGCCGGCGGCGACGGTGCCGACACCCCGCGTACCGCGGCGACGATCAATGCCGGGCGGCCCGGTGTGTTCCAGGGCTCGTACGCGCACCTCATGCAGAACTCCGACGGTCAGGTCATCGAATCGCATTCGATATCGGCAGGCCTCGACTACCCGGGCGTCGGGCCCGAGCACGCCTATCTTGCAGACATTGGCCGCGCCGAGTATCGGGCGGTGACAGACTCAGAGGCGATGGACGCGTTCGCCCTGCTGTGCCGGACCGAGGGGATCATCCCGGCGATCGAATCGGCGCACGCACTCGCCGGCGCCGTCTCGCTCGGCGCCGAGGATGCCGGCGTGCTCCTCGTCAACGTCTCCGGCCGCGGGGACAAGGATGTGGCGACCGCCGCCGAATGGTTCGGTCTCACCGATTCGACCGGCGAGGCCAAGCCGGGCGAAGGGCTCGTCGATACCGCACACGCAGATTCGCCGGAGGGAAACAACCAGTGAGCACCATTGCCGACACCTTTGCGCGTTGTAAGTCCGAGGGGCGCGCCGCGCTCATCGGCTACTTCCCGGCCGGATACCCTACTGTGGCCGAATCCACCCGGCACGTCACCGCCATGGTCGAGGCGGGCTGCGACATCGTCGAGGTGGGAATCGCCTATTCGGATCCGATGATGGACGGGCCGACGATCCAGGCCGCCGCCGACACCGCGCTGCACGCCGGGGTTCGCGTCTCAGACGTGTTCGAGGTCGTTCGCGCGGTCGCCACAGCCGGCGGTGTTCCGGTCGTCATGAGCTACTGGAATCCGATTCTGCAATACGGAGTCGACGCTTTCGCCGCCGATCTCGCCGCCGCAGGGGGACAAGGGATCATCACCCCCGACCTCATTCCGGACGAGGCGGAGGAATGGACCGTCGCAGCGAAGGCACACGGCCTCGGTCAGATGTTCCTCGTCGCGCCGTCGTCAACCCCGGAGCGGTTGAAGATGACCTGCGACGCGGCCTCGGGCTTCATTTATGCCCAGGCCGTCATGGGCGTCACCGGTGCTCGTGACGCGGTGTCGGAGCTGCCCAAGAACCTCACCCGTCGCGTCAGGGAGGTCAGCGATCTGCCCGTATGCGTCGGGCTCGGCGTGCGTAGCGGAGACCAGGCCGCGGAAATCGCCGCATATGCCGACGGAGTCATCGTCGGCTCCGCAATCATCACCGCCGCGGCCGAGGGCGAAAGCGCCGTGCGCGCCCTCGTCGCCGACCTCGCGGACGGGGTCCGCCGATAGCGGCCGGCCCCGCCCGCGCGCACCAGGACTACGCGCCAGCCCGCCCCCGAACTACGAAAGTAGCCACCAGCGCCCATGGACAGCACCGCACTCGCCTATATACCCAGCCCACCGCAAGGGGAGTGGGACCTCGGCCCGTTCCCGTTGCGCATGTACGCCATATGCATCATCGCCGGAATCGTCGTTGCCTGTATCTGGGGCGAGCGTCGATGGAAGGCGCGCGGCGGTGAGCCGGGCGTCGTGCTCGACGTGGCCATCTGGGCGGTGCCCTTCGGCATCATCGGCGGCCGCATTTACCACGTCGCCACGGACAGCTGGCGCTACTTCGGCGAGGGCAAGAATCCAGTCGACGCGTTGAAGATCTGGGACGGCGGCCTCGGAATCTGGGGTGCAGTGGCCTTCGGCGCCCTCGGCGCACTCATCGGACTGCGTTCTCTCGGAATCCGCTCGGTAGGTGCCTTCGCCGATTCGATCGCCCCGCCGATCATCCTCGCCCAGGGCATCGGTCGTCTCGGCAACTATTTCAACCAGGAGCTCTACGGCGGCGAGACCGACCTGCCGTGGGGGCTCGAGATCTACCGCCGATACAACGAGGCGACCGACACCTTCGGCCAATATCAGGGAACCTCGACCGGCGAAGTGCTCACCGTCGTCCATCCCACGTTCCTGTACGAATTGCTATGGTGCGTCCTCGTCGCCGTGGTCCTGGTCGCGCTCGATCGCAGGTTCCGCCTCGGCCACGGACACGTGTTCGCGCTCTACGTCGCGCTCTACTGTCTGGGCCGCTTCGGTATCGAGCTCATGCGCACCGATGACGCCACGATGGTATTCGGACTCCGCATCAACACGATCGTCTCGGCCGTGGTTCTCCTCGCCGCTCTCGCATACGTTGCATTCAAGAAGCCGCGCCACCGCGAGGACCCGAAGGAATTACTACCGAAAAATCGGTCGGATATGACGTCGGAGGAGCCCGACCACGAACCTGCCGCAGCCGCCGGAAGCGCAGGACACGAGTCGGATTCGGCCGGAAAGGACCGGCCGGAGGGCCCGGGAGAGGGTCGCGGTTAGCGGCTTTTCCCGGCGGCGCGATCTCTCTGCTCGGACTACGATGGTGGCGTGAAACGCCGGACTAAAATCGTATGTACGCTCGGGCCTGCCGTGGCCTCCCAGGAAGGTGTGCGCAAGCTGGTGGATACCGGCATGGATGTCGCACGCCTCAACTTCAGCCATGGTGCCCACGAAGACCACGAGAAGAACTACAACTGGGTGCGCGAGGCCTCCGAGGCCACAGGTCGCGCCGTCGGAGTTCTTGCAGACCTCCAGGGGCCCAAGATTCGACTTGGCACCTTCGCCAACACCCGCGAGCAATGGGAGACCGGGGAGTTTGTCACCATCACGGTGGAGGACGTCGAGGGCACCCACGACAGGGTGTCGACAACCTATAAGCAACTTTCCGACGATGCCCGCCCGGGCGACCGTCTGCTCATCGACGACGGCAAGGTCGCGGTCGAGGTCATCGAGGTGCGCGACAAGGACGTGCGCTGCCTCGTGACCGAGGGCGGGGAAGTGTCCAACAACAAGGGCGTCTCGCTACCGGGGATGAATGTCTCGGTGCCCGCACTTTCGGAGAAGGACATCTCCGATCTGCGCTTCGCTTTGCAACTCGGCGTCGACTTCATCGCGCTGTCCTTTGTCCGTTCCCCGGCGGACGCCGACCTGGTCCGCCAGATCATGGACGAGGAAGACGTCTACCTTCCCGTCATCGCCAAGCTCGAGAAGCCCGAAGCCGTAGAGAATCTCGAGGCGATCGTCATGGCCTTCGACGGCATCATGGTCGCCCGCGGCGACCTCGGTGTTGAACTACCTCTTCAAGATGTCCCTCTGGTGCAAAAGCGTGCCGTCCAGATTGCCCGGGAGAACGCCAAGCCGGTCATCGTGGCAACGCAGATGCTCGACTCGATGATCGAGAATTCCAGGCCCACCCGCGCCGAGGCGTCCGACGTCGCCAACGCCGTGCTCGACGGCGCCGACGCCGTCATGCTCTCCGGAGAGACATCCATCGGTAAATACCCGTACGAGTCCGTGCGGACCATGTCCTCGATCGCCCAGGCGGTCGAGGCGGATTCCACCTACGTCCCGGAGCTGCGGCACAAACCACGGACCAAGCGCGGCGTCATCAGCTATTCGGCGCGCGAGATCGGCGAGTCGCTCGATGCAAAGGCGCTCGTGGCCGTCACATCCAGTGGGGACACAGTGCGGCGGCTCTCGCGCCTACATAGCCCGCTACCGCTTTTCGCCGTGACCGGAAACAAGCGTGTGCGCAGTCAGCTCGCACTCACGTGGGGAGTGGAAACCTTCCTCATCGACGAGTTCGGCGACACCGCCCAGGTGTTGTCCACCACCGACGGAATCCTCGAATCCCACGCCCGGTTCAAGGCCGGAGATCTCGTGATCCTCGTAGCTGGCAGTGTCCCCGGAGTCGAAGGGTCGACCAACTTCATCCTCGCGCACCGGATCGGCGAACAAGACCACTGATCTCGCAAAGATAACAAACGCGACGACGCAGGTTTAGTCCTCTGACCTGCGTCGTCGTAATTTGTTTGTCCGATGACGTGACATTTGTGAGACCGTTCTGTTACATTGCTTGAGGTCGTTCAAACGGCCCCAATACATTCGTTTTTGTCACCGTCTTGTGATCAAAGCGAGACAGACAGAAGCACACCAGCTAGACCTTCGATAAGAGGACGCACATGAAGCACAACCCGAACGCGGTCTCCGTCGCACAGCTCCAGGAGCGTCTCGGCGCACAGTCGGCGGCCGGAACCACGGTCCGCCACGCACAGGCTCGCAACTCCGCCGCAGGACGTACGACCGCCAAGGTCTTTGCCGGTGCAGCAATTGCAGGCGGCGCAGCACTCGTGTCCGGCCCCATGGCCCAGGCGCAGTCTGCAGAGATGCCTTCCCCTGAGCAGGTTCAGGATATGGCGACGCAGGTCTACAACGACCACTTCGCCGGCCACATCGACCAGGCGACGGCCCAGCAGTATGCCGACGTTGCCGGTATCGATCTCGGTTCGCTCAGCGACATCATCCCCGGTGGCGCTCACGCACCTACCGTCGGTGCGCTCACCTCCGGCTTCGGCCCCCGCTGGGGCACATTCCACAACGGCACCGACTTCGGCGCCCCGGTCGGCACCCCGATGTACGCCGCCAAGTCCGGCACCGTCGAGGCTGCAGGACCGGCCTCGGGCTACGGCCTGTGGATTCGCATCCGCACCGATGATGGCGAGCTCCTCGAGTACGGCCACAATAACGAGAACTACGTGTCCGTCGGACAGCGTGTGAATGCCGGACAGGTCATCGGCACCACCGGTAACCGCGGCTACTCCACGGGCCCGCACCTTCACTTCGGCGTGCAGAACGCTGCCGGCCAGTGGATCGATCCGGTGCCGTGGCTCGCCCAGAACGGCGTCATCGTCTAAAGACGGCCACAGCGCCGCGCGGGAGATCCGCGCACCACAACTTCACATGCACGACCCAGCGCAGTAGCAAGGTTCTTGCGCCACCACCCCTCTTATCGAAAGCGGCGTCGGTACGGTTCACCTCTCAGGGAACCGATCCCGGCGCCGCTTCGGGGTATTTCCGCGTTCTCAAATCACCCGCGGGGAGTTCCCCGAGATCAAAGCACCTAGACTGGCGCAGGGCGCGCAGATGACGCGCCACGAGTCCACGCGAAGGAGAAATGCACGTGGGTAAGGTCCAAGCTCGAAACGAAGCCACTATCGCCGCGCCGGCGAATGTCGTCGCCGATACTCTTGCGAACTACCAGATCCGCCCGGAGCTCCAGCCGGAGAACTACTCGGCCTTCCGCGTCGTCGCCGGTGGCATGGGTCAGGGCACGATCGCCGCATGGAATCTCCAGGCTACGAAGAAGCGTTCCCGCGATGTCGAGGCCGTGGTCACCGAGACCGGCGACAAGAACACCGAGTGGACTCTGTCGGAGGCCGACAAGAACTCCACAATGGTCACCACGTACACGGTGCGCGCACAGGGAGCGAGCTCGTGCACGCTGATCGTCGATACCCAGTGGGACGGTGCGACCGGCATCGGTGGGTTCTTCGAGCGCACGTTCGCGCCCGGTGGACTCAAGAAGATCCAGCAGGAGCAGATCGAGGCGCTTCGCGCCCGCGTCTCGTCGAACTAAGAATCTCCGCCGTCATACGGCATTACTTTTCGGGCTCGTGTGGGGCCGCTACTTCGGTTGCGGCCCCACAGCGCTATGCGCGCTCACCACTTCGGGTAGGCGTCGCTGGCGCAGGATTGCGAGAAGGCGGTCCGCCTCGGCGACGCTGAGGTCCTCCCCGGCCATGGACACCGGCCCAGGGACAAGGTCCATACGTACAGTCGCGATGGCCAGGCCCTGCTGGATAGGCCCCCGCGAGAGACTGAGCTCCTGGATGTGAGCGGGGTCGATGGCCGAGACCCGGCGCCCCAGGCGCCCGGCGTGCGTCACGACCGCGTGCGGCACGGAGTGCCCGTCACCAACCAAGGTCACACCTTGACGTCGGAGATCGAAGGGCGACACCAGGAGCGCATTCTCGGGGCTGGTGAAATCGGCGCGGGTCCTGCCCTCGGGCCGGGCGTACTCGGCGATCTCTTCGATGGAGAGGGGGCCGACGGCCTCGAACACGCGCACGGCGTCCGCGAGTGTGCCGACGGGAAAGACGACCGTGGTGCCCGAGGTCTTGTCCTCGCGGTAGCCGGCAACATCGACGAGCACCTTCCACCAACCGGTGAGCCGCCACAGCGCAGGCTGGTGGACCTGCACCGCGTGGATCCGGTCGAGCGGAACGGTCTGCCGGCGCCGCTCGGCGAGACCGTACTGAAGATTGAGCTCGCCGGATTCGAGAGTCGCGGTGAACCTCCAACTCTTGTTGAGGACTCCGTAGAGCCACGGGGCGGCGCCGATGAAGAACGGGATGAGGCCCGTGATGGCCGGCGGGAACACCACGGCGACGACGGCGACGACGAGCACGGCCAGCGCCGACCAATCGAGCGCCGCTCCCGCGATGGACCGCGTGATGGGAATCGTCGGTACGAGCAGGCGTCCGCCGTCCGCGTCGGCTTCCGCGCCTGTAGTGAAAGGTGCCTCGGTCGCCTCGGCTGCCCCTGTCGCTGCGCGCACTTGCGCCGGGTTGTGTGCGGGCGCCTCGGAGGTGCCAGTGGTTTTGCGAACGGTGCCGAGGATCTCCTCGCGCAGGCCTGCCGCTTCCGCACGGCGAAGGAATTCGATGGCGACAACCGAATCGGACCCGCCTGCCGTCTCCACACGTACGGCCGCGAGTCCGAAGATCCGGGCGATGAGCGGTTCGACGATATCGACAGCTTGCACGCGTTCGAAGTGTGCGGACCGTGTCGTCCGAGTGATGAGGCCGTGGCGGAGGACTACTTGATCCTCTGTGAGGCGGAAGCCCTTGGCGCGCCACCACGGAATCGTCGCGGCCCATAGCAACACGATGATGAGCGGGATTCCCGCGACCGCGATGGCCACAGGCAGCCAGCCGAGATGATCGGAGAGAAATTCTGCCGCATCGCGGACGCGGGAGAAGGCGTTGAACGCGAACGCCACGATCGCCGCGACGAGCACTGCCCACATCTCGAGCAGGTTCGTAGCCGGGTGGACCCGCCGCCAACCGTCGGACGTTTCCCGGGAAAACACGCTCACAGCCCGCTCATCCTCTCGCGCGCCTTGTCCGCCAGGCGTCGGCGCAGCGCGGTCGCTTCGTCGGCAGGCAAGCCCGGAATGGACGAATCCGATGTGCTCGACGCGGTGTTGAGCGTGACCGTTTGAAGCCCGAAGGTCTGCGCGATCGGACCCGCCGTGACGTCGACGTACTGGATTCGCCCGTAGGGAACCACGGTGAACTGGTGCCACAGCCGGCCCTTGGAGATGAGCAGCTCGTCGTCGGTTTCCAGCCAGCCGATGCGTTTCACCTGTACGGGCACGATCCACAGGCTGAACGTGGTCAACGCGATTCCGGCGGCGGCGAGAGCCCACCACGCGGGATGGAAGATAAGCGCCAGAACGAC
Organism: Dietzia timorensis; assembly: GCF_001659785.1. Taxonomy (NCBI): domain Bacteria; kingdom Bacillati; phylum Actinomycetota; class Actinomycetes; order Mycobacteriales; family Dietziaceae; genus Dietzia; species Dietzia timorensis. Next base: position 1,563,277 of record NZ_CP015961.1, read on the forward strand.
ACCGGCGATAGCGACCGCCGCGGTAAAGGGCAGCACCGATATATAACGGGCTGGAACCAGCTTGCGACTGACGGGATTGAGGGCTTCGCCCCGCACATCTTCCGGTGCTGGTTCGGGCACGGTCGTTTCGTTGTCCGGCATGGCCACAGTGTGACACAGCGCGACGGGAACGCCGGGGACCGGTTGAATCTCTGGTTACGTAGGATCGTTGTCCACGACAATCAACTGACGGCCTGCGGGGATCACGCTATGGAATCGGTAGAGAAAAAGACGATCGCGATACTCGGAGCCGGCGGGATCGGCGGACTCGTCGGCGCACTACTTGTTCGCGCCGGGCACGAGGTGGTCTTTATCGCCAAGCCCGACACGGCAGAGATTCTGCGTCGCGATGGCATTCGTGTCGCCAGCGAACAGTTTGGCGACTTCGAGGTCTCCGTCGACGCGCAAGATTCCCTCACGGTCAAGGCGGACATCGTTCTCGTCACGGTCAAGGCCACACAGTTGGAAAAGGCGGTCGAGCGGATCGATCCGGAACTGGTCGAGGGCGCGACGTTGATTCCGTTCCTGAACGGCATCGAGCACGTCTCCGATCTCCGCCGCGTGTTCCCTTCCTCAAGAGTGCTCGCGGGCGTCATCAGGGTCGAGTCCACCCGCGTGGCCCCAGGAGAGATAGAGCAGAAGAGTTCGTTCGTTCGCGTCGACCTCGCCGACGAGTCGGGCGGAGACTCCCGGCGTGTGGAACTCGTCGAGCTCCTACAGTCGGCAGGAATCGCGGCAACCGTTCATGACAACGAGGCGCAGGTGATGTGGTCGAAGCTGTCTTTCCTCGCACCATTCGCGTTGTTGACCACTCGTTTCGACAAACCCATCGGGCAAATCAGAACGGATCACCGGAGCGAGCTTCTCGGAGTTCTGGAAGAGGCGAATACGGTCGCCGCAGCGTATGGAGTCGACAGCGACGAGGATGAGCAAATGAGCCTCTACGACGCATTCCCGGAAAATGGGACGTCGTCGATGCACAAGGATGCCGGCGCCGGCCTCCCGCTCGAACTCGAAGCTATCGGAGGTGCGGTACTTCGGGCGGCAGATTCGGCGTCGGTGCCCGCTCCGCTGACTCGGTCGCTTGTCGAAGAAATCACACGTCAGCAGGGCTGATTCGCTTCTTTCTCTGTCGGGATGCGTTGGTAGTCTGCAATTCGTGCCCCGAAACTATCGCAGGATGCCGACGTGGACCTGGTTCGTGCCGGAGGTAGCGCCGCAGGAACCGGGTCTCGTTGATGATGCGCGGTGGACGAGCAATGGTCGCGCCGCATGGGCGCTTCTCTGGTCCCACCCGATCGCCGTCCTCGTCATCGTGTCCACTCTCGCCGTCAACGCCTTCATCGGCGCGATGAGCTCCATCGTCATCGGCCGCGGCGTGGAGTTCGCGTTCGGGGAAGGCTCGGCCACTCGGGTACTCATCCCGTGCGCCGTCATCGCCGTGCTTCTGTTCGTGGGGTGGGTGCTGGAGGCCACCGGCGATGCGATGACCGACGTCGCGCAGGCTCGAACGGTGCACGCTCTACGTTTGTCGCTCACGGATCGTCTGCTGCGCTCCCGCGAGTCGGGGCTGGCGCCGGGGCACGTGCTCAATACGGTCGACGAGGATTCGAACCAGGTCGGCGAGCTCAAGCAGGTCATCAACTTCCCGGTGATGATGGTCGGGATGCTCATCGGCGCGGTCGTGCTCCTCGCCCCGTCGTCGCCGGTGATTTCGCTGCTGCTCGTGCTCGGGGGGATCTGTACGGCGCTGGCCTCGGTGTTAACCGCGCGACCGATCTAGAAGATCTCCGCCAAACGCCGCGCAGCAGAATCCGACACCGTATCGATGGCCACCGATTACGCGCAGGGCTCCCGCGTGGTCAAGGGCCTCGGCGCGGTCGCGGCGACCGAGTCGAGGTTCCGCGAGGCCACCGACACCGCGCTGGGCTTCATGCTCACCGACGCCCGCATCACCGCAACGCTCACCTTCGTGCGCCAGCTCGTTCCGGTGGTGTTCACCGTCGGGGTCGTCGCCTACGCGGCGATGCTCGCGTGGAATGACGAGATAGGGGAGGGCGAGCTCATCTCGGTCACCCTGCTTGCTCCGCCTGTCCTCACCGTGACTGGGCACTCGCTCGGTTTTCTCACCGAGTTCTGGGCGCGCGGATCCACATCTGCAGGTCGCATCCGCACGCTCGTCGGCGCGCTCCGCCCGCGCATCGCCGACGCCGACGACGCGGTAGAGCGCCCCGCGCGGGGCTTGACGATCTGGTCGCCGCACACCTCGGCTGGCCAGCACGAGGCGGCGCGGAGGGCGCAGCGGCTGAGCACCCACGACGATATTCTCGTGCTCCCACATGCGGTCAACATTTTCGAAGGCACGCTCGCCGACAACGTCGATCCGTTGGGCACGGCCGGCGAGGCGCGGGTCCGCGAAGTTCTCGATGTGGCCGCGTGCGGCGACATCGTGCGCCGACTCGGCGGCGGCGACACCGGACCCTTGCCTGACGGGGAGATCGGCGAGGCCGGACTCAACCTCTCAGGCGGCCAGCGGCAGCGAGTGGCGCTCGCACGCGCGCTGGCGACGGGCGCCGAAACACTCGTGCTCGACGATCCGACGACAGGCCTGGACGCCGTCACCGCGGATGACGTCGCACGTGCCGTGGCCTCATACCGGAAGGGCACCTCGACGGTCATCATCACCTCCTCGCGCGCCTGGATCGCTGTAGCCGACTCAGTCGAGGAGCTGCGATGAGCACACCTACCACGGCAGCCCCCGCGACGATCACGGACGACCGGGTTGCCGACGCGCTCGCCCCGGCGCCCTTCGGCGACTCCGTGCGCTACCTGGGCACGCTGCCCTCGCGGCCCCGCGCGCGCTGGGTCGTGGCGTTCGCCGTCATCTTCACGATCACGCTGATCGCGATGATGTTCTCGGCGAACCTGTTCGGCTACGCGGCGGGAATCGTCTCGGGCGAATCGGTGCCCGTCCTCGACTCCGGGACGCGCGGGTTCGCCCTGCTGCTCGCTGCCATCGCCGTCACACAACTGGTGGAGGCGGCCGGACGCGCTTTCGGTATGTGGCTCATCGTGTCCAAGACGAGGCAGATGTCGGTGGACCTGCGCCGGGGCGCGCTGTCGGCGGTGCTGCGCGCGCCGATCTCGGACGTGCTCACCCTCGGTACCGGCAACGTCATCACGCGTCTGACCAAAGACATCGACCAGACCGTCCGCATCATCGGCGGGATCGGCGTGCGCCTCGTCGTCACCATCCTCATGTTCCCGTTCACGATGGTCTCGCTCGCCCTTATCGACTGGCGTTACCTCATCATCTTCGCGATCCTCGCGACGCTCACGGTACCCATCCTGCGCTCGACACTTATCGCGATGCGTGAGTACTCGAACATCGTCTCCTCGGCCGAGGCGCGACGAAACAACCTCCTCCTCGACACCATCCGCGGCATCCCGACACTGCGGGCGATGCGGCTGGATAGGTGGGCGCTCGGCCGGATGCAGAAGGGCTCATGGAACGCCGTGCAGGCCAACGCCGACCGTGCGCCGGTCATCACGAGGCTCATCGGCCAGGCCACCTTCGGCTACGGGCTTCTGCTCATCGCTACATTTGTCGTGTCGGCCATGTTGTATGACGCCGGAGAGCTTTCCCTCGGCGCGGCCGCAGCCGCCGCGGTCCTCGTCTCTCGCATGGAAGTCCACATTTTCAACGTGCTGATGTTTGCCGGCGAGATCCAGAAGGCGGCCACCGGCCTGGGCCGTGCTGTCGCGCTCGCCACCCTTGCTGACGGGACGGCTGATCTACCCGAACCGGACGACCTGGACTCCGCTCCCGAGATCCGGATCGACGGGCTCGATTTCGCCTACCCCGACGGCGCGAATGTGTTGGAGGGCGTCTCGTTGACGCTCGCCGCGGGTACGACTACGGCACTCGTAGGTGCTTCGGGGGCGGGAAAATCGACGCTCGCCGCCGTCATCGCCGGGCTGCAACGGCCCTCCGGTGGCCGGATCCGCATCGGCGATGTGGATACCGCCGAGGTCGCCGACGTGTGGACCGCGCGCAACGTCACCCTCATCAGTCAGGAAGTGCACTTGTTTGCAGGCACCCTGCGCGAGGATCTGCACATGGCAGCCCCAGATGCCGGGGACGACGTACTCAAGGCCGCGCTGGCGGAAACGGGGCTCGTAGAGGGCGGGCTGCAATGGGGCCGGTGGCTTCCCCTCGGTCTGGACACCCGCGTCGGCGCCGGGGCAGACGAGCTGGGCCCGGAGGTCGTCCAGCAGATCTCGCTGGCGCGCATCATCCTGCAGGATCCACCGGCGCTCATCATGGACGAGGCGACTGCAGAAGCAGGCAGCGATCACGCTCGCGCGCTCGAGCAGGCGGCTATCCGGGCGGCCTCGGGACGCACGTCGCTCGTCGTGGCGCACCGCCTCGATCAGGCCATCGCCGCGGACCGAGTCGTGCTCATGGCAGAAGGGGCGATCTTAGAGGACGGCACCCACGACGAACTCGTCGCCAAGGGCGGCCGCTACGCGCAGCTCTACGCCCGTTGGGCGGCGAACTGAGGAGTGCCGCTCGGCCTTCGGCTACCGGTGGTTAAGAGGCCGCCGCGGCGCTGCGGCGGCGGCTTTCGGTGGCGATTTCGTCGAGATCTGTGGCCACCATCTTGTTCATCGCCTTGGACATGAGGGTGCCGCTGAGCATGCGAGCTGCCTGGAGGGCAAGCCTTTTGACCCCGGAAACGTCGCCGACCTCGGAGTAATGCTCGTAGGTCACCGACGTGGTGTCCTCATCGATCGGGCCGAGCGAGATCGTGATGTAGTTGGTGATTCCCTCGGTGTCGAAGCGAATACGTGTGCGGCCTTCAAGCTCGCACTCGATGACCTCCATCGTCGACGTGAGCGGCTTGCCGAACACCATGCGCGTTTCCGACCATTGGAAACCCACGTCGTAAGGGCCCTCCGAGAGGGTCTCAGTGGCCACGACCTCGGTGAAGATCTCCGCGCAGTTATCGATATCTGTGATGACGCCCCATACGGTTTCGGCCGAAGCGCCTACGCGGGCAGAGTGCGAGATCGTTTTCATGCGTCGGATTCTACGTGCCGCGGGCCAGGTCGATGGCGGCTTTCGCGGGTGCCACGTGGGCGATGCGAAGTTATTTCCCGACGCCAAGGTATAAGCCAGTGTCGTCCCATGAGCCACACAGGAAGCGTCATTACTGTTCTGTCCATTCGAGGTGAATATTCACCCCACACCGCTGACGCACAGGGCGCCCGGGTGGGCCAGGAGTCTCGGATTCAAGGAGGAACATCATGCACGACAACGACATCATCGCCGACATCGTCCCCATCGAGGGCGACTTCTCGCAGGCCTGGCCCAAGCTGGTCACCGCATTCCTGCCCGACGGCGAAACCTCCCAGGCGCTCTTCTACGAAGACGGCACCATCGAACCCCTCGGCCAGGACGAGATCGAGATTCCCCGCAAAGCGGGATGATCGCATAGCCCGGCGGCAGTTCTTCCCCTCGTATGTTCGCCGAAAGCAAAGGACCCAGCCACATAGTGCGACTGGGTCCTTTGCGATTTGTATCGAATCGGCGTGCCCCAGGTGAGACTCGAACTCACACTGGACGGGTTTTGAATCCGTTGCCTCTGCCAATTGGGCTACTGGGGCGCGGCGCCAGACGGCGCCGGGGGCAAAGTGCCTTCGGGAATTCTACCGCACGTCCGGCGTCAGGAATAAAACACATAGAGTGGGACGCGTGAGTGACGAGAGCAATGGCGCGCAGACGGTAGACGACGGCGAGAACACGCTTCTCCTGGTGGACGGGCATTCGCTGGCCTTTCGGGCGTTTTACGCGATTCCGACGGCGAATTTCTCCACCTCGTCCGGGCAGCACACCAACGCCGTGTACGGCTTCTTCACGCAGGTGATGAAGATCGTGCAGGAGGAGAATCCCACGCATTTCGCGGTGGCGTTCGACGTGTCGCGTAAGTCGCTACGGCGCACCGCCGAGTTCCCCGAGTACAAGGCGCAGCGAGCGGCGACCCCGCCCGAATGGGCGGGGCAGGTGGAGCTCATCCAGAAAGTTCTTTCCGCGTGCGGGATCGTTATGGCAAGCCGCGAGGGCTACGAGGCCGACGACCTCATCGCCACGCTGGCCGAGGAGGCGAAGGGCAAGGGCTTCCACACCTACATCTGCACCGGCGACCGCGACGCCCTCCAGCTCGTCACCGACGAGGTAACCGTTCTATATCCGAAGCAGGGAACCGGCACGCCGATCCGCTATACCCCGGACGAGGTCGAAGCTAAGTACGGCGTCCGCCCGGAGACCTACCCGGATCTCGCGGCGATCCGCGGCGATAATTCCGACAACCTGCCTGGGGTCTACAAGGTCGGGGAGAAGACCGCAGCGGACTGGCTGCAGAAGTACGGCAGCCTCGACGAGATCATCGCCCACGCCGACGAATTCGGGGGCAAGCGCGGAGAATACCTGCGTGAAGCGATCCCGCAAGTACAGATGAACCGCAAGCTCACCGAACTCGAACGCGACGTGGAGCTCGACGTCGGTGTTGATGACCTGCGCCGACACGAGGTCGACGCGGTGGCTGTGACGAAAGAACTCGACGCCCTGCAGTTCGGCAAGGACTTCCGCGACCGCCTCTTCGCCGCGTTCGGGACCGTCGGCGACACCGCAGACCAACTCGACGAAGCCGGGCAGGTCGAGCTGGACCTGACGATGATCCCTACCGGCGGGATGTCCGAATGGTTGACGTCGGTCGCCGGTGCCGAGCGGGTCGGCGTGCATTTCGTCGGCAATGCCTCGCCCGCCGAGCCGGACCTGACCTCCATCGCCATCGCAGCCCCGGACGGCACCGCCGGGTACCTCGATCTCGCCTCTGCCGCGCCTGAGGACGAGGAGGCGATCGGCGCCTGGCTTGCCGACGCGGAGTCGGCCAAGCTCTTCCACGATTCGAAGGCCGCGAGACACCAGGCCGCCTCCCGGGACTGGGACATCGAGGGTGTCGCGTTCGACGCCTCGCTGGCCGCGTACCTCGTCCGCCCGGGCCAGCGCACCTATGCGTTGGCCGATCTGATGCTGCGCCACCTCCAGCGCGAACTACACCCGGGCGGAGAGCCAGAATCGCAGCTGTCCCTGCTCGACGACTCCGATTCCGACCGCGAGTTGGGCCAATACAACGCGGAGAGCGCGTTCGCGCTGATAGAACTTACAGACCGCCTCGAGGTCGAGCTGGAGACCGTGCATGGCGTGAAGCTGTTCAACGACATGGAACTTCCTCTCGCGCGGGTCCTGTTCGAATCCGAGCGCGCGGGCATCGACGTCGACCGCAAGGCGCTCGAAACGCTCCAGGAGGAGTTCGTCGACCGGGCGAGCGCCGCGCAGAACATGGCGTGGGAGTCGATCGGCGATTCCTCCGTAAACCTCGGCTCGCCGAAACAGCTGCAAAAGGTGTTGTTCGAGGACCTCGGCCTGCCCAAGACCAAGCGCACGAAGACCGGCTACACCACGGACGCCAAGGCCCTCGAGGAGCTCCAGGCGACAACACCACACCCGTTCCTCGGTTCGCTGCTCGAATACCGCGACGCGACGAAAATGAAGCAGACCGTCGAAGGGCTGATCAAGTCCATCGCCGACGACGGTCGTATCCACACGACCTTTCGTCAAACGATCGCCGCGACCGGACGTCTGTCCTCCATCGAACCGAACCTCCAGAACATTCCCGTGCGCAACGAGACCGGTCGCAAGATCCGATCCGCGTTCCGCGTGGGCTCCGGCTACGAATGCCTGTTGACGGCGGACTACAGCCAGATCGAAATGCGTGTGATGGCCCACCTGTCGGCGGACGAGGGGCTCATCGAGGCATTTCGCTCCGGCGAGGACCTCCACTCTTTCGTCGGCTCGCGTGCCTTCGGGGTCGAGCTCGACGAGGTCACCCCCGAGCTGCGCCGCCGCACGAAGGCAATGTCCTACGGCCTTGCCTATGGGCTGTCGGCCTACGGCCTAGCCGCGCAACTGGGTATCTCGCAGGGCGAGGCCAAGGAGCAGATGGAGGCGTACTTTGCCCGCTTCGGTGGGGTCCGCGACTTCCTCGGCGAGGTTGTCGAGGAGGCCCGCAAGGTGGGTTACACAGAGACGATGTTCGGCCGCCGCCGCTACCTTCCCGAGCTCAACGCCAACAACCGGATGCAGCGCGAGAACGCCGAGAGGGCAGCGCTCAACGCTCCGATCCAGGGCACCGCCGCGGATATCATCAAGGAGGCAATGCTCCGCGTGGACCGGCGCCTGCGCGAGGAGAAGTTGGAAAGTCGCATGCTTCTGCAGGTGCACGACGAGCTCGTCGTCGAAATCGTCGCAGGGGAGCTCGACACCGTCCGCGACATCGTCGTCACGGAGATGGATGAGGCCATCGAGCTTTCGGTGCCGCTCGAGGTCTCCGTGGGCGTCGGAGACAATTGGGACGCGGCGGCGCACTAGCGGCGCAGCGCGCATAGGCTGGTCGCATGTCCGTGGCGATGGCGCTGACCAACACCCTCCTGGCCCATTCGAACAAGTACGCCCCTGGCGACGACTCGCACGTCAAGAGTGATGCGCCAGTGCCGCTGTCCCTGCGGCGCCGGTGCACGGTGGAGACCGACTCGGTAGCGGGGATCGACGTGTATACGCTCACCCCGAAACGCGGCGGCGCGGATATCGAAATCCTCTACTTCCATGGAGGCGCATACAACGCGGGGATGATTACTCCGCACTGGTGGGTCATCAGATCTCTCATCGCCGCGACGGGCGCTACCGTCCACGTGCCGAGCTACCTGCTCGCACCCGAGCACACCGCGGACGAGGCGTACCCGTCCCTCGACGCCGTCACCGACGATGTTCTCCTCGCGGCCGGATCGCGGCGAGTCGTCTTCGCCGGCGATTCGGCGGGTGGCGGCATCGCGCTGGCCGAGGCGCAGCGCTGCCGCGACCGGGCCGGCAGGAACGCCGATCACCTAGTGCTGTTCTCCCCGTGGGTCGACGTGACGATGGAAAACCCCGCCGCGCGCGAGGTACAGAAACGTGACGTCTCGCTCAACTGCGACCTCCTCGCCGCCGCCGGCCTCTGGTGGGCGGGGGACCGGGACCCGTCGGACCCGCTCATCAGCCCTGCCAACGCCGACCTCGCCGATCTTCCCCCGATGACCGTGGTGCAGGGCGGTAGGGATGTACTTGCGCCCGACGTCATAGATCTGGTGGGAAAGGTGCGTGACGCCGGAGGCAGCGTACACCTGGAGGAGGCGGCCGAGGGGTTCCACGTCTACGTCGCAGGATGGTGGACTCCCGAGGCGCGCAGGGCGCTGCGGCTCGCTGCACAGGGAATTCGTGGAGACGGCAAATAGCGCCGGGCGTGAATCTGGCGAAAACCGACGTTTACCGCTTTGAAACCGGGTTTAGTTTGACTTAATCTTCCAGACATCGAAAAGAGCGCGCGGGAATCGCCGGGACCGAACGGGCGAACGGTTCGTCGCGCGCCACCCGTCCGCCCGGCGAAAGGTTTCCCGAAGCCCATGAGCACATCCCCGTCACGCCCGCACCGGCGGCGGCGCAGCTTGAGTGCCGGGATCGCCGCGCTGACGGCGATCGCGCTGGCAGCGGCCGGGTGCACGAACTCCGAGGAGGTCGGAATCCCGGAGGAACCGCCGCTGAGCGTGGACGCGGTGCCGGAGATCGCCGCGATGGTCCCGGAAGGCATAGCGAACTCCGGGGCATTGGTCGTGGGAACAAACACGCCGTACGCGCCGAACGAGTTCAAGAACGATGCCGGCGAGATCATCGGTTTCGACATAGAGATCATCGACGTCGTCGCCGAGACCATGGGGCTGCGCGCCGACATCCGTGAGGCCGATTTCGAGAAGATCATCCCCTCGATCGAGACGGGAACCTTCGACGCGGGCATCTCCTCGATGACAGTGACGGCCGAGCGCGAAGAGGTCGTCGACATGGCCCGTTACTTCATGGGTGGTACGCAATGGGCAGCCCGAGTGGATCGAGACGTCGACCCCGACAACGCCTGCGGACTGCGGGTAGCGGTGCAGCGCACGACCGTGCAGGACACCGACGACATCCCCGCACGCAGCAAGAAATGCGAAGCCGAAGGTAAGCCCGCGATCGAAAAGGTTCAGTACGACGAGCAAGACCAGGTCGGCAGCGCCGTCGCACTGGGCCAGGTGGACGCCATGAGCGCGGATTCGCCGGTGTCCGCGTTCGTCGTGGAGAAGGCCGAGGGCCAGGTCGAACTCGTCGGGGAACTCGTCGACGCCGAGCCCTACGGCATTGCGATGGCCAAGGACAGCCCGCTCGGCGAGGCAGTCGTCGCGGCGCTGCAGCACCTCGCCGACTCCGGAGTGCTTGGCAAGATCGCGGAACGTTGGGGAGTGCAGGAAGGCCTGCTCACCGAAGAACCGTCGCTGGGGTAGCACCATTAGCGAACACAGCAGGTCCGCCGTCATGAACGAAACGAAAGGGTCCAGGGGAAGTGACTGACAATCGGGGCGAACAGAACACACCGCCCGCCGCGCCTGGCGAGGGGCGCTCGGAGCCGGAGCTGATCCGCGCCGTGCCGCTACGCCACCCGTGGCGCTGGACCGCCGCGGCGGTGATTCTCGTGCTCGCCGGGCTCTTCGTCTGGGGCGCGGTGACAAACGACGCGTACCGCTGGGACACCTACGCCAGGTACCTTTTCGACAAGCGCATCGTGCTGGCCGCGGGGTACACGTTGCTGCTCACTGTGACATCCATGGCGATCGCCATCGTCCTCGGCGTCACGTTTGCGGTGATGCGGATGTCCGATAACCCGGTGATGCGGTACGTCGCATGGGTGTACCTGTGGATCTTCCGCGGAACCCCGGTGTACCTCCAGCTGTTCCTGTGGGGCATGGTCGGCTCGATCTACCCCGTCGTCCACTTGGGTATTCCGTGGGGACCCACGTTCGTCGAGTTCGTCACGCAGAACTGGACGAACGCGCTGATCCTCGCGATCATCGGCCTCGCGCTCAACGAGTCGGCGTACATGGCCGAGATCGTCCGGGCAGGCATCGACTCGGTGCCCGAGGGGCAGCGCGAGGCGTCCACGGCGCTGGGCATGTCTTGGCGTCAGACCACGATCCGCACCGTGCTTCCGCAAGCGATGCGCGTGATCATTCCGCCGACCGGCAACGAGGTGATCTCGATGCTCAAGACCACCTCTCTCGTCACGGCGATCCCGTTCACCCTCGAACTGACCGGCCGCGCCCGCGATATCTCGGCGGCGAACTACCAGCCGATCCCGCTGCTCATCGTCGCCGCGACGTGGTATCTGGCGGTCACCTCGATCCTCATGGTCGGGCAGTACTACCTTGAGCGCTACTACTCCCGCGGAGCCACCCGAAAGCTGACGGCGAAGCAGCTGCGCGCGCTGGCCGACGCCGAAGGCGTGCCCCCGCGCAACATCGAGATCACCGACGAGCCGCAGGGAGGCGCGCGATGAGCGACACCACAGGAACCGAGCCGATGATCCGCGCCGAGGAGATCCACAAGAACTTCGGTTCCCTCCGCGTGCTCAAGGGGATTTCGTTGGAGGTAGCGAAGGGAGAAGTGCTGTGCCTGATCGGCCCTTCGGGTTCGGGTAAGTCCACCTTTCTGCGCTGCATCAACCACCTGGAGAAGGTCAATGCCGGTCGTTTGTACGTCGACGGCGACCTGATCGGATACCGGCAGAAGGGCGAACGGCTATACGAGCTCAGCCCCAAGCAAGCCGCCCGCCAGCGCGCGGACGTGGGGATGGTGTTTCAGCACTTCAACCTGTTCCCGCACCGCACGGCGATCGAGAACATCTTCGAGGCGCCGGTGCAGGTGAAGAAGCAGCCGGCCGGCGCTGCGCGCGCCCGCGCCGCCGAACTTCTCGAGACCGTAGGGCTCTCGGCGAAGGCCGAGGCTTATCCGGCGCAACTGTCCGGCGGGCAGCAACAGCGCGTCGCCATCGCACGCGCTCTCGCCATGGACCCCAAGCTCATGCTGTTCGACGAGCCCACCTCCGCGCTCGACCCGGAACTCGTCGGGGAGGTGCTGCAGGTGATGCGTGACCTCGCGAATGACGGGATGACCATGTGCGTGGTGACCCACGAGATGGGATTCGCTCGCGAGGTTGCCGACAAGGTGGCCTTCATGGACGGAGGTCGCGTCGTCGAAATCGGCACGCCTGCGCAGGTGCTCGAGCACCCGAAGGAGGAGCGTACGCAAGAGTTTCTGTCGAAGCTCCTATGACGTCGGCGACCATGGGGGAGCGGGTGTGTCGCATCTGCGGGCGCACGAAGTTCGCCGCCGCATGCGCCGGCGGGGCTCTGATGATGGCGAGTTGCAGCCTCGGGTCTCCCGAATATGTCGGGGAGGCGGGCGTGCTCCGCGAGGCGGGCGGCGACTACGAGGTATTCGTCAATCCCTGCGGTGAGGCGATTATCGAGGTGTCGGTGGAGGCGGGCGGCGACACGGTAGGAAAGCTCAAGGCGAGCGAGCCCAGCGAAGAACCGTTTTCGTTCGTCCTCGGAGGTCGCGCGCCCGCACCCTGGCAGGCCACGGATGTCGGGGACACCGGTATCGGCGCCGATGACGAGATCACGGTAAGCGTCGAGCTCGCCGACGCGTCGGGGAACCGCGAATTCACACCGACCGAGATCGCGGTCGACGAATTCGATCGGCCCGTCGGCAATCGCATTTTCGTGGGCACCCCACACAAGAGCGGAGACAGAACGCTATCGGATCCCGAATCGTGGCTCGGCGTATGCCGGGAGTGAACCCGTAGCGTGGCACCGCCCAGACCGTTGAGGGCCCTGCCTAATCCGGACGGTGGGAGACGAAGATCGCGGTGCCGGGGAAGATCTCCCCGCGTAGCGGGGACCACTGCCCCCACGTTTGCGTGAGCCATTCTGGCCATTCCGGCTCGATGAGATCGTCGAGCACGAATCCGGCCGCGAGAAGTTCCCTGATTCGATCGCCGAGAGTGCGGTGGTGTTCCACGTAACGCAGCTCGCCGTCGTCATCGGTTTCCGTATACGGCGACCGGTCGAAGTAGGGAAGCACGGCTTCGAGCCCACGCGGACCGGGATCGTCGCGGAAGATCCAGCGCATCGGATGGTTGATGGAAAAGACGAACAGGCCCCCGGGCGCAAGTACCCGATGGGCCTCGCGCATGGCGAGGGCGGAATCGGCGACAAAGGGAAACGCGCCGAAGGCGGAAAACGCGATGTCGAACGATCCGTCCGAAAACGGCAGGTCGGTGGCGTCCGCCTGCACCAGGGGGATTCGTCCGTCTCCGGCGTCCATCGCGGCAACTCCCACATCGAGCATGCTGCGAGATAAGTCAAGGGCGACCGGGTGCGCACCCTGGTGGGCGAGCCACCGGCTGCATGGCGCGGAGCCGCACCCGATTTCGAGTACGCGCTTGCCGCGGGTATCGCCGAGAAGCGCCCAATCTCCCTCGTGCATCCCCTCGGGACACCAAATGAATTCCCCCGTGGGCGAATCCGCGCCGAGAAACGCCCCGTGTTCGCGGTGGTAGTCCGACGCTTCCGCGTCCCACCACGTTCGTGAACTTCTCACGGACTCGGCGTTTCCTGCCTCCGGACGCTGATATAGCGGCACTAAAACCCCTCGGAATAAACGGCGATGTGACTGATGGGACCAGGTTTCGAAGTGAACCTGCCAGCGTTTGATCTGACAGTTCTATCAGCGTAGTATTTACCACCGTGTGTGCGCGCCCGGTGCGTGTGCCTGTTCTGGCGAGCGGCTCCCGAACGCTTTTCATCGTTGTTAAGTGGCTTGAAGTGGCTCGTCAGGAGCTTAACTGTCCATCTACGACCTTTTCCATTTGTTCGGAGCAACTCAACATATGACCACCAACAACACCTCGCCTCAGGTAGCCGTCAACGACATCGGCTCTGACGAGGACTTCCTTGCCGCAATCGACGCCACGATCAAGTACTTCAACGATGGAGACATCGTCGAGGGCGAGGTCGTCAAGGTCGATCGTGACGAGGTCCTTCTTGATATCGGTTACAAGACCGAAGGCGTGATCCTCTCGCGCGAACTCTCGATCAAGCACGACGTCGACCCGAGCGAGGTCGTCGAGGTCGGCGATTCGGTCGAGGCCCTTGTCATCACCAAGGAGGACAAGGAAGGGCGGCTGATGCTGTCCAAGAAGCGTGCTCAGTACGAGCGCGCCTGGGGCACCATCGAGGAGCTCAAGGAAAAGGACGAGCCGGTCAAGGGCACCGTCATCGAGGTCGTCAAGGGTGGTCTCATCCTCGACATCGGCCTTCGTGGCTTCCTCCCGGCCTCGCTGGTCGAGATGCGTCGCGTCCGCGACCTGCAGCCGTACGTCGGCCGCGAGCTCGAAGCGAAGATCATCGAGCTCGACAAGCACCGCAACAACGTTGTCCTCTCGCGCCGCGCATGGCTTGAGCAGACGCAGTCCGAGGTCCGCTCCGAGTTCCTTCACCAGCTGCAGAAGGGACAGGTCCGCAAGGGCGTCGTCTCCTCGATCGTCAACTTCGGTGCGTTCGTGGATCTCGGCGGTGTCGATGGACTCGTCCACGTCTCCGAGCTGTCCTGGAAGCACATCGACCACCCGTCCGAGGTCGTCGAGGTCGGACAGGAAGTCACGGTCGAGGTTCTCTCCGTCGAGCTGGACCGCGAGCGCGTCTCGCTGTCCCTCAAGGCGACGCAGGAAGACCCGTGGCGCCACTTCGCCCGCACCCACGCAATCGGCCAGATCGTGCCGGGCAAGGTCACCAAGCTCGTTCCGTTCGGTGCGTTCGTTCGCGTCGAAGAGGGCATCGAGGGTCTCGTCCACATCTCCGAGCTCGCAGAGCGCCACGTTGAGGTTCCGGATCAGGTCGTCGGCGTTGGCGACGATGCGATGGTCAAGGTCATCGATATCGATCTCGATCGTCGTCGTATCTCGCTGTCGCTCAAGCAGGCCGACGAGGACTACACCGAAGAGTTCGATCCGTCCAAGTACGGTATGGCCGACAGCTACGACGAGGCCGGCAATTACATCTTCCCCGAGGGCTTCGATCCCGAGACCAACGAGTGGCTCGAGGGCTTCGAGAAGCAGCGTGAAGAGTGGGAGCAGCGCTACGCCGAGGCGGAGCGTCGCCACAAGCTGCACACCGTGCAGATCGAGAAGGGCCGCGCCGCTGCTGCGGAGCAGGCCGAGGCTGCCCCGTCGAACTACTCGTCCGACGCTGCCGCTTCCGAGCAGGCCGCTGCTCCGGCTGCCGAGTCCGCCGAGGCCGGTGGCACCCTCGCGAACGAGCAGCTCGCTGCTCTTCGCGAGAAGCTCGCGGGTGGCAACAACTAAGTAGCGCTTTCGCCGCATGTGTTGGCATGCGCTAGCGCGACAATCGATTCCCGGGTTCACTCCGAACCCGGGAATCGGTGTATTTGCACGCGTCCGGGCGAAATGGCATGGCCCCCTCCCGCTGACACCCTCGATCTTCTAAGCTGAACCACGTGTTGATACTTGGATTGACCGGCGGAATCGGCGCGGGCAAGTCGACCGTGTCCGCGGAACTCGCTCGACTCGGCGCCGAAATCATCGACGCCGACAAGATTGCGCGCGAGGTCGTCGCCCCGGGAACTCCCGGCCTGGACATGCTCGCCGCCGAATTCGGCGAGGAGATCATCGGTGCCGACGGCACGCTGGATCGCGCCGCGTTGGCCGAACGCGCTTTCGTCAGCCAGGAGCGCACGGCGGCGCTCAACTCGATTACGCACCCGCTCATCGGCGAGCGTACTGTCGAGCGATTCGCCCAGGCGCCTCAGGACGCCATCGTTGTCCACGATGTTCCGCTCCTCATCGAAGGTGGCATGGAACCCGGCTACCACCTCGTCCTCGTCGTCGACACCCCCGAGGAGCTCAGGCTGCAGCGCCTCGTCGAGCTCCGGGGGCTCACCGAGGCCGATGCGCGTGGGAGGATCGCCAAGCAGGCGACGGACGAGCAACGGCACGCATCGGCCGATATCTTGCTCGACAATTCGGGCTCGGAGTTGGCGCTCCTAGAACAGGTCCGAAAGGTCTGGGACCGGCGTCTGGTTGTCATGGCCAACAATCTGGAACATCGCCACCCGGTGTTGCCCGGTGAGACCGTCGTCGACTACCGACCTGAATGGGCCGATGAGGCTCGCCGTGAGATCGCCCGCCTGCAGCATCGGATCGGCGATGTGAGCGAAAACATCACCCACGTTGGTCCCACGGCTACAGATGGGCCAGCGGTTGATCTCATTGAAATAGACATCGAGCCCGCTGGCGTCGATGATGCCGAGACCATCCGGGCGCGCCTCATAGAGGCGGGGTATGTCGCCGATGACGGCGGAGAGTACGTGCTCCGCTGGGTCGATCCCGTCAGGCCACTGGCGGTGAGAATCAGGATGTCCGAATCGGATGGACAGCAGGTCGCGGCGGCGTGCGCGAACCAGGACGTCCGATAGGCTTTCCCGTCGCCTCCGCTAGAACCCGGGGATCGGGGTGCGCCCGAGCTCCTGCACCTCACCCGTCGTCGCCGGATCGGGGCGATTCTCGGGCGTGATCTCGCCGCGGCGCACGAAGTCGAGATTCGTCTTCATGAGGAAAACGTTGTACGCATCCCACGTCGAAACGGTGAAGTACATGTCGCGGCCGTTGAGCGACCACGGATGAACGTAGGCGCCGTAGATCGAGGGAAGGCTCTTAGACGACAGGAGAATGTCCTCACCCGACCAAGGGCCCACTGGACTGTCCGCCTGCCGCATGACGATGTTGTTGTCGCCGTTGGTGTAAAGCGCGATGTAGCGGCCGAGGTACTCGTTGTAGGCGACGGACAGCTCCGACACGGGAGCCGGGATGACCGGCGACGCGCGGTTGAAGTCGCCGGTCCACTCGCGCTTGCCTGCATCCCAGTACTCGTACTTCGTGGGGTTCTCGAAGTCCTGCCAGTACTCCTGGCCCTGTTCGTTGCGGATACGCACCCGGCCGACGCGGGCATCGCCCTGACGACCCGACGGCGTGAGGAACTCGTAAGCGAAGTCGCCGTCCTTGACGAAGGCACTCATCTGGCCGTTGTCCATGCGCGGCGGCGGGTCATTGCGGCGCTCCTTGCGCGGGGCGTCCTGGCCGGGCTGCGGCACCTCGACGTCATGCTGGAAGAAGTTTGCAGGTCCCACAGGGAGTCGGTTCTGTCCTGTGACCCGCCATGTCCAGGGCAGCTGATTCCAGTTTTCGCCATTGTCGCCGGAAATCGCGAGCGAGGAGTAGTTGGTCTCCCAGTGCCCGGGTTGGCCCCAGTCGATCACCGACATATAGCGCAGGTACTGCTTACCCGCCACGGAGATGCCTGCGGTGGGGATGACCGTGCGTTCCGCGCCGGGGATGCCGGAGCGCGGGATGATGGACTTCGCCAGGCCTGGCGACTCCATCGGTGCATTGTCGAGGTTCATCCCGTCCTCAAGAATTCCGTCCTTGGAACGGAAGAGGACATTTGAACGCCACTGCGAGTCGCCGATGCAATTGCCCATGGTGTCGCCGACGGCCATGAGAACTTCGCCGTTGCCGTTATCCCACATGATCCCGAGGTCGGTGCCCGTGATGCCGAATCGGTCGGCGGTCTTATTCGGACTCGTCCTACCCGTGACTAGCTCGACGGAGTCGGTGCGACCGGTGAGTTTGGGCATGTGCCCACCGAGGGTGTTGAACCACGGAATAGAGTTACCGACGATGGCGTCGGCCACGTTATTGAGGATGCCAGCCTGGCTCGCCGCCCGGTAGACGCCTCCCATGACGAGCTCGCCCGGAGTTCCCATCGTTCCGACGCTGCCGTCTCCGAGTCCCTGGCAGGGGTCTGCCTGTGCGTTCGGTACAGAGTCGGTGGAGATGCTCAGGATGGTCACAGCGGCGGTAGCGGTGACTGCGGCGAGGGCGAGGGAAGAGACCCTCCGGACGAGGCGGGGCATGGCCGGCATGTGCATTCCTAGCGCGTCTGGGCGTGGGTATTCATTCGGCAAGCTTAGTTGTCCAATCCCGGAATTTCAGCACCTTCTAAGTGAAGAATTGGAGAAGGATCGCGATTACCCCAAGCGATTCATCACAGTCGAGTCCCATGCGCCACAGGCGTTTCTGTCGGCCTTACCTCGTACGATGGACGCATGGCGTTTGCAACGGAGATCCCCGACGACAATGACCCCTACACGGTGCAGTCAGAGTTCCGCCCGATCGGAGAGATCGAAAGGTCGAGTGCGCCGTTCGAGGTGGAGAGTCCGTACTCGCCGTCGGGCGATCAGCCTACGGCGATCGCAGATCTGGAAAGGCGCGTACGGGAAGGGCAACGCGATGTCGTCCTGTTGGGTGCGACAGGTACCGGTAAGTCCGCCACTTCGGCTTGGCTGATCGAAAAGCTGCAACGCCCGACGCTCGTAATGGCGCCCAACAAGACTCTTGCGGCGCAATTGGCCAACGAACTTCGTGAGATGCTCCCGCACAACGCGGTCGAGTACTTCGTATCGTATTACGACTACTACCAGCCAGAGGCGTACATAGCGCAGACCGATACCTATATCGAAAAGGACTCGTCGATCAATGACGACGTCGAACGCCTGCGGCATGCGGCAACGTCCTCACTGCTGTCTCGGCGCGACGTCGTCGTCGTTTCTTCCGTGTCCTGTATCTACGGTCTCGGCACCCCGCAGTCGTATCTTGACCGATCGGTGCCGCTCCATGTCGGCCAGGAAATCGATCGGGACGACTTCCTGAGGCTTCTTGTCGATGTCCAGTATTCCCGCAATGACATGGCCATGACTCGTGGAACTTTCCGAGTGAAGGGCGACACCGTGGACATCATCCCGACATACGAGGAACTCGCTATCCGAATCGAGTTTTTCGGTGATGAAATCGATTCGCTCCATTACATCCACCCGCTCACGGGTAATACGATTCGCTCGGTCGAAGACCTACGCATCTTCCCGGCTACTCACTATGTCGCAGGTCCCGAACGTATGGCTAAGGCTGTTGCCAACATCGAAGCGGAGCTGGAGACGCGCCTGGCCGAACTCGAGAAGCAGGGGAAGCTCCTCGAGGCGCAGCGCCTGCGTATGAGGACCACCTACGATTTGGAAATGATTCAGCAAGTCGGGTTCTGCTCGGGAATCGAGAACTATTCCCGCCATATCGACGGACGCCCGGCGGGAAGTGCGCCGGCCTCGCTGCTCGATTATTTCCCGGAGGACTTTCTCACCATCATCGACGAGTCGCACGTGACCGTGCCTCAGATCGGCGCGATGTTCGAGGGGGACATGTCGCGCAAGAGAAACCTCGTCGATTTCGGTTTCCGGCTACCGTCGGCCCTCGATAACCGGCCATTGACGTTCGAGGAATTCCGCGAGAGGGTCGGCCAGACCGTGTATCTATCGGCGACTCCGGGAACCTTCGAATTGGCGGAGGCCGGAGGCGAATTCGTCGAGCAGGTCATCCGCCCGACAGGTCTCGTGGATCCGAAGGTAGTGGTCAAACCCACACATGGGCAGATCGATGACCTCATCACGTCGATCCGGGAACGCGCGGAAAAGGATGAGCGCGTACTCGTCACCACGCTGACGAAAAAGATGGCTGAGGACCTCACCGACTATCTCGTCGAACTCGATATCCGTGTGAGGTATCTGCATTCCGAGGTCGACACGCTGCAACGCGTCGAACTTCTCCGCCAGCTTCGGCGCGGAGACTTCGATGTGCTCGTCGGCATCAACCTCCTTCGTGAGGGACTCGACCTGCCCGAAGTGTCGCTGGTGGCGATCCTCGACGCGGACAAGGAAGGATTCCTTCGTTCGACTACATCGTTGATCCAGACCATCGGGCGCGCGGCGCGAAACGTCTCGGGCGAGGTGCACATGTACGCGGATCGGATCACCGATTCGATGCAGTCGGCGATCGAGGAGACGGAACGACGTAGAGAGAAACAGGTCGCTTACAACGAGGAGCATGGCCTGGACCCTCAGCCGCTTCGAAAGAGCATCAACGACATTCTCGACCTTGTGTACGAGGAAGCGGATTCGCAGGACTCGACAGGCGAGAGCGTGTCGGGCGACGCGACGATGATCGGTGAATTCGAGCGTCCCAAGGATATGCCTGCCAAGGACCTCGAAAAGCTCATCGGCGAGCTCACGGCGCAGATGAAATCCGCTGCCGGCGAGCTGAAGTTCGAACTCGCGGGTCGGTTGCGCGACGAAATTGCCGATTTGAAGAAGGAACTTCGCGGAATGAAGGACGCGGGCCTCGAATAATCGCCGAGCTCGCCATTTCGCGACGCAGCCGACCTTACTGCCCTAGAATTGGCTGAATTGTTGTGCTTGTTTAGCCCATAGAGCTATTACAATGGGTGCGAATTGACCGAAAGAAAGGGTTCGTCCATGGCCACGTACTCCAAGGTGCTTGTCGGGACCGATGGATCGGAGACATCGCTCAAGGCTGTGACAAAGGCCGCCGAAGTCGCCGAGGCGCATAACGCCGAACTTCTCATCGGTTGCGCATACACCCCGCTCGAATCCCGTGCCAGTGCTGCGGCGGCCGACGAACTCGGCTCTGATGCCTACCAGATCCAAGGTGATAATCCCGCTGTTGACATTGTTCGCGCAGCTCGGGAGCGGGCTGTCGCCGCCGGCGTCCCAGCCGACCGGGTCACCACCAAGACTATCGAGGGCGGTCCGGTCGACTCGCTCATCAAGCTGACAAAGACGCAAGGTATCGACCTACTCATTGTCGGAAACCGGGGGATGAACTCCTTCGCCAGCCGCATATGGGGGTCCGTCCCCGGCGACACTGCCCGTCGTGCCGACTGCGACGTGCTCATCGTCCACACGACATAGGGGACCGCAAGCGGAGCAGTTTCGTTTTAGGCGGACCCCGCGCCGATCCGGCGACGGGAACTGCAATTTCAACAGAAGTTTTCCAGCCCGGCGTCATAGACTGTGTCCGCGACCTGCCTGGCATCGGTGTCTGGAACCAGCGACGCCACGGACTCTGCGACAGGCAAAATTTCCTCGATACGATCCGACTTTTGAGACTCGCCGCCGCCGGCGGCGCAGACATTTGATGCCAAGGTCGCCAATGTATCTGAAACGGGCGCCGGGAGATCTCCCAAGCCCGCCTGCGCGAGTGCATCATCGAATCCCTCGCGATGAGAAGTACGTTCGCGTTCCGTCGATGGCGAAGCGGCACTTCCCGAGGAGGCGGACGCGGAAATCGACGGGGGAGCAGGGGCGCTCTCGTCGCCCCCACAACCCGACAGTGCGACGCCCACGGCCAGTAGTGCAAAACTCGCGAGCGCCCGGATCGAGGTGAGCCGTCGACCTGGGCCGAAGGTTGCCGATACAGATTCCACACCAGGGAGCCTATAAGACGGCCGCCGCCGAGAGAGCAGAAACCCGCTAGCCATTCGCGGCAAGCTCTACAGGGACCACGCCGTCAAAGACGATGTGCAGCTGTTGCGTGGCACGCGTAAGAGCGACGTACAAATCCTGCATGCCTTGGATCGATCCACCGGTGATCTCGTCGGGACCCACCACGACGACGTGGTCGAACTCCAAGCCCTTGACCCTGCGGACATCTTCGACCTGAATCAGCCCTGCTTCTTCTGTAGAGGCAGAAAGTATGGAATTCAACTCGGGTAGCCGTGAGAGCTGGGCGCATCGCTGTGCCGTCGCGACGATCGCAGTGCTTCGGCCCTGCTCCAAGGACGAAAGAATGGACATCAACGTCGCATCGACCGCGTCCGAATCTTCAAGCTCGACATCGTGCCAGCCCACCGGATACCGACCCTCGCGGACCGGGCGCGGCGAGGAGATCGTTTCGTTAATCGACCGAAGCAGATTGTCCGCGACGGCGGTGATCGTCGCCGGGGTGCGGTAATTCACCGTGAGCTCACACAGCTGCCAACGATCCTCTACATATGGTGACAGCGCCTGCCCCCACGTGTCGACGCCGGCGGGATTGGACGTCTGCGCGATATCGCCGACGAGAGTCATCCACCTGTTCGGCGAGCGACGCATGACCATGCGCCACGCCATCGGGGACAACTCCTGGGCTTCGTCGACGATGACGTGACCGAATGCCCAGGTCCGATCCGCCGCGGCGCGCTCTGCCACCGTGAGGTCCGAATCGGCACGATTTCGTCGCGCCAGCGCCTCGGCGTCGACGATGTCGTACGCGGCGAGAATCTCCGAATCGGTGTCCTCGAACTCCATGTTCGCCGAGCCCTGGAGGATCTCCAGCGCTTCCTCGGCCTGCCGCAACTGTTCCTGCCAGGCCCGTTCCTCTTCCTCGCGTTCAGCCTCGGAATCGACACCGAGGATCTCCGCCAGTTCGTCGATGAGGGGAACATCGGCAGGAGTAAAAGAATGCCCGTCGGCGCGGAACAGCGCCTGCTGATCCTCCTCGACGTAATCCGAGGCCGCCGAGGCGATCGACTCGCGGGAGGACAGTAGGTCCGCCAGGACGTCCTCGGGTGCGAGAATCGGCCACCACTGATCGATCAATTCGGCAAGTTCGTCGTGATCTTCCAGTTCGTTGCGGACGTTCGCGAGATCATCGGCGGTGAGGAGATTGCGTTCAAGCGCCTCGGGCCCGCCCTCGTCGATCCGGGCGACCTGTCCGCCCTCGGCGACAACGTCGACGAGCCCGGAATCGACTGCCGCGTCGAAGTCCGGGTCGGAAAACAGCGCGGCCTCGCGGGCCACGGATTCCGCGTCGCCCGCCGTCACGTGAAGGGGCCGTCCAACGACGTCCGCGTACACGTCGGTGAGCTGATCGAGTAGAACGTCGACAAACGCCGGACGAGCCCTGTTGTGCGGCTTACGCGACATCCGTGCACGTCCACGGGCCTTGCGGACCATCGCGGGAGTGATTTCGAGGGAGACTCCGTCGACCGAGATCTTGGTTCGCTGGCTGGGGGAGGACTGCCGGTTTTTGACGGCACGTTTGAGGATCTCGACCATGTCCTCGGACCCCTTGACCTCCTCTGCGTGTTCGTGCTCGGAGCCGACGGCCTCGATACCCGGATACAGGTCACCGATGGTGCGGAGGACCACTCCGGACTCACCGAGGGACGGCAGGACACGTGCGATGTAGTCGAGGAACGTCGAGTTCGGCCCCAGTATGAGCACGCCGCTGCGGTCGAGCTTTTCGCGGAACGTGTAGAGCAGGTACGCGGCGCGGTGGAGCGCGACGGCGGTCTTGCCCGTTCCGGGACCGCCCTGCACCACGATGACGCCACGGTGCTGGTTGCGAATGATCTCGTCCTGTTCGCGCTGGATCGTGGCGACGACGTCCGTCATGTGGCCGGTGCGTGCCCTGTCCAGCGCCTCGAGCAGCGCCCCTTCCCCTGCTACGTCCGCCGTGTCGAGCTCCTTCGCTCCGGAGCGCGCGGCCAGGTCGGCATCGAGGTATTCGTCGTTGATTTCGACGACTTTGCGGCCGTGGGATCGGATATGACGCCGCCGCTCGATGCCCTCCGGGCGGGCCGCCGTCGCGAGGTAGAACGGACGCGAGAGATCCGAGCGCCAATCGAGCAAGAGCGGGGTGAGCTCTGCATCGTCATCCCGGAGGCCGACGCGGCCCACATAGTTCGTCGATCCATCGGTCGCGTCGAGCCGACCGAAGCACAAACCCATATTCGCGGCGCGGTAAGTCGCGAGCTCCTGGGTATAGAGGCGAATGTAGGACTCTCGCTCCGAGCGGGCCTGAGGCGTCCCGCCGCCGGCGGAATGTGCCTCGTCGAGACGGCGCCTCGCCGTCGACTTGAGGTCCTCCAGGCGGTCGTAGAGGCGCTCCATATAGTTCTGCTCGCTGGGCAGGTCCGGGTGAGTCAAAGTGTGTTGCGCCTCCTCGACATCCGACGTGGACGTGACGATCCAGCCTACGTGTTCGCGCGCTTCGACAGCGGACATCGTGGCCCTTCCGGTAATTCAACTCGTCGCGGCGAAGAAACATTCCCGGTCCTGTCCAGGGAACGGGGAGATCGTTCTCACACCGACGAAAAAAGACCGTCCCACCCGGCGGGCCGGATGGGACGGTCGGAAGCGCTGGTGCGCTCGGGCCTTACTTACCGGCCTTCTTTGCGGCCTTCTGGGCGCGCTTCTTCGCCTTGTCCGCACGCTTCTGAGCCTGCTTGCGGTACTTCTTGCCCGACTTCTCGGCCTCCTTCGCGCGCTTGGCGGCTTCTTCACGAAGCGCCTTGCCGCGGGTCTCGGCCTCCGAGCGGAGGTTGAGCGCAGAGCTGCGTGCCGAATCGAGCAGCGGGGTCGCGTTCGCGCGCAGCTTCTCCGACTGGCCCTTGACATCCACCTCGGAAAGGCGCGTGCGGGCGTTGTCGAGGAGCGCGCCGGTGTCGGCGTTCTGCACGCGCTCGGACAGGTTCTGCCCGGCATCGGACGCCTTATGCGCGAGGGAGGTGGCCGCAGTCGTGGCCTTCTCGCTCCACACCTTTGCGTTATCGGGAAGATTTTCGCCGACGTTCTCGGTCACGTTCGACAACGCCTGCGAGGCATTGTGCGACTGGTCGCCGACTGTGCCGGCGAAGCTACGGGCATCCGAGCCGATGGACTGGGCCGTCGACTCGAGCGCGCTGCGAAGCGAGCGAGCCTCGCCCTTGATGGCGGGCAGCGCCGCGGAAACCTCTCCGCGAGCAGCCTGCGCGCGCCAGCGCAGACCCGGCTTGCCCTGGGTGTCCTCGGCCGCGAGGAAGAGGCCACCAAGGAGCGCGGCATCGGTAGCGAGGCCGACGAACTTCGTGTCCGAGCCCGACAGCGCTCCACCGGGGGTGTCCGAGAAGCGCGCGACCATCGTCGGCGCGTGCGCGGCCGCGAGCACGGTCGCCGACAGGCGCGGCGCCTTGCCGATGGCGAACAGCGCGCCCGCGCCGATCTTTACCGCGGCGAGGGCACGGACGGCGTTCTTCGAAGTGGAGTCGGCCTGCGACTGGACCTTGGCGGCCTTGTCCGCTGCGGCCTCGCCGGCCGGGGTGGACGGCGCAGCCTTCTCGGTGTTCTTCGCGATGCGGTTGACGGCCGGCGCGGTGGCCGCAGCACGCTCGCCGGGGCTGCGCAGCACGGAGACGCCGTCGAGGATGAATACCGAAGCAAGCATCGGTCGGGCGATAAAGCGAATCATTCGTTATCTCCTATAGTAGGGAACTTACTCCACGGTAGTGGTACCACCGTACGTCGTGCAGAAACGGCTGGACATGGGCGGATCGGTGGGCGATCGGAGCCCTTTTCGGGCGCATCGATCACGGCACCAGCGAAAGTTACCAGCCGCGTTCGCGCCACTCGCCAAGGTGTGGCCGCTCGTTCCCGAGCGTGGAATCGTCGCCATGGCCGGGGTGGAAAGCGACTCCGTCGTCATACCTGGCGAAAATACGCGATTCGAGGTCGTCCATGAGCGAGGTGAATGCCTCGGGCGTCGGTGTCTTGCCCGGACCTCCCGGGAAAAGCGAATCGCCGGTGAAGATGTGGGTCTCGCCGCCGTCGTCCAGAACGAGCGCCGCGCCCTCGGTGGTGTGCCCGTGGAGGGTGATCACCTCAAGCGATATGCGCCCGCATGCGATGGAGTCGCCGTGGCGGACCACCTCGTCGGTGGGGACGTGGATGTCCGCGGCGTCGCCTGCGGGGGCCATCGTCTTCGCGTCGAATTCGGTGACGATCTCGCGCAGCGCCAGCCAGTGATCGGCATGCGAGTGTGTCGTGAACACGACCAGCCCGCGCATCGACCTGTAGCCACGCAGGAAGCGGATGAGCTCGGTGGGATCGTTGGCCGCATCGATGAGGAGGACCTTGTCGGAGTCCTTGCACTCGACGAGGTAGGCGTTATTGTTCATGTCGCCGAGCGAAATTTTTGTCACCAGCGCGTTCGGGGTGGAAAACTGCGCCGCAGTGAGTCGCTCGGGGAGATGACCGGTGTATTCGTCGAGCAAGGTGATGTCGTCGGTGCTCATACAACCAAGATACCGGCCCGGCTGTCATCAGACACCGAATAGAGAATTAGAGCGCCAGAACGTGTTTCGGAGCTCGCCGCGCTCACCGCGCTGGCGCTAGGGAAAAACCCCCGAGTATGACGTCGCGCGTAATTGTCGGACCCGGCGGGTAAATTGCATACGGGTGCCTTGAGGGCTCGCCGAGTTGCGGCGGGCACCGGCGTGAAATCGGCGCCCATACCGCGGGGAAGGTTTCCCGCGGGCCGTATTACTTAGGAGTGGAAGTTGATCGATCGGCTGGTAGTCCGCGGCGCCCGCGAGCACAACCTCAAGGGCGTGGATATCGACATCCCGAGGGACTCTCTCGTGGTGTTCACGGGCCTGTCCGGTTCCGGAAAGTCTTCCCTCGCCTTCGATACGATCTTCGCCGAGGGGCAGCGCCGCTACGTCGAATCGTTGTCGGCGTATGCCCGCATGTTCCTCGGCCAGATGGACAAGCCGGACGTGGACTTCATCGAGGGGCTTTCGCCGGCGGTGTCCATCGACCAGAAGTCGACCAACCGAAACCCGCGGTCGACTGTTGGCACGATTACCGAGGTCTACGACTACCTCCGCCTCCTGTACGCCCGCGCCGGCACTCCGCATTGCCCGACGTGCGGCGAAGTCATCGCGCGGCAGACGCCGCAGCAGATCGTGGACCAGATCCTCGAAATGGAGGAAGGCGCGCGGTTCCAGGTGCTCGCGCCCGTCGTTCGTACTCGTAAGGGCGAGTTCGTCGATCTCTTTGAGGATCTCGCCTCCCAGGGTTACGCCCGCGCGATGGTGGACGGGGAGCGGATCCAGCTCAGCGAACCGCCAAAGCTCAAGAAACAGGAAAAGCACGATATCGACGTCATCGTCGACCGGATCTCGGTAAAGGCCTCTTCGAAGCAGCGCATCACCGACTCGATCGAGACCGCGCTGCGCCTGGCAGAAGGCATCGTCGTCGCCGACTTCGTCGACCTACCGGATGATGATCCGAACAGGGTGCGTAGCTTCTCCGAGAACATGGCGTGCCCGAATGGTCATCCGATCGGTATCGACGAGATCGAGCCCCGCACCTTCTCCTTCAATAGCCCCTATGGCGCGTGCCCGACGTGTGATGGGCTCGGCTCCCAGCTCGAGGTCGATCCGGATCTGGTCGTGCCGGACCCAGAGCGTTCTCTCGCGGGCGGCGCGATCGCGCCATGGACCGGTGGGATGTCCCAGTCGTATTTTCAGCATCTGCTGAAGGGACTTGCGGACCATATGGATGTGTCCATGGACACGCCCTGGAACGAGCTGCCGGAAAAGGTGCGCAAGGCCGTTCTCGGCGGCGCGCCGATCAAGGTGCGGGTGAGTTTCAAGAACCGCTTCGGCCGTTCGCGCTCCTACGACGCCAAGTTCGAAGGCGTCATGCCGTTCCTCAAGCGCCGTTTGTCCCAGACCGATTCCGAATCGCAGAAGGAGCGGTACGAGGGATATATGCGCAATATCCCGTGCTCGTCTTGTGGCGGTACGCGGCTTCGACCGGAGATCCTCGCGATCACCCTCGCCGGCGCCGAGGGGGAAGACAAATCGATCTCCGACGTGACTCGGATGTCCATCGCCGACTGCTCGGCGTTTCTCAACAAGCTCACGCTCGGTAAGCGTGAGGAGATGATCGCGGGGCAGGTGCTCCGCGAGATCCAGGCGCGGTTGACCTTCCTTCTCGACGTCGGGCTCAATTATCTTTCGCTCGACCGTGTCGCAGGGTCTCTATCGGGCGGTGAGGCGCAGCGCATTCGTCTCGCGACGCAGATCGGCTCCGGACTCGCGGGCGTGCTGTACGTCCTCGACGAGCCGTCGATCGGTCTCCACCAGCGCGATAACCGCAAGCTCCTCGATACGCTCCAGCGTCTGCGGAACCTCGGCAATACCCTCATCGTCGTCGAGCACGACGAGGACACGATCCGCGCCTCGGACTGGATCGTCGACATCGGGCCGCTCGCGGGCGAGCACGGCGGCAAGGTCGTGCATTCGGGTACCTACAAGGAGTTGATGAAGAACTCCGAGTCGCTCACGGGCGATTACGTCGCCGGGCGCAAGTCGATTCCGCTGCCTGAGCGCCGTCGGGCCTCGAACCAGCCGCGGTCGTTATACGTGCGTGGTGCGCGGGAAAACAACCTTCGCGATATCGATGTGCGGTTCCCGGGCGGCGTGCTCTGCGCGGTGACAGGCGTGTCCGGCTCCGGGAAGTCCTCTCTCGTCAACGACATCCTCGCGACCACGCTGAGTAACCAGCTCAACGGAGCGCGCCAGGTGCCGGGGCGTCACCGCCGCATCGACGGCGTCGACGATTTCGACAAGTTGGTCCAGGTTGACCAGTCGCCGATCGGACGCTCGCCGCGGTCCAACCCGGCTACCTACACAGGTGTCTTCGATAAGATTCGCGGCCTGTTCGCGGCGACCAACGAGGCGAAGGTGCGCGGCTACGGGCCGGGCAGGTTCTCGTTCAACGTCAAGGGCGGTCGTTGCGAGGCATGCCATGGCGACGGAACCTTGAAGATCGAGATGAACTTCCTGCCAGACGTCTACGTCCCCTGCGAGGTGTGTGGCGGCGCCAGGTATAACCGGGAAACCCTCGAGGTCCACTACAAGGGGAAGTCGATCTCCGAAGTTCTCGAGATGCCGATCGAGGAGGCGGCGGACTTCTTCGAGCCGATCACCTCGATCCACCGGTACCTCAAGACGTTGACGGAGGTCGGCCTTGGCTACGTTCGTCTGGGGCAACCTGCCACAACGCTATCCGGGGGTGAGGCACAGCGAGTTAAGCTCGCAGCCGAATTACAGAAGCGGTCCACGGGTAAGACCGTCTATATCCTCGACGAGCCGACCACGGGGCTCCATTTCGAGGACATCAATAAACTCCTGCGCGTGCTGCAGGGGCTCGTAGACAAAGGCAACACCGTCCTCGTCATCGAACACAACCTCGATGTCATCAAGTGCGCGGACTGGGTCATCGACATGGGGCCCGAAGGCGGCAGCGGTGGCGGAACGTTGGTCGCCGAGGGAACTCCCGAGCAGCTGGCGAAGGTGTCGGAGAGTTACACCGGACAGTTCCTCAAGGAGATCTTCGCCGGAGCACACCCGGTGCCGGTCGAGGTCTACGAGGAGGATGCCTCACGGGCGGCGGCTCCGGCGAAGAAGGCCGGTGCGCGGAAGTCGGCGGCGAAGAAGTCGGCGGCAAAGACTACCGTCGCCAAGACGCCCGCGAAGAAGGCGGCGGCGAAGAAGGCGGCCCCTGCCACGGAGAAAAAGGCCCAGTCTGCGCGCTCGAAGGCGCGCAAACTGCGCTGAGGAGTCGGCGGCGCCGGTCCAAGACCGGGCGCCGCGATAGCCGGGGTCTAGTACACCTTGCCCGTGAACTTCTCGCCTGGTCCCTGTCCTGGCTCGTCAGGGATCGCGGAGGATTCGCGGAAAGCGTGCTGCAAGCCCTGGAGCCCATTGCGGATATTGTTCGCCTGCGGGCCAAGGTACTCGGCCGAACCGGCGACGAGACCGGCGAGAGCGTCGATAAGCCGGCGAGCCTCGTCTAGGTCGAGGTTGGGGCTTGAGGCGGGATCATCTGAAGACAGGCCGAGCTTCTCCGCCGCTGCACTCATGAGCACCATGATCGAGCGGAGGATGACCTCCTGCGCGGGAACGTCGGCAAGCTCGAACACGTCGACATCGTGCTCGCCATCGGAGTGCTCGCCGTGCGCAAGCAGATCATCGAGATTGATATTGGGATCGCGTCCTTCGCTCATGCCTCAACTGTGCCACGCGCGCGGGCGCGCAGGGAAAACGCAGGCGGCAACGCGCGCAACGGTTTGGGTTGTAGGCTGACCGTTTGCTAGTGTTGCACCACGACTAGAAGAGTGCGTCCTGTCCTGGGGTGCAACTCACGCAAGTGGAGCCTGCTCCCACCATCCGGCACCGTACACTCGGAAGCTTGGTGGTCCATCGCAACCTCGCTCGAATCCATCGGGCGTGGTCCAGCGGTGCACGCAGGCCCATCTTTACGCAGATGGGCCTTTCGCATTTGTGTGTGCGGGATCCCCCGCGCAGCGTCTGCGGGTGCGGGGCCATTTGCTACGTCGACCAGTGAATTGGCACTACTGAGGAGGCCCCATCAGCAACGAAGCCCGCATTAACGAACGAATCCGCGTCCCCGAGGTCCGTCTTGTGGGTCCGGGAGGCGAACAGGTCGGAATTGTTCGCGTAGAAGACGCCCTGCGTCTGGCTTACGAAGCTGACCTCGACCTAGTCGAGGTTGCACCGAATGCACGCCCCCCGGTGGCCAAGATCATGGACCACGGCAAGTTCCAGTACGAGGCAGCGCAGAAGGCGCGCGAGGCTCGTAAGAACCAGCAGCAAACCGTGGTCAAGGAGCAGAAGCTTCGCCCGAAGATCGACGACCACGACTACGAGACCAAGAAGGGCAACGTCGTCCGTTTCCTCGAAAAGGGCTCGAAGGTCAAGGTCACGATCATGTTCCGCGGACGCGAGCAGTCGCGTCCGGAGCTCGGATTCCGCCTTCTGCAGCGTCTCGCCGACGACATCGTCGATTACGGCTTTGTCGAGACGAACGCCAAGCAGGACGGTCGCAATATGACCATGGTCGTCGCTCCGCACCGCGGTCAGAAGACCCGTGCGAAGGCGCAGGACGCGAAGTCCCGCGGCAACAGCGGAAACAAGACGGCCGAGTCCGACGCGCAGTAGCGCGCCCAAACCGAAAGCGCCCGCACCAGTGGCGGGCGCCCAGCAAGAGTGTCAAAGGATTTCCAATGCCGAAGATGAAGACCCACAAGGGCACCGCAAAGCGCTTCCGTAAGACCGGTAAGGGCAAGCTCGTCCGCCAGCAGGCCAACCGTCGCCACATCATGGAGAAGAAGCCGACCAAGCGCACCCGTCGCCTGGACGGACGCACGGCAGTCGCAGACGCCGACGCTCCTCGCATCAACAAGCTTCTCGGCCAGTAAGAACCGGCCGCTTCAAGAACATTCCGGCTGTGCAGCCTCGAAAGGCGCCGGCCCCGTAAGAAAAGGAATTACCCGTGGCACGTGTAAAGCGGGCGGTCAACGCCCAGAAGAAGCGTCGTACAGTTCTCGAGTCGACCAAGGGCTACCGCGGTCAGCGTTCGCGCCTGTACCGCAAGGCCAAGGAGCAGATGCTCCACTCGATGACCTACAGCTACCGCGACCGTCGTCAGCGCAAGGGCGACTTCCGCAAGCTGTGGATCCAGCGCATCAACGCCGCTGCGCGCTCCAACGACATGACCTACAACCGTTTCATCCAGGGCCTCAAGGCCGCCGGTGTCGAGGTCGACCGCAAGATCCTCGCCGAGATCGCCGTGTCGGACCCGGCCGCGTTCACCGCGCTCGTCGAGACCGCCAAGAAGGCGCTTCCCTCCGACGTCAACGCGCCGGCTGCGTAACGCGCCCACACGCGTAACGAAGGTCGAATGCCCATGGCATCGAACTCCAGCGGACGACCCGCGGACCCGTTCACCGAACGGACTCCGCGGGTCGTTTCTGCATCCAAACTCCACCGCGCCGCCGCCCGCCGCAAGGCTGGAGCGTTCCTCGCCGAGGGCGCCAACTCCGTCGAGGCTGCACTCGGCGCAGGAGTAACAAGAGAAGTATTTATGACGCCGGACGCGCTCGATCGCTACGGCCCACTCGTCGGCGCGGTCACTCATGCAGGGATCACGCTGTCCGCCGTCACAGAGCGGGCGATGTCGGGACTGTCGGCGACCGTGACCCCACCGGGGATCGTCGCCCTCTGCCGGTCCATCGTGCACGACGCGTCCGTGCCCGCCGAGGAGATCGACGCCGGCGCCCGTCCTCGGATCGTCGCGATCGGCCAGGCCCTGGCCGAACCGGGCAACGTCGGAACCCTGATCCGAGCCGCCGACGCGCTGGGCGCCGACCAGGTGTGGCTCACCGCGGACTCCGCGGACCCGGAAGGCCCCAAGGCGGTGCGCGCCTCGGCAGGTAGCGTGTTCAACATGCCCGTCGTGCGCGGCATCCAGGTCGCCGACGTGGCAGTGCGCGCCTCCGATGCCGGGCTCTCGCTGCTCGTGGCCACCGGCGACGGGAACATCGACATCACTTCGCAAGAGGGGCGGATGTTGCTGTCGGCGCCCACCGCGTGGGTGTTCGGCAACGAGGCACACGGGGTCGCTGCCGAGTTGCGCGACGCAGCGGATGCGCGGGTGCGGATTCCGTTGCGAGGCCGCGCCGAGAGCCTCAACATCGCCACCGCTGCGGCAATCTGCCTCCACTCCAGCGCCATCGCACATCCACCTGCTGGATAGCTGCCCCTCATCCATTACTCTGGGACACTATCTAGGGTCTTCGCATGGCGAAAAGCGCGAGGGCGGGGAACGTCGAAAGGGAGTGGACGACCGTGGCAGGTGATCGAGCGCCCGAGAACATCGAGGTGTCCGAGGACTCGTTGAACGCGCACGCGGAGGCCGCGGCGGCGGCGTTCGCGGCGGCCGGGGACCTTGAAGAGCTCGCCGCAGCCAAGTCCGCCCATCTCGGCGACAAGAGCCCCATCGCTCTCAGCCGCCGGTCGCTCGGTTCCCTTCCGAAGGAAGAGAAGGCAGCCGCCGGAAAGGCCGTTAACGCCGCGCGCGGGCGCGCACAGCAGGCATTCGACGAGCGCAACGAAACCCTCCTTGCCGAACGCGACGCGGCCGTACTCGTCGCCGAGACCCTCGACCTCACGGTGCCGTCCGCGCGTGCGCCGCGCGGCGCGCAGCACCCGGTGACGATCATCTCCGAGCAGGTGGCCGACGTATTCGTCGCGATGGGATGGGAGATAGCGGAAGGGCCGGAAGTCGAAAGCGAGTACTACAACTTCGACGCGCTCAACTTCCTTCCCGATCACCCAGCCCGCACATTGCAGGACACCTTCCACGTGGCACCGGAGGACAGCCGTCAGGTGCTTCGCACCCACACCTCGCCGGTGCAGATCCGCACGATGCTCCATCATGAGCCGCCGATCTACGTCGCCTGTCCTGGGCGGGTGTTCAGGACCGACGAGATCGACTCGACCCATACCCCGGTGTTCAATCAGGTCGAAGGACTAGCGGTCGACAAGGGGCTGACGCTTGCGCACCTGCGCGGCACGCTCGACCACCTAGCCCGCGCCATGTTCGGCCCCGATTCGCGCACCCGGATGCGACCGAATTACTTCCCATTCACCGAACCGAGCGCCGAGGTCGACGTCTGGTTCCCGAACAAGAAGGGCGGCGCCGGCTGGGTCGAATGGGGTGGCTGCGGCATGGTCAACCCCAACGTGCTCACCGCGTGCGGTGTGGACCCCGAGATCTACTCGGGCTTTGCATTCGGCATGGGGCTCGAGCGCACGCTGCAATTCCGCAACGGCATTTCGGACATGCGCGACATTATCGAAGGCGACGTCCGCTTCTCGCTCCCGTTCGGCGTGCGCGCCTAGCGCCTCCGGCGTCATACCCGATTCCTATCCACCCACCGAAGCGAAAGGCGGGCACCCACCGTGCAGATCGCACAGTCCTGGCTGACGGAAATCCTGCAGCGAGCCAACGAAGGTTGGTCAGTGAGCCCAGCGGAGCTCGACGCCGGATTCGTCTCCGTCGGGCTCGAGGTCGAGGGCGAACCCGAGGCGCTGCCGGAGATTACCGGCCCACTGGTCATCGGGCGCGTGCAGTCGATCGAGGAGCTCGAGGGATTCAAGAAGCCGATCCGCTTCTGCCACGTCGACGTGGGTAACGACGCGCCGCAGGAGATCGTGTGCGGCGCGCGCAATTTCGCCGAGGGCGACCTCGTGGTGGTCGCGTTGCCGGGCACCGTGCTGCCCGGGAACTTCGAGATCGGCGAGCGCGTGACCTACGGGAAGCCGAGTGCAGGGATGATCGCCTCGGCGAAGGAACTCGGCATCGGCAACGACCACAGCGGCATCATCACCCTCCGCGAGGGGACCGCCGAGCCGGGCGAGTCCGCCGCGGACATGCTCGGTTTGGACGACACCGTCATCGAGCTCAACATCACCCCGGACCGCGGTTACTGCTTCTCTGCGCGCGGCCTTGCACGCGAACTCGCCTGCGGCTTCGATCTCGACTTCGCCGAGCCCGCCGGCGAGCTCGGTCTCGGCGACTCCGAGGAGGCCTGGCCCGTCCGCATCGACGACGACGTCGACACGGTGCGGTTCGCCGCGCGCAAGGTCACCGGAATCGACGCGCGCGCCCGCACTCCGTGGTGGATGGTCAAGCGGCTGCTCACCTCGGGCATCCGCCCGATCTCGCCGGCCGTCGACGTCACGAACTACGTGATGCTCGAGCTCGGCCACCCGATGCACGCCTTCGACGCCGACGCCCTGCAGGGCGGGCTGCACGTGCGCTTCGCCGGTACGGGCGAGAAGCTCGTCACCCTCGACGATCAGACCCGAACGCTCGATTCCGGCGACGTCGTGATCTGCGACGCCCGCGGGCCGATCTCGCTCGCCGGCGTCATGGGCGGAGCCGACACCGAGGTGTCCGACGACACCACGAACGTGCTGCTCGAAGCCGCGGTGTGGGAGCCGCTGCACATCTTCCGCACCATTCGCCGGCACAAGCTGCCCAGCGAGGCGGGCAAGCGCTACGAGCGGTCGGTCGACCCCGGCATCACCATCGCCGCGCTCGACCGCGCGGCGACGCTCCTCGCCGAGATCGCCGGCGGCACCGTCGAACCGACGCTCACCGACATCGGCGGCGTCCCCGAGATGCCGACGATCGAATTCCCGGCCGTGCGCCCCGACGAGGTCGCCGGGGTCGACTATCCGGCCGGAACGTCCGAGCGGCGCCTGCGCCAGATCGGATGTGAGGTCGCTGCGGGTGGCGACGGAGTGCTCTCGGTGACCCCGCCGTCCTGGCGCACCGACCTGAGGATGAACGCCGACCTCGTCGAGGAGGTACTGCGCCTCGAGGGGCTCGAATCGATCCCGTCGATCCTGCCGCAGGCGCCGTCGGGCCGCGGACTCACCGCCTCCCAGCGCTCCCGCCGCGCGATCGGGCATGCCCTCGCGTACACGGGCCACGTCGAGGTTATCGCGTTCCCGTTCCTCAACCCCTCGGTGTTCGACGCGTTCGGCCTCGACGCCGACGACCCGCGCCGCAACACCATGGAACTGCTCAACCCCCTCGATGCCGAGCAGGCACATCTCGCGACGACCCTCCTGCCACCCCTTGTTGACGTCGCACGCCGCAATCTCGCGCGCGGTCGCCGCTCGCTGTCGATGTTCTCCATTTCGCAGGTCACCCGGCGCACTTCCGATACGCGCAGGATCGAGGTATTCGACGTGACCAAGCGGCCGTCGAACGCCGAGATCGAGGAACTGAACGGCTCGCTGCCGTACCAGCCGCTACACGTGGCAACTCTGTACTCCGGCGAGCGCGCACCCGCCGGACACTGGGGTGCGGGACGCGACGCGGACGCCCTCGACGCGGTCGAGGCCGCGCGCGAGGTTGCTCGGGGCGCCGGCGTCGACATCGAGATCCGCGCGGCGCAATACGCGCCGTGGCATCCTGGGCGCTGCGCGGAAATCATTGTGCGGGACGAGCGCGGCGAGCGCATCGTCGGACACGCCGGCGAGCTGCACCCGGCGGTGCTCGAGCGCCTGGAGCTGCCGAAGCGCACGAGCGCGATGGAGATCAACCTCACCGAGCTCGGCGTGGGTGAGGTGCTCCCGGCGCCGGAGATCTCCGCGTACCCCGCGGTGCTGCAGGACGTCGCCGTCGTCGTCGACGCGGACGTGCCGTCCTCGGCCGTGCGCGACGCTCTCGCGGTAGGTGCGGGAGAGCTGTGCGAGAGTGTCGAGCTTTTCGATGTCTTCACCGGTGAGCAGGTGGGAGAGGGAAAGAAGTCCCTCGCGTACGCGCTGAGCTTCCGCGCCGCTGATCGCACGCTCACCGAGGACGAAGCCAGCGAGATGCGCGACTCGGCAGTGCGCGCGGCGGGCGACACGTTGGGGGCGGTCCTTCGTGGCTGAGCCCGCGAACGCCGAAGTCGCCGACGCCGCGCCCGTACCTAGGGTGTTGTCCATCGCGGGCACCGACCCCACCGGCGGAGCGGGACTGTTCGCGGACCTCAAGGCGATCTCCGCGATGGGCGGATACGGCATGGGCGCGATCACCTCGATCACCGCCCAGAACACCACCGGCGTGCAGGGTGTGTTCCCGCAGCCCGTGGAGGTGCTGCGCGCACAGCTCGAGTCGATCTCCGCGGACGTCGCCATCGACGCGGTGAAGATCGGCATGCTCGGCGAGGCCGAGACGGTGCGCACCGTGTCTGCGTGGCTCGAGTCCGAGCGCCCGCCGATCGTCGTCATGGACCCCGTCATGGTCGCTACGACCGGCGGGAAGCTGTCCACGGACGACGCGACACTTGCTCTCGTCGAACTTGCGCGGAGTGTCTCGATCGTCACCCCGAACGTCCCCGAACTCGGCGTCCTCGTAGGGGAGGACACCGCGCCGGGGATCGACGACGTCATCCGTCAGGCGACGAAGGCGCACGAGGAGCTCGGCGTCGCCGTGCTCGCCACGACCGGCGACCTCGAGGACGCCAGCCACGCCGACATTCTCGTCAACACCCGCGGGGGCGCGCTCGACGTCGTCGAACTTCCCTTTACACGTGTAGAGACGCCCCACACCCATGGCACGGGTTGCTCGATGTCCTCTGCCCTCGCCACCGCGCGGGTCATCAGCGAAGACTGGCAGCAGGCCTACGCGCGCGTACGGCCGTGGATGGACGGCGCGCTCCTCGGCGGGCTGGATCTCGACGTCGGCCAGGGGAGCGGACCCCTCGACCACAACTGGTACCTCCACGCATGACGGCGGAGCGTGCCACACGTGGTGCGTAAGTAGTTGCAAATCAACGTAAAATATTGCACAGTGGGCGCATGACGATTTCACTTGCAGTTGCCGGAGCGTCGGGTTACGCCGGGGGAGAGCTCCTTCGTCTCCTTCTCGACCACCCGGGGGTCCGTGACGGCAGCATAGAGATCGGCGCCCTCACTGCGAACTCCAACGCCGGCCAGCGCCTCGGCGATTCGCATCCCCACCTCATCCCGCTCGCGGACCGCGTGCTGGAGGAGACCACTCCGGAAATTCTCGCGAAGCACGATGTCGTCTTCCTCGGTCTCCCGCACGGTCATTCGGGCGAGATCGCAGCGCAGCTGTCGGAGGACACACTCGTTGTGGACCTTGGCGCCGACCATCGCCTCGCCGATGCCGCGGACTGGGAGAAGTACTACGGCACCGAGCATGCGGGCACCTGGCCGTACGGGCTCCCCGAACTTCCCGGCCAGCGCGAGATTCTCGCGAACACGAAAAAGATCGCGGTTCCCGGCTGCTTCCCGACGGGCGCGACCCTCGCGCTCATGCCGGGTGTCGCGCGCGGCTTGTTCAGCGAGCAGATCACGGTCGTGTCCGTCACGGGAAGCTCGGGAGCGGGCAAGGCCGCCAAGGTGCCCATGCTCCACGCGGAGGTCCATGGTTCGGCGAAGGCCTACGGCGTCGCCGTGCACCGCCACATCCCGGAGATCACCCAGAACCTCGGTGGACTCACCGACGCTCAGCTCAAGGTCTCGTTCACCCCGGTACTGGCGCCGATGGCCCGGGGGATCCTCACGACCGCCGTCATCCCCACCAGCCATTCGGCCGAAGAAATTCGCGCCGCCTATGCGGAGGCGTATGCCACCGAGCCGTTCGTCCATGTGCTGCCTGCCGGCCAGCAGCCCATGACGGCGAACGTACTCGGTTCGAATTGCGTGCAGATCGGCGTGGAGGTGGACGCGACAGCCGGAACGGCGATCGTCACCTCGGCAATCGACAACCTCGCCAAGGGCACGGCCGGTGGGGCGATCCAGTCGATGAACATCGCGCTCGGGCTCGAGGAGACCGCAGGTCTTCCCCTCGTCGGTCTCGCGCCGTAGGGCCCGGATTCGGATGATGCCTCGGCTCGAAGACGTGACCGAACTGGAATCGGTAGATGTGCGGCTGCTTTCGCTGCGGCCCGGCACCACCGCGCGGATTGACGTCGCCGGTCCCGATCGAACGGCGGAACTTGCATGGACCAGGCAGAAGGCGCACTCGAGATCGCTGCGCGCCATTGTCGTCACCGCGGGGTGCCCGTCGATCCCGGAACGCGGGTTCGATGTGGTCCACCGGATCGTCGAATCGGCGGCGAAGATCGTCGGCGAATCAGGCGGCACAGAGGTCGGTGCCATCGATGTGGCGATCTGCGGCGTGGCCGACCCTGGCGAAGCTGCGGAGAGTATCGCGCGAAGCGATGGTCCGTGGGAGCTTCCCAGTCTCGGCGGTGCGACGTTACGAATCATCCCGGGCGCGGACCGCGCACAACAGGAGTAGAGGACAGATGATTTCCGAGGGAAAGGACACGGCCATGGGCGAGCCGACGGGGGAGAACGTCCTCGACTCCGCGCCGGGACGAAGCGCGGCGGCCGGCGCGGACGACGGCATCGCAGAGGTGTTGGAGGGGCTCTCGCCTTATGTTCGGGCAAACGTGCTCGTCGAGGCGCTGCCGTGGTTGAAGAAGTTCGGCGACAAGATCATCGTCATCAAATATGGCGGTAATGCGATGGTCGATGCGCGCCTCAAGGCGGCATTCGCCGAGGACATGGTTTTCCTGCGCACGTGTGGGATGAAGCCAGTCGTCGTGCACGGCGGCGGACCCCAGATCAACGCGATGCTCAGCAACCTGGGCATGGAGGGCGAGTTCCGCGGCGGGTTCCGTGTCACGACCCCGGAGGTGATGGAGGTCGTGCGGATGGTGCTGTTCGGCCAGGTCGGGCGAGAATTGGTCGGGCTCATCAACGCCCACGGGCCGTACGCGGTCGGAATTTCCGGTGAGGACGCCGGCTTGTTCACCGCCGAGAAGCGTTACGCGACGGTCGACGGGGAGCAGGTCGACATCGGGCTCGTGGGCAACGTCGTCGAGGTCAACCCGGGCGCGGTGATGGACATCATCGACTCCGGCAGGATCCCAGTCGTCTCCACGATCGCGCCGGGCCCCGGTGGGCAGGTCTACAACATCAATGCGGACACCGCCGCGGCCCCGCTCGCGACTGCGCTCGGCGCGGTGCGTCTGGTCATGCTCACCGACATCGAGGGTCTCTACGCGGATTGGCCGGACAGGTCCTCGTTGGTGTCATACCTCGGGTCCGAGCGTCTTCGTGAGCTTCTTCCGAGCCTCGCCTCGGGCATGATCCCGAAAATGGAGTCCTGCCTGCATGCGGTCGAGAACGGGGTGGAAGCCGCGCAGGTCATCGACGGGCGAATTCCGCATTCGGTTCTGCTGGAGCTGCTCACCGAGGGCGGGATCGGGACGATGGTCACCAATGGAGATCACGACGTAAGGAAAAGGGCATGAGCGTTTTCGCGCTGAACAACTCGCTCAAGGAGCGGTGGGCCGCGGCCCTGATGAACAACTACGGCACTCCCGAGGTCGAGCTTGTTTCGGGCAAGGGGGTCGTCGTCACCGACAGCGAGGGGCACGAGTTCATCGACTTGTTCTCGGGCATCGCGGTCAACGCGCTCGGGCATGCGCACCCGAAACTCGTCGAGGCCGTCACCGAACAGGTCTCCACCCT
Source organism: Dietzia timorensis (assembly GCF_001659785.1). NCBI lineage: Bacteria > Bacillati > Actinomycetota > Actinomycetes > Mycobacteriales > Dietziaceae > Dietzia > Dietzia timorensis. The sequence continues at coordinate 1,603,012 of NZ_CP015961.1, forward strand.
CGGGCATGTGTCGAACATCTACATTCACCCGCGCACTGTGGAGCTCGCCGAGCGGCTCGCGAAAGCGGTCGACACGGACAAGCCGGTGCGCACGATGTTCTGCAACTCCGGCACCGAGGCGAACGAGGCGGCGTTCAAGATCGCTCGCCTCACGGGCCGTTCCCGCACGCTGGCCGCCGAGCGCGGGTTTCACGGGCGGACGATGGGCGCGCTGTCGATCACGGGGCAGCCGGATAAGCGCGAGCCGTTCGAGCCGTTGCCGCCGGGCGCCGAATTCTTCCCCTATGGGGACATCGCCGCTCTCCGTGCGGTCGTTGAATCAGGCGATCCCAACGACGTAGCCGCGATCTTCGTCGAGCCCATCCAGGGCGAGGCCGGAGTCTTCGATCCGCCCGAGGGCTACCTTCTCGATGTTCGGCGCCTGTGCGACGAGTACGGCATCCTGCTGGTCTGCGACGAGGTGCAGACGGGCATCGGCCGCACGGGCAAGATGTTCGCCTCGCGCGGAGCCGGCATCGTGCCCGACATCATTACCGTCGCCAAGGGGCTCGGTGGGGGACTGCCGATCGGTGCAGTCCTCGGCATCGGCCGCGCCGGCGAGCTGCTTCAGCCCGGCCAACACGGAAGCACCTTCGGCGGTAACCCGATAGCCTCGGCCGCTGGACTCGCGGTGCTCGACGTCATCGAATCCGAGGGGCTGGCCCATCACGCCTATCGACTGGGCAAGCTTGTGACGGCGGAGGTGGAGATGCTCTCCCATTCGTTGGTTGCCGGCGTCCGTGGCCGCGGGCTGCTCCTCGGAATCGTGCTGGAGAAACCGGTCGCCGCGAAGGTCGTCACCGCAGCCCGCGAACACGGATTCATCGTCGGTACCGCCGGTGCCGACGTCGTCCGCCTCGCCCCGCCCCTGATCATCACCGAGGACCAGCTCGCGTCGTTCACCGCAGCGCTTCCGTCGATCCTCGACGCCGTGACCAGCGGCGAATAACTTCCCAAAAGGACACCACAGTGACTCCACGCCACTTCCTCCGCGACGACTCCGTCACCGCGGCCGAACAAGCCGAGATCCTCGATCTCGCGGCAACCCTCAAGGCAGACCGCTACGGGCACAAACCGCTCGCCGGACCGCGCTCCGTCGCCGTCATCTTCGACAAGACCTCGACCCGCACGCGCTTCTCCTTCGACGCGGGCATCGCTGAGCTCGGCGGTAACCCGATCGTCGTCGACTCGCAGAGCTCCCAGCTCGGCAAGGGCGAAACCTTCGCGGACACCGCGCGCGTACTCAACCGCTACGTCTCGGCGATCGTGTGGCGCACCTACGCGCAGTCCGGGCTCGAAGAGATGGCGGCCCACGCGAGCGTGCCGGTCGTCAATGCGCTCAGCGACGATTTCCACCCGTGCCAGATTCTCGCCGACCTGCTCACGGTGCGCGAAAACTTCGGCGGGAAGACGGCGGACCTCAAGGCCGTGTACGTGGGAGACGGCGCCAACAACATGGCGAACTCGTATCTCATCGGATTCGCGCTCGCCGGCATGCACATCACCATCGCCGCGCCGGATGGGTACAAGCCCGAGGCAGAGATCGTCGAACGGGCCAAGGAAGTCGCGGCAGAGACCGGCGGCTCGGCGACGGTGACCACCGATCCGCTCGCCGCCGCGGAAGGAGCGGACGTGCTCATCACCGACACGTGGATCTCGATGGGGCAGGAGGAGAGCGGTAAGCAGCGGCTCGCCGACCTGCGCGACTACCAGCTCGACCAGCGCGTCGTCGATGCCGCGTCCGAGGGCGCCATCGTTCTCCACTGCCTCCCTGCCTACCGCGGCAACGAGATCACCGATGACGTGATCGAGGGCGCAGCCTCTCGCGTCTTCGACGAGGCCGAGAACCGCCTGCATGCGCAGAAGGCGCTGCTCGCCTGGCTGGTCGAGCGCTCGTAGGCATGGCGGAGGCGACGGACGTGAACGACAGCACCGTGAGAGTGAAGCCGGCGTCGAAGGCGGCACGCCATGCCGTCATTGCGCAGATTCTCGACGGACAGGACGTGCGTAGCCAGAGCCAGCTCTCCGAGGCGCTGGAGCGCTCGGGGATCGCCGTCACGATCGCGACCCTCAGCAGGGATCTCGACGAGCTCGGCGCGATCAAGATGCGCGCCGCGGACGGCGGCGTCGGGCGCTACGTACTTCCCGAGGACGGGCGACCGATCCACGGCGTGCACGGCGGCACCGACCGCCTGGGCAAGCTCCTCGGCGAGCTGATGACCAGCATGGACTTCAGTGGCAACACCGCGGTCCTCCGCACGCCGCCGGGCGCCGCGAACTTCCTCGCGAGCGCCATCGACAGAGCCAATCTTCCTGATGTCGTGGGATGCGTCGCCGGGGACGACACGATCTTCGTGCTCGCCCGCGAACCCGTTACCGGCGAGCGCCTCGCCGAACTGCTCGCGCAGCTGGCACAGTAGACCGAACGGCACGGGGTTTTCCTGGTGCCGTCATAATCGAAGTAACGAACTGATACAGATACACAGATATCTTTCGCAAAGGAGCTAATTCAATGGCAAACCGCGTGGTTCTGGCCTACTCGGGCGGACTCGACACCTCGGTGGCGATCAGCTGGATCGCCAAGGAGACCGGGGCCGAGGTCGTCGCGGTCGCGATCGATCTCGGCCAGGGCGGCGAGGATATGGACATCGTGCGCCAGCGCGCACTCGATTGCGGAGCGGTCGAGTCCATCGTCGTCGATGCCCGCGACGAGTTCGCCGAGCAGTACTGCCTTCCGACGATCCAGGCCAACGGCCTCTACATGGATCGCTACCCGCTAGTGTCCGCGATCTCGCGCCCGCTTATTGTCAAGCACCTCACCGAGGCCGCGAAGGCCCACGGTGGGACGGCCGTGGCGCACGGCTGCACGGGTAAGGGCAATGACCAGGTCCGATTCGAGGTCGGTTTCATGAACCTCGCGCCGGACCTCGACGTCATCGCCCCGGTTCGCGACTACGCGTGGACGCGCGAGAAGGCGATCGACTTCGCCGAGGAGAACAACATCCCGATCACGGTGACCAAGAAGTCGCCGTTCTCCATCGATCAGAACGTGTGGGGCCGCGCAGTCGAAACCGGGTTCCTCGAGGACTTGTGGAACGCCCCGACCAAGGACGTCTACGACTACACCGAGGATCCGACCGTCAACTTCTCCGCTCCCGATGAGGTGACCATCTCCTTCGAGAAGGGCAAGCCGGTCGCCATCGACGGCCGCAAGGTCACCGTGCTCGAGGCCATCGAGGAGCTCAACCGCCGCGCGGGTGCCCAGGGCGTTGGCCGGCTCGACGTGGTCGAGGACCGCCTCGTCGGCATCAAGAGCCGCGAAATCTACGAGGCTCCGGGCGCGATGGCGCTCATCACCGCGCACCAGGAGCTCGAGCACGTCACCCTTGAGCGGGAGGTCGGCCGCTACAAGCGCCGCATCGAAGAGCGGTGGACCGAGCTGGTTTACGACGGCCTGTGGTTCTCGCCGCTCAAGCGTGCATTGGACGCATTCGTCGAAGAGACTCAGCAGCGGGTGTCCGGGGATGTTCGCATGGTCATGCACGGTGGACACATCACCGTGAACGGCCGTCGTTCCGACGAGTCGCTATACGACTTCAACCTCGCGACCTACGACGAGGGCGACTCGTTCGACCAGTCCTACGCCAAGGGCTTTGTCCAGATCCACGGCCTGTCCTCGAAGATCGCGTCGAAGCGGGACCTCGGACTATGAGCGACGCCGAACCCACCACGGGCGAGGGTCGGCACGGCACCAACACCGGAGCGCTGTGGGGCGGCCGTTTCGCCGGTGGCCCCGCAGATGCGATGGCTGCGCTGAGTAAGTCCACGCATTTCGACTGGGTGCTTGCCCCGTTCGATATCGCGGCGTCCAAGGCGCATGCCCGCGTGCTCAATCGCGCCGAGCTTCTCAGCGATGCCGATCTCACGACGATGCTCTCCGGACTCGACCGACTCGCCGCCGACGTCGAGTCGGGGGCATTCGTCGCGGCCGAGAGCGACGAAGACGTGCACGGCGCGCTCGAACGCGGCCTCATCGACCGAGTCGGCCCCGAGGTCGGCGGGAGGCTGCGCGCCGGCCGCAGTCGCAACGATCAGGTCGCCACGCAATTCCGCATGTGGGTCCGCGTCGCCGCTCGCCGTGTGTCCGCCGGGCTTGTTGACGTCGTTGAAGCGTTGCTCGCCCAGGTGGATGCGCACCCGGACACCGTGATGCCGGGAAAGACGCACTTCCAGGCCGCTCAGCCCGTGCTGCTCGCGCACCAGCTGTTGGCTCACGTGCACCCGCTGCTGCGCGATCTCGACCGTATCCGCGACATGGATCGCCGCCTCGCCGTGTCGCCGTACGGCGGCGGCGCGCTCGCTGGTTCGTCTCTTGGACTCGACCCGGACGCCATAGCCGCGGAACTCGGCTTCGATTCTGCTGCGGACAACTCGATCGACGCCACGTCGTCGCGCGATTTCGCGTCCGAAGCGGCCTACGTGTTCGCACAGATTGCGGTTGACCTGTCTCGGCTTTCCGAAGAGGTCATCGCATGGTGTACGCCAGAATTCGGATATGTCACGCTGGCGGACGAATGGTCGACCGGTTCGTCGATCATGCCGCAGAAGAAGAACCCGGACGTCGCCGAACTCGCCCGTGGCAAGACCGGTCGACTCATCGGAAATCTTGCCGGCCTACTCGCCACACTCAAGGCACAACCTCTCGCGTACAACCGTGACCTGCAGGAAGACAAGGAGCCGGTTTTCGATTCGGTCGCCCAGCTCGATCTTTTGCTACCTGCGATCGCGGGGCTGGTGGGTACGTTGACATTCCATCCGGAGCGTATGGAAGAGCTGGCACCGGCCGGCTACACGCTCGCCACGGACATTGCCGAATGGATGGTTCGGCAGGGCGTGCCGTTCCGCGTTGCCCATGAGGCCGCGGGGGAATGCGTGCGTCTGGCGGAGAAGCGAGGTGTCGGTCTCGACGAGCTGACAGACAAAGAGCTTCAGTCGGCCGATCAGTCATTGACGCCGGCGGTGCGGGAGGTCCTCACCGTGCGTGGCTCGATCGACTCGCGTAACTCCCGTGGTGGGACGGCGGCAGCTGCCGTCGCAAAACAGCGTGAACGCGTCGCCGAGAATCTTTCCGCAGCGAAAGACTGGATCCAGGCCTAGCGAGACGCTCCACCTGAATCGGAATCACAACGAGGCCTTCCCACGCGTTCGCTGCAGGGGGAGGCCTCGTGCTTTCCGAGAAACGCCGGGCGAAATTGCCGCCTTTGAACAGGAAAAACCGCCAATCCGAGCGAGGCTGTAAGCGGATGGAAATCCGACGACGTAACCTTGAGGCTATGACTTCGCTTGATCCCCGCCTGCTCGAGATACTTGCGTGCCCAGTGGACCGTGGGCCGTTGTCCCCGGTCTCGGGCGACCGCCTATACAATCCGAGGCTTCATCTGATCTATCGCATCGATGATGGGATTCCTGTGCTTCTGCGAGACGAAGCTCAAGAAGCCACGTCGGACGAGCAAAAGTCCTTGGCGGCCGAAATCGGCGATAGCAGCAACTAGCGGATCACGAGAGACCAATTCTTAGACATGACGAATTTCGACATAATTGACGACCTCCAATGGCGTGGCCTTATTGCCCAGTCCACGGATCTGGATGCGTTGTCGGAACACTTGAACAGGGGATCGATCTCGCTTTACGCGGGCTTCGATCCGACCGCGGACAGCTTGCACGCAGGCCACTTGGTTCCACTTTTGACCCTGCGGCGATTCCAACTGGCGGGGCATAAGCCGTACCTTCTTGCCGGTGGAGCTACCGGAATGATCGGCGATCCGCGGGATGTAGGCGAACGAGTCATGAACTCGGCCGACACCGTAGCCGACTGGTCGGAGAAAATCGGCGGCCAGTTGGAGCGTTTCGTTGACTTTGACGACCCGAGTTCCGGGGCGATCATGGTCAACAACATGCAGTGGACCGGTCACTTGACGGTAATCGAGTTCCTTCGAAACCTGGGCAAGCACTTTTCGTTGAACACGATGATCAGTAGGGATACCGTCAAACGCCGATTGGACGGCGACGGAATCTCGTACACCGAGTTCAGCTATATGCTTCTACAAGCAAACGACTACCTGCAGTTGCGCCGGTCCGATAACGTCACGTTACAAATTGGCGGTTCGGACCAGTGGGGGAATATCGTTTCGGGCGTCGATCTGAATCGCAGGGTCGATAACGAATCCGTTCATGCCCTCACGGTTCCGCTGGTCACCACCGCCGACGGCAAGAAATTCGGTAAATCCACAGGTGGAGGCAGCCTGTGGCTCGATCCCGCCAAGACCAGCGCCTACACCTGGTACCAGTACTTCCTCAATACTGCTGACGCCGACGTAGTGAAATTCCTCAAGTGGTTCACCTTCCTCGGGCGTGAGGAGATCTCCGAACTCGAAACAGCTACTGCGGAAAAGCCGCACATGAGGGCCGCTCAGCGGAAACTTGCACAAGAAATGACCGAGCTGGTTCATGGGCACTCTGCGGTGGAGAAGGTCGAGAGCGCTGCCAAGGCACTATTTGGCAAGGGCGATCTCGGCACACTTGACCAATCGACCCTCGAAGCAGCTCTGCGAGAGACCGAAGTTGCCGAGGTGAAGGCGTCGTCGCCAGGCAACATCACCGAAATGTTGGTAGCCAGTGGACTTTGCGAAAGTAAGGGAGCGGCACGTCGGTCGATCGGGGAGAACGGCGTCGCGGTAAACAACCAGAAGATTGCGGACTCCGAGTGGACTCCGAGCGATTCGGACTGGCTGCATGGCAACTGGCTCGTACTTCGTCGAGGAAAGAAGACCTTTGCCGGAGTACATCGGATCGGCGACACGTAGGTATCCACAATCAAGTGCGCGAATAAGCGGCGGTCGGGACACCGGCCGCCGCTCGGTCTTTCAAGAGGCATCAAAATTGACGAAAATCGTGTTTACCTGCCGATTTGGTTCCTACTTCAAAGGTGTGTAACTTAGTTGAGGCCGCAAGCGAGCGGGGCCGACCCGAAAGGGAAAGGTTCTTCTCAACCGCGAAGTTCGGACTTGACCAGAACAGGGAACGCGATTAAAGTAAGCGTTCCCAGCTCGGGGAGTCCAAACCCTGATTCTAACAGTTCACAACGACGATTTGGTTCGTCGCGACGAGCTTGCTAGGCTGGGGGAGTTGCTTCCGGGAGGTTGCGGCGGCCGGGAATGCGGGTTGGCCAGCGGTTTTGTTGGTTGATTGTGTTTCTGGGTGGTGTTTGAGAACTCAACAGTGTGTCTATGTAGTGATAGTGCCAAATTTTTTTTTGGTTGTCATCTCCTGTTTTTCCTCGTTTAGCGGGGGGTGACGTTTTTTATACAGGCCAGTTTTGGTTTGTTTTTTGGTTAGGGTTTGCTCTTTCTATATGGTTTAGAGCTTTTATGGAGAGTTTGATCCTGGCTCAGGACGAACGCTGGCGGCGTGCTTAACACATGCAAGTCGAACGGTAAGGCCCTTCGGGGTACACGAGTGGCGAACGGGTGAGTAACACGTGGGTAATCTGCCCTGCACTTCGGGATAAGCCTGGGAAACTGGGTCTAATACCGGATATTCAGCTTCTGCCGCATGGTGGTTGTTGGAAAGTTTTTCGGTGCAGGATGTGCCCGCGGCCTATCAGCTTGTTGGTGGGGTAATGGCCTACCAAGGCGACGACGGGTAGCCGGCCTGAGAGGGTGATCGGCCACATTGGGACTGAGACACGGCCCAGACTCCTACGGGAGGCAGCAGTGGGGAATATTGCACAATGGGCGCAAGCCTGATGCAGCGACGCCGCGTGAGGGATGACGGTCTTCGGATTGTAAACCTCTTTCGGCAGGGACGAAGCGCAAGTGACGGTACCTGCAGAAGAAGCACCGGCCAACTACGTGCCAGCAGCCGCGGTAATACGTAGGGTGCGAGCGTTGTCCGGAATTACTGGGCGTAAAGAGCTCGTAGGCGGTTTGTCGCGTCGTCTGTGAAATCCTACAGCTTAACTGTGGGCGTGCAGGCGATACGGGCAGACTTGAGTACTACAGGGGAGACTGGAATTCCTGGTGTAGCGGTGAAATGCGCAGATATCAGGAGGAACACCGGTGGCGAAGGCGGGTCTCTGGGTAGTAACTGACGCTGAGGAGCGAAAGCATGGGTAGCGAACAGGATTAGATACCCTGGTAGTCCATGCCGTAAACGGTGGGCGCTAGGTGTGGGTTTCCTTCCACGGGATCCGTGCCGCAGCTAACGCATTAAGCGCCCCGCCTGGGGAGTACGGCCGCAAGGCTAAAACTCAAAGGAATTGACGGGGGCCCGCACAAGCGGCGGAGCATGTGGATTAATTCGATGCAACGCGAAGAACCTTACCTGGGCTTGACATATACAGGACGACGGCAGAGATGTCGTTTCCCTTGTGGCTTGTATACAGGTGGTGCATGGTTGTCGTCAGCTCGTGTCGTGAGATGTTGGGTTAAGTCCCGCAACGAGCGCAACCCTTGTCTCATGTTGCCAGCAATTCGGTTGGGGACTCGTGAGAGACTGCCGGGGTCAACTCGGAGGAAGGTGGGGATGACGTCAAATCATCATGCCCCTTATGTCCAGGGCTTCACACATGCTACAATGGCCGGTACAGAGGGCTGCGATACTGTAAAGTGGAGCGAATCTCTTAAAGCCGGTCTCAGTTCGGATTGGGGTCTGCAACTCGACCCCATGAAGTCGGAGTCGCTAGTAATCGCAGATCAGCAATGCTGCGGTGAATACGTTCCCGGGCCTTGTACACACCGCCCGTCACGTCATGAGAGTCGGTAACACCCGAAGCCGGTGGCCTAACCCTTGTGGGGGGAGCCGTCGAAGGTGGGATCGGCGATTGGGACGAAGTCGTAACAAGGTAGCCGTACCGGAAGGTGCGGCTGGATCACCTCCTTTCTAAGGAGATCTTTTTCAAGATCGTTCTTGAATTTATTGGCCATACCATCTGACGCCGTGTGGTGTTGGTGGTGGTTTCACGCGTGCTCATCGCGTGGCCCTTTGTGGTGGCCTTGGGTGGAACACTTATCACGTAACACGGTTCGTTTCGTGTGTCGCGTTGAGGAACGCGTACACAGTGATCGGTTGTGTGCATGGATGCGCTGTTGGGTGTCTGAGACACCACCTGCATGAATGGCCCTTTTGTGGGTGTTTGTGTGGTTTGTCTCGTTGGCATCATTGATTCAGCCTGCGCTGGTGGCGTGGGTGTTGGTTGGTGGTGTTGTGGTGTTTGAGAACTGTACAGTGGACGCGAGTATCTTTCTTTATTGTGTGTTTTGTAAGTGTGTAAGGGCACACGGTGGATGCCTTGGCATCGAGAGCCGATGAAGGACGTTGGAGGCTGCGATAAGCCTCGGGGAGTTGCCAACCGAGCTGTGATCCGAGGATGTCCGAATGGGGAAACCCAGCACCAGTGATGTGGTGTTACCCGCGCCTGAATATATAGGGCGTGTGGAGGGAACGCGGGGAAGTGAAACATCTCAGTACCCGCAGGAAGAGAAAACAATAGTGATTCTGTTAGTAGCGGCGAGCGAACGCGGATCAGGCTAAACCGTGCGCGTGTGATACCTGACAGGGGTTGCGCGTGCGGTGTTGTGGGAGCGAGTGTCCAGTAGCTGTTGATGCTGGCGTGGATGCGTGCGCGTTAGGTGAATGGCTTGGAATGGCCGGCCGTAGAGGGTGAGAGTCCCGTAACTGAAAACATTGCTGTGACGCGATCTTGTCACCCGAGTAGCAGCGGGCCCGTGAAATCTGCTGTGAATCTGCCGGGACCACCCGGTAAGCCTAAATACTTCTCGATGACCGATAGCGGATAAGTACCGTGAGGGAAAGGTGAAAAGTACCCCGGGAGGGGAGTGAAATAGTACCTGAAACCGTGTGCTTACAATCCGTCAGAGCCTTTTGGGGTGATGGCGTGCCTTTTGAAGAATGAGCCTGCGAGTTAGTGGTATGTCGCGAGGTTAACCCGTTGTGGGGAAGCCGTAGCGAAAGCGAGTCTGAATAGGGCGACCCAGTGGCATGCTCTAGACCCGAAGCGGAGTGATCTACCCATGGCCAGTGTGAAGCGACGGTAAGACGTCGTGGAGGCGCGAACCCACTTAGGTTGAAAACTGAGGGGATGAGTTGTGGGTAGGGGTGAAAGGCCAATCAAACTCCGTGATAGCTGGTTCTCCCCGAAATGCATTTAGGTGCAGCGTCGCGTGTTTCATCGTGGAGGTAGAGCTACTGGATGGCCGATGGGCCCTACCGGGTTACTGACGTCAGCCAAACTCCGAATGCCATGTATGTGAGAGCGCGGCAGTGAGACTGTGGGGGATAAGCTTCATAGTCGAGAGGGAAACAGCCCAGATCGCCGGCTAAGGCCCCTAAGCGTGTACTAAGTGGAAAAGGATGTGGGATCGCTGAGACAGCCAGGAGGTTGGCTTAGAAGCAGCCACCCTTGAAAGAGTGCGTAATAGCTCACTGGTCAAGTGGTCCTGCGCCGACAATGTAGCGGGGCTCAAGTACACCGCCGAAGCCGCGGCAGTCGAACATATACCCTCCTGCGGGCAGGGGTTCGGCTGGGTAGGGGAGCGTCGTGTGGGCATAGAAGCGCCGGAGTGATCTAGGTGTGGAGCCCACACGAGTGAGAATGCAGGCATGAGTAGCGAATGACGAGTGAGAAACTCGTCCGCCGAATGACCAAGGGTTCCTGGGTCAAGCTAATCTGCCCAGGGTGAGTCGGGACCTAAGGCGAGGCCGACAGGCGTAGTCGATGGACAACGGGTTGATATTCCCGTACCCGTGTGTGCGCGCCCATGGTGAATCAGTGATACTAACCGCCCTGAATGTTCTAGAACACCCTTCGGGGTGTCGTGGACTGGATGCGCGGGACCTGAACTGGTAGTAGCCAAGCGATGGGGTGACGCAGGAAGGTAGCTGTGCCAGCCGATGGTTGTGCTGGTGTAAGCGTGTAGCACTGGTAGTAGGTAAATCCGCTGCCTTGATGTGTGAGACGTGATGCGTACCCGTTGTGGGGAAGTCAGTGATCCTATGCTGCCGAGAAAAGCCTCTAGTGAGTTCACACATGGCCCGTACCCCAAACCAACACAGGTGGTCAGGTAGAGAATACCAAGGCGATCGAGAGAACTGTGGTTAAGGAACTCGGCAAAATGCCCCCGTAACTTCGGAAGAAGGGGGACCACGGCTGGTGACCTGCTTTACGCAGTGAGCTGGTGGTGGTCGCAGAGACCAGAGAGAAGCGACTGTTTACTAAAAACACAGGTCCGTGCGAAGACGTAAGTCGATGTATACGGACTGACGCCTGCCCGGTGCTGGAAGGTTAAGAGGACCGGTTAGCGGGGTAACCTGCGAAGCTGAGAATTTAAGCCCCAGTAAACGGCGGTGGTAACTATAACCATCCTAAGGTAGCGAAATTCCTTGTCGGGTAAGTTCCGACCTGCACGAATGGCGTAACGACTTCTCTGCTGTCTCAACCACAGACTCGGCGAAATTGCACTACGAGTAAAGATGCTCGTTACGCGCGGCAGGACGAAAAGACCCCGGGACCTTTACTATAGCTTGGTATTGGCGTTCGGTTCGGTTTGTGTAGGATAGGTGGGAGACTGTGAAACATGCGCGCCAGCGTGTGTGGAGTCGTTGTTGAAATACCACTCTGATCGTATTGGATGTCTAACCTCGGCCCATCATCTGGGTTAGGGACAGTGCCTGGTGGGTAGTTTAACTGGGGCGGTTGCCTCCCAAAGAGTAACGGAGGCGCCCAAAGGTTCCCTCAGCCTGGATGGCAATCAGGTGTTGAGTGCAAGTGCACAAGGGAGCTTGACTGCGAGACGTACATGTCAAGCAGGGACGAAAGTCGGGACTAGTGATCCGGCACCGGCAAGTGGAAGCGGTGTCGCTCAACGGATAAAAGGTACCCCGGGGATAACAGGCTGATCTTCCCCAAGAGTCCATATCGACGGGATGGTTTGGCACCTCGATGTCGGCTCGTCGCATCCTGGGGCTGGAGTAGGTCCCAAGGGTTGGGCTGTTCGCCCATTAAAGCGGCACGCGAGCTGGGTTTAGAACGTCGTGAGACAGTTCGGTCTCTATCCGCCGCGCGCGTAAGAAACTTGAGGAAGGCTGTCCCTAGTACGAGAGGACCGGGACGGACGAACCTCTGGTGTGCCAGTTGTTCCGCCAGGAGCATCGCTGGTTAGCTACGTTCGGAAGGGATAACCGCTGAAAGCATCTAAGCGGGAAGCCTGTTCCAAGATGAGGTTTCTCACCCTTTTACGGGTTAAGGCCCCCCACAGACCATGGGGTTGATAGGCCAGAACTGGAAGCGCAGCAATGTGTGGAGGTGACTGGTACTAATCGGCCGAGGACTTACACACACAAGTAACTTGTAATTGATACACGCGTCCACTGTGCAGTATCTGAAACACCACACCACACATGGTTTGCGTGTGTGGCTGCCTGTTTCACCGTGTTTCGGTGGCTATAGCGGCAGGGAAACGCCCGGTCCCATTCCGAACCCGGAAGCTAAGCCTGCCAGCGCCCATGGTACTGCAACCGAGAGGTTGTGGGAGAGTAGGACACCGCCGAACTAAAATTGATTACCTGGTTCCCGACCGCTTATTATGCGGTTCGGGAACCAGGTTTTTTCATGCTTTTTTATAGCGCCATGCGCCTCGTTCCCACTACTAAGAGATAGACTCAAGCCGTCGCTTTGAACTTCATAGGGGTCGTAGTTCGGCGCGCGCACGTATCGCGAAAAAGGGAGAGAAGCCCGAGTGAATAATTCCGGAAATGAAGGCTCGCACCGAGCGCCACGAAGCGACAGCGACGTGCCCAGGCGGGGCGACCGTAATCGAAACAACTCTTCTTTTGGCGAAAGTCGCGGCAGGAACTACCGATCCACCACGTCTTCGGACGATGGTCCCCGCCGACATGCTTCCGATCGGAATTGGACGACCGAGCGCCGGCAAGGCCGCGCCAAAGGTGCATACACCGGCGGACGCAATGATCGCCGAGGAGAACGCCGCGGGCGTCCAGATGATCGTCGACAGGGCGGACCAAGGGACCGGCGCCCGGCAGAGTCGGATCGGGCTCCCTCTCAGAATCGCGTCGACGCTCCAGAGATTCCGGAGGACATCACCCCGCAGGACCTTGAGCCCGAGATTCGCCGCGATCTACGCACGCTGAACAAGGAGAACGCGGACGCCGTAGCACGTCACCTCGTGGCCGCGATGTGGGCACTTGAAGAAAACCCGCAACTGGCACTGCGACACGGACGTGCGGCCAAGGCACGTGCCGGTCGCATCGGCGTCGTGCGCGAAATGTTAGGCGTCATTGCCTATAGTTGCGGCGAATGGGCGGAGACTCTTTCGGAGCTGAGAGCTGCACGCCGTCTCCAGGGAGGCCCCGGCCTCCTGTCGCTTATGGCCGATGCCGAGCGAGGTCTAGGACGTCCGGAACGCGCAATCGAACTTGCACGCAGCGAAGAATCACAGCAACTTGATAGTTCGGACCTCGTCGAGCTCAAGATCGTGGAGGCCGGTGCAAGGCTGGATCTCGAGCAGATCGACGCTGCTCTCGTGACCCTCGAGGATGCCGGACTCTCCAAGAACGGGAAGGGAGAACAAGCCGCACGCTTGGCGTATGCCTACGCCGACGTCCTGGCTGCAGCGGAGCGAACCGGTGAAGCACGCGCATGGTTCGAATCCTCGTTGGCAGCCGATGAAGAGGCTACGGACGCTCAATTCCGGCTCGACAAACTCGCCTAGGGGTTCCCCGTATCGGGAAAGGAAGTATGTGCAGGTGAATGCCCAACCGCAGAACGCCGCTCGAGCAGTCGACGAGGCGATTGTATCGGCAGATTCCGGTCCACTTCACTCGTCTTACGACGGTTTACTGTTCGACCTCGACGGCACGCTCATTCGCGGAGCGAGTGCGGTTCCTGGCGCGCCTGAAGCTCTCGCCTCTCTCGACCTGCCGGTGTCGTTCGTGACCAATAACGCGAGCAAGGCGCCCGCTGACGTCGCCCAATTGCTTTGCTCGCTGGGGTTTTCCGCCGCGACCGATCAGGTCATGACGAGCTCCCAAGCGGCTGTGGCAATTGCTGAAGAATCTTTGGCGGAGGGCACGAAGGCCCTAGTGGTCGGTGCGCCTGCGTTCGCAGAGCTTGTTCGTGAGGCCGGCTTCGAAGTTGTCTCCAATGCCGACGAGGAGCCTGAAGTTGTATTCCAGGGTCTGAGCAAGGAGCTGACATGGGCTGAACTCGCCGAAGGGGCACTCGCGATCCGAGCAGGAGCCAGGTGGATAGCGTCCAACACCGACACCACGTTGCCCACGGAGCGGGGCCTTCTTCCCGGGAATGGCGCCTTCGTCAAGGCGATGGAAGTGACCACGGGGCAGCAACCAGAGGTCGCAGGGAAGCCCGGCGCCGAGATCCTGCGTCGAGCCGCAAGCGCGATCGGGTCGAAACGTCCACTCGTGATCGGAGATCGCCTCGATACAGATATCGCGGGAGCGTGCGCGGCGCAAATGGACTCACTGTTGGTGCTGACCGGTGTCTCCACCGAAGCCGAGGCGCATCGCGCGGACGCCGGTTCCCGGCCGACCTTCGTCGCGCCCGGGCTTGAGGCCCTGTCCCTTCCGCTCTCCACAACCGAGGGAGATGTTCATACGTGAAGTCCGAAACCGATTCAGCGGATGCCAACCGCCCCGACCCGGGCGCAATGCCGGGATCGGGAATCGATCTAGCCAGGTTGCGTGAGCATGTCGAGAATCTCCTCGATCAAGCCGTGACAGACGGGGTACTTGTCACGGTGGAATCGCCTGCCTCCACAGAGCGTGAAGATGCCGACGTGGCCGACTCCAGTGGTGAGTCCCACGAAGAGGAACTCGTGGAAGTTACCGCAGATCAGCTCGACGCACTGAACGCCGCGCACGATGCCCTCGCGGACGCGCTCGCCTCACTCGACTCGGGACGGAAGTAGGGCGGACACGTGGCTCGTCCCAGCAGAATGAGGCTCGACTCCGAACTTGTTCGGAGGAAGATCGTCGACTCCCGAGAGCGCGCAAGGCAACTCATCGCCGAGGGCGCAGTCGTCGTGGCCGGGGTCCGGGCGGAAAAGCCGGCTACCCAGGTAGCGCCCGACGCGTCGATCGCGATTCGCGAGAATACCCAACAGTGGGCTTCGCGAGGGGCGCACAAGCTCTTCGGCGCCCTAGACGAATTCGGCAAGAACGTGAGCGAAAACCTCGTACCAATAGAAGGCGCGCGGTGCCTGGATGCGGGGGCGTCTACGGGCGGGTTCACCGACGTTCTGCTCAAGCGTGGCGCAAAACAGGTCGTCGCCGCCGATGTGGGATACGGCCAACTCGTGTGGCGTATCCAAAACGACCCACGGGTCGAGGTGTTCGACAAGACCAACGTGCGCACGTTGAGCCCGGAGCTCATAGGAGGCCCCGTCGATCTCGTCGTTTCCGACCTTTCGTTCATTTCTTTGACGCTCGTCATGGCGGCCCTGGCGGATTGCACGCGGCCCGGCGGTGACATTCTGCCCATGATCAAGCCACAGTTCGAAGTGGGCAAGGACCGACTGGGGAGCGGCGGCGTCGTCCGATCGGACGAGCTTCGGGCCGCCGCCGTGGAACATGTCGCCCGGTACAGCGAAGCCCTTGGGCTGGTCGTGAAGGGATGCACCGCGAGCCCGCTTCCCGGTCCAAGTGGAAATGTCGAGTACTTTCTCTGGCTCCATCGGCCGGTCGAACTCGAAACAATTACTGTGGTACCGGCGCCCCACGAAATGCCCTCGCCCCTGCCTACTCCGAGGGAACTGATTTCCCGCGCCGTGACGGAAGGACCCTAGCCACGATGAGCACGACAATGGAACGAACGCCGTGACGACGCACAGCGAAACGGACAGCTCGCCGTCAGAACAGCGCCGGATCCTGGTGGAGGCGAACATCACAAGAGAAGCTAGCGCGGCCGCCGTCAACCACGTAGTCGAAGAGTGCGTGCGGCAGAACGTCGTCGTGAGAATGGTCGAGGCGACGGTGCTGGCTTTGCACGGGGCGAAGATCACCCAGCGCCCGGCGCCGGGAGTGTCGGTGGGGGATGCGGGGTCCGCGATTCTCGACGGACACGAAATCGAGATCGTCGGGTCGACGCTTGCGGCGGCCGAGGGGTGCGAGTTGGTGCTCGTGCTCGGCGGCGACGGCACGTTTCTTCGCGCGTCGGAATACGCGCGGGCGGCAAATGTGCCGGTGCTCGGCGTCAACCTCGGCCATGTCGGTTTCCTTGCCGAATCCGAGGTCGCTTCGCTGCCGGCGGTCGTGCGCCAGATCGTCGATCGTGACTACCACGTGGTCAACCGGATGACGGTCGAGGCGACCGTCTATCTCGGGGCGGATCTGATCGGCACCAATTGGGCGCTCAACGAGGTGAGCATCGAGAAAATCGAGCGTCAGGGCGTGCTCGAGGCGACCGTGGAGGTTGATGGGCGGCCTGTGAGTGACTACGGCTGCGACGGGGTGATGGTCTCCACGCCCACGGGATCGACCGCATACGCATTCAGTGCAGGTGGTCCGATCGTCTGGCCGGAACTCGACGCGATGATGGTCGTGCCCAACAACGCCCACGCCCTGTTCGCCCGGCCGCTGGTCGTGTCCCCGTCGAGCCACGTGGCCGTCGAGATTGGCACGAAATCCCAGCGCTGCCTCGCCTCGTTCGACGGACGCCGCTCGCTGTCGGTGCCCGAGGGGGCGAGAGTGGAAGTTGCGGCGGGGTCCCGCGACGTCAAGTGGGTGCGGCTCGACGACGAACCCTTCACCGACCGCTTGGTGAGCAAGTTCCAGTTGCCCGTGACCGGCTGGCGCGGGCGGACGGATACCCCGCGTCCCCCGGGACTCTAATAGTCTGGAACGCGTGCTCACAGAACTTTCGATCAGCGGACTAGGCGTCATCGACCGCGCCGTTGCCGAATTCTCTCCGGGGCTTTCGGTACTCACCGGCGAAACCGGCGCAGGAAAAACGATGGTGGTCACCGGGTTGCGGCTGCTCACAGGTTCCCGCGCGGACGCCTCCAGGGTGCGTAAGGGGGCAGATCGCGCGTTCGTCGAGGGACGTTTCGTGCTTGCTGACGTCGCCGGAGGAGACCGCGAGGCGGCCGCGGCCGTTGTCGACGAAATCGACGGCGAGACCGACGATGATGGCTCGGTGATCGCCTCGCGCCGCGTGTCGCAGGACGGGCGATCCCGCGGATATTTGGCCGGACGCTCGGTGCCGGTGGGAACTCTCGGTCGATTTTGCAGCCCGCTGCTCGCCGTCCACGGCCAAAATGACCAGCTGCGGCTGCTGCAGCCGGAGAAACAACGCGACGCCGTGGACACCTACGGCGGGACGGGGACCGAGAAGGCGCTGAAGAAGTACCGCTCGGTGTACGCCGAGTGGAAGGCCGCCGAAAAGGACCTCGCGCGCCGCAACGCCTCGGCGCGCGAAATGGCGCAGGAAGCCGACATGTTGCGCATGGGTCTCGGGGAGATCGAGGACCTCGACCCGCAGCCCGGCGAGGACGCCGACCTCGATACGCAGATACGAAGACTCACCGACTCCGAGGAATTGCGTCTCGCCGCGTCAAGTGCGCACACCGCTCTCACTGAGGGCGACGAGGCCGCGTCGGTCCCTGCCATTGGTTCCCAGCTCGACCAGTTGTCGATGGCGCTGCGGGCGACAGAGGACCCCGAGTTGATCTCGTTGTCCGAGCAGATGGCCGAGGCCGTAGTGACACTTTCGGACGTGGGTAACGAGCTCGGCGGATTCCTGTCGCAGCTCGACGTGGACGCGGACTCGCTCGAGAATGCGCTGGCCCGACGTCATGCCTTGAAGGGGTTGACGCGCAAGTACGGCGAGGACATCGACGGCGTGTTGGCGTGGGCGGACTCGGTGCGGAGCAAGCTCGACGGACTCGACACCTCCGACGAGGCGATGAATGCGCTCAAGGGCGAGGTGAAGAGGCTGCGGGAAGAGATCGTCGCCGCCGGGCGCGAGCTGACCGCTGCCCGGAAGAAGGCCGCGACGAAACTGGCGAAAGCCGTGAGCGGAGAGCTTGCCGAGCTGTCGATGGGCGGGGCGAAGCTCGAGGTCCGGGTGGAACCCGCCAGCTCGGGACCCGAGATCGGCGGAGTCGTGCCGACCGAGATGGGACTGGATTCGGTGCGGATGCTGCTCTCCGGCGCCGCGGGTGCCGTCCCACTGGAAAAGGGCGCCTCCGGCGGTGAGCTCTCGCGCGTGATGCTCGCGCTCGAGGTGGTGCTCGCGGGCAACACCTCCGGCGGCACGCTCGTATTCGACGAGGTCGACGCGGGCGTCGGCGGCAAGGCCGCGCTGTCGATCGGGAAGCGACTCGCGATGCTCGCCGAGAATCACCAAGTCCTCGCCGTCACGCACTTGGCGCA
The DNA here is from genome assembly GCF_001659785.1 of Dietzia timorensis. Lineage (NCBI taxonomy): Bacteria > Bacillati > Actinomycetota > Actinomycetes > Mycobacteriales > Dietziaceae > Dietzia > Dietzia timorensis. The sequence continues at coordinate 1,621,537 of NZ_CP015961.1, forward strand.
GGTCGCGGCATTCGCCGATACCCACCTCGTGGTGCGAAAGAGCTCGGGAGCGTCGTCGATCATTTCCGGAGTCGAGGCTGTCGAGGGGGAAGAGCGCGTACGCGAGCTCGCGCGCATGCTCGCCGGGATGGACGATTCGGATTCGGGCCTGGCACATGCGAAGGACCTGCTGGACAAGGCGCAGGCGGACAGCCGGTGAGCCCTGCCGGGCGTAAATCACCTGAGTCACAATGATCACCGCTCATCACTGGCGCACATCGACGCCTCGAATGACACGTGTGTAATTTTTGTAGCGTACAACCTCATGCGACACGGCGAGTCGCGTAAGTGTAAACCTTTACTTCAGGCATAGTCATTGGCATGAAGATGTCAGGGCTCCTCTCTCGCCGTAATCCAGAACTCACCGGTGTCGCAGGTACCGCGCGTGTTCCCCGCAAGGGTGACGTGCTGCCGCGGCGCATGTCCGAAAAGGACATCGTTTTCGTCTCACTCGACGAGCTCTCCGCAGACGACGCGACGGCAATCGTGGACGCTTCGCCCGCCTACGTCGTCAACGTCGCCAAGTCCGCCGCGCGCACCCCACGCGCCGCATACCGCATTCTCGCGAGCGCCGGCGTGCCCGTGCTTTCCGGCGTGAACGCGGATGAAATCGTTCGTCTGGGGGACGGCGACAAGGTCCGGATCGACGAGGGCTCGTTGTGGCTCGGCGAGCACGAACTCGCCGCCGGCCTCGATTCCGACGCCTCGGCGCTCATGGACTCCAACGCCGACGCCGAAACGGCGCTCGTGGACTCGGCGCTGTCGCACTACGCCGACGCCGTCGAGTTCCTTCACGTCGAGCACTCGCTGCTGCTGGACGGCGAGGGCATGCCCCAGCTGCGCGTCGATTTCGCCGATCAGCATGTGGTCATCGTCTCCGACGGCCCCGGCTCGGCGAAGGAACTCTCGGACCTCAAGCCATTCATCCGCGAGTACCGCCCGATCATGATCGGTGTCGACGCCGGCGCCAACGTGCTCCGTGAGGCCGGCATTCGCGCCGATATCGTCGTCGGAGACGCGCGCGTGATGAACGACAATGTGCTTCGCGATGCCGGTGAGATCGTGCTTGCCGCCGACCGCGACGGACAGTGCCCGAGCATCGAGCGCATCACCTCGCTCGAAGTTGGTGCGATGACCTTCCCCGCGGCGGCTCCCGCGCGCGATCTCGCGGTGCTCCTCGCGCACCACGGCGATGCCGCGATGATTGTGACGGCAGGAGAGACCGATGGGCTCGCCGAGCAGTACGCCGAGAACGGGATGTCCCCGTCGACCTCGGTGGTGAACATGGTCGTGCGCGACAAGCTCGTTCCCGCGCATGCATGCTCGAGTCTGTACCGCAGCCGTGGGGGCGCGCTCGTGCTCGCCATGCTGGTGCTCGTCGTCCTCGCGGTAGTGGCCGCGGCACTGATCTACCAGGATCAGACCACCGCCGTCATTTCCTGGTTGGTGGAGCAGTGGAACACCTTCGCGATGTGGGTACAAGGGCTGTTCCAGTAAGTCCGTAGAGTCGGGTGGAGCGAAGCGGAGCCCCTACGGCGAGAGATGAATCCGACGCGCCGCCCGTTGCTTCGTTTGAGAAGCGGCGGGCGGCGCGTGATATTCTGAAGCCCCGTGGGAAGCACGTCCGAAGACGCCGGCTCGGCCGGCCGCCTGAATGCCTAGACACGGGGAGTCACATTGTCTGTAAATCGCGCCGGATCCCGGCAGAGCGCCAAGCACATTTTCGTTACAGGCGGCGTTGCGTCCTCCTTGGGCAAGGGCCTGACAGCCTCGAGCCTCGGGGCGCTTCTTACCGCGCGCGGTCTGCGCGTGACGATGCAGAAGCTCGATCCGTACCTCAACGTCGATCCGGGCACGATGAATCCGTTCCAGCACGGCGAGGTGTTCGTCACCGAGGACGGCGCGGAAACCGATCTCGACCTCGGGCACTACGAACGCTTTCTCGACCGGAACCTCACCGGTGGTGCGAATGTGACCACCGGGCAGGTCTACTCCTCGGTGATCGCCAAGGAGCGCCGAGGCGAGTACCTCGGCGACACCGTTCAGGTCATTCCGCACATCACGGACGAGATCAAGAGCCGTATTCTCGCGATGAACCAGCCCGACTCCGAGGGGCAGACCCCGGACGTGGTGATCACCGAGATCGGCGGCACCGTCGGCGATATCGAGTCGCAGCCTTTCCTCGAGGCGGCGCGACAGGTGCGTCATGACGTCGGACGCGAGAACATTTTCTTCCTGCACGTCTCGCTCGTGCCTTTCCTGGCGCCCTCGGGCGAGCTCAAGACCAAGCCGACGCAACACTCGGTGTCGGCGCTGCGCTCGATCGGTATCGTTCCCGACGGCCTGATCCTGCGCTGCGACCGCGACGTCCCGGACGGGGTCAAGAACAAGATCGCGCTGATGTGCGACGTCGACATCGAAGGCGTCGTCTCCACTCCGGACGCACCGAGCATCTACGACATCCCGAAGGTGCTCTTCCGCGAGCACCTCGACACGCACGTCGTGCGCAAGCTCAACCTGCCTTTCCGCGACGTCGACTGGACCGTGTGGGGCGGGCTGCTCGACCGCGTGCACAATCCGCGCGAAGAGGCGACGATCGCGCTGGTCGGCAAATACATAGATCTTCCCGACGCGTACCTATCGGTTACCGAGGCCTTGCGCGCGGGCGGATTCGCCAATCAGGCGAAGGTCGAGATCCGCTGGGTCGAGTCCGACCGCTGTGAGACCGAAGAGGGCGCCCGAGAGGCGCTCGACGGGGTCGACGGCATCTGTGTGCCCGGCGGCTTCGGTATCCGCGGCATCGAGGGCAAGGTCGGCGCGATCCGCTATGCGCGCCGGCACAAGCTGCCGCTCCTCGGGCTTTGCCTGGGTCTTCAGTGCGTCGTGATCGAAGCTGCGCGTTCGGCGGGGCTCGAAGGCGCCTCGTCTACAGAGTTCGACCCGGATACCACCGACGCCGTGATCTCCACGATGGCCGACCAGCTCGAGGCCGTGTCGGGAGACGCCGACCTCGGTGGAACGATGCGCCTTGGCTCCTATCCGGCCTCGCTCTCTCGCGGCTCGATCGTCGCGGACGCCTACGGGACGACCGAGGTTAGCGAGCGCCATCGCCATCGCTACGAGGTGAACAACTCGTACCGCGACACGATCGCAAAGTCCGGTCTCGAGTTCTCGGGTACCTCTCCTGATGGCAACCTCGTCGAGTTCGTCGAGTACCCACGCTCGCAGCACCCGTTCCTCGTAGCCACCCAGGCCCACCCCGAGTACAAGTCGCGTCCGACGCGTCCGCATCCGTTGTTCGCGGCGTTCGTCGAGGCAGCGCTGTCCTATGGCAACGAACTCGCCCTTCCCGTCGAGCCGTGGCGCGAGAACTCGGGACAGGCGAAGCCCGCCACGGCCGAGGCGGAGGACGCAACCGCCGACTCCGCCGAGGAGTAGGCAGGGGATCGCTGCCCATGGATGGTTCTGATGATCGGACCTACGAGGTTACCGATTCCGAGCGTGCCTACGACGGAGTCGTCGCTTCCGTGCGCATGGATACCGTGGTGATGCCCGGCGGCGAGACCGCCACACGCGAGGTTGTCGAGCATATGGGCGGCGTGGGCATCGTCGCCGTGAACGCAGCGGGCGAGGTGTGCCTCATCCGCCAGTATCGACACCCCATGGGTGAGCGGCTGTGGGAGGTACCTGCGGGTCTTCGTGACGTCGCCGGTGAGGCTCCGCAAGAGACAGCCTCGCGCGAGCTCGAGGAAGAGGCGAGCCTGCGGGCGGGGCGCCTTGATCGTCTCGTCACCCTCGCGACGAGCCCCGGCTTCTCTACAGAAGTCGTGCACGTGTTTCTTGCGACCGATCTCTCAGACACTCCGAAACAGACTCGAGAGCACGAGGAATCGGAGATCGAGATCGACTGGGTAGCTCTCTCGACAGCTGTAGAACGGGTGCTGTCCGGGCAGATCGTCAACGCGATAGCCGTGGCCGGAGTGCTGGCGGCGTCACACCGGCTCGGCATGTCCTGATATGGCCTGCGCCGCTCGCGGGGGAGGGAGGCCGGGCGAATGAGCACCTCCGACGTCATTGCCGACTATTTGAACCACCTCGCCGTTGAAAAAGGTGCGGCTACGCATACTCTCGCCGCGTATCGTCGCGATCTCGCCCGATACCAGGAGTACTTGGACTCGGTGGGGGTCGAGGAGCTTCGGTCGGTCGACAGCGGTCATGTCGAGGAATTTCGCGGAAGGCTTGGCCGAGGCGATAGGGAAGCGGGGACCAAGCCGTTGGCAGCGAGCTCGGTCTCGCGGACGATGTCGGCGGTGCGCGGCCTGCACAAGTTCGCGGCGAAAGACGGGACGGTGACGGACAACGTCGCCGCCGCGGTCGCGCTGCCGAGTTCGGGGCAGAGGCTGCCGAAGGCGCTGTCGGTCGCCGAGGTGTTCGCGCTGATCGAGGCGGCCGGGGACACCGAGGTCGATACCGACCCCGGGCGCATCCGTAACCGGGCGATGGTCGAGTTGCTGTATTCGAGCGGGCTGCGGGCGAGCGAGCTTATCGATCTCGATCTCGACGACGTGGGGGCGGTGGTGCGTGCCGAGCCCGGCGAGTTCGCAGCGATGAGGGTGACCGGCAAGGGGTCGAAGGAGCGCTTCGTTCCGGTTGGCGGTCCGGCTCGCGAGGCGCTCGGCGCCTATCTCGTGCGTGCCCGTCCGGCGCTCAACACGGCGGGAAAACCCGCGCTCTTCCTCAATAAGCGCGGTGACCGAGTGAGTCGGCAGACGCTGTGGCAGTTGGTCGGTGACTCGGCACGGCGGGCCGGTATCGAGACCGAGGTATCGCCTCATACGCTGAGACACTCGTTCGCAACGCACCTCCTCGAAGGCGGCGCAGATATCCGCGTGGTGCAGGAGCTGCTCGGACATGCGTCCGTGTCCACGACACAGATCTATACGAAGGTCACGATCGAGACGCTGAGGGAAGTCTGGGCCGAATCCCATCCGCGCGCGAAGTAGTCAGGCGGTAGGGTTGTTGAGAATGTGCCAGGGGCACTGGAACTGCCAAAGGAGGAGCGGCGAATGGCGAGCGAGGCACGGCCAATGGACCCGGCTCTGTTTTCGCGAGCAGAGCTACTCGGCAGCGAAAGCGATGCAGCCGGGGACGGATTCGAGGCTATTCCCGAACCGCAGCCGCTGAGCTCCCATGGTCCTGCCGTGACGGTGGCCGTCTGTAACCAGAAGGGCGGCGTCGGCAAGACGACCAGCACGATCAACCTCGCCGCGGCGCTCGCCGAATACGGCCGCCGGGTGCTCGTGGTCGACCTGGACCCGCAGGGTGCGCTGTCCGCCGGGCTCGGGGTGCCGCACCACGAGCTCGACCTCACGGTATACAACCTGCTCATCGATTCGTCGGTGGCTACGGACGAGGTCCTCGTGCGCACTCGGGTCGACGGTGTCGACCTGATTCCGGCGAACATCGACCTGTCGGCGGCCGAGATCCAGTTGGTTAACGAGGTGGGACGCGAGCAGGCGCTCAATCGCGCGCTCTATCCCATCGCCGATCGCTATGACTTCATCCTCATCGACTGCCAGCCATCGCTCGGGCTCCTCACCGTCAACGCGCTGACCTGCTCGGACAACGTGGTCATCCCGATGGAATGCGAATACTTCGCGCTCCGCGGCCTCGCTTTGCTCACCGACACGATCGACAAGGTCCGCGACCGGCTCAATCCACGACTACACCTCGGCGGAATCCTGATCACGATGTTCGACCGCCGCACGATCCACGCGCGCGATGTTCTTTCCCGCGTTGTCGAGGTCTTCGGTGACCGAGTCTTCGATACCGTGATCACCCGGACCGTGCGCTTCCCCGAGACGACCGTCGCCGGGGAGCCGATCACCTCGTGGGCGCCGAAATCCGCCGGCGCCCAGGCCTACCGCGCGCTCGCCCGTGAAATCATCGCCCGGGGACGCTGAGGCCGCCGAGCTCGCGGCCGAAGCGGCCGAGACGCTCGCCGAACACGCGGGCATCGGCGTCGAAGCGGGCTCCGCGCCGCAAGAAGGCTCAGAGGACGGGCACGTCGGGAATGCCGAGTCCGTCGCCGCGGATGACGGCGCCTTCAGCGTCCACCTAAGAAATTTCACCGGCCCCTTCGATCTGCTCCTCCAACTAATTGACTCCAAGCGCCTCGACGTGACAGAGGTCGCGTTGCACGAGGTCACCGACGAATTCGTGGCTTATACCCGCGACCTCGGGGCGGAAGCAGGCCTCGAGCAGGTCACGGAATTCCTCGTCGTCGCGGCGACGTTGCTGGATCTCAAGGCCGCGCGGTTGATCCCGCACGGGGAGGTCGAGGACCCGGAAGACCTTGCCTTGTTGCAGGCGCGCGACCTGCTGTTCGCTCGGTTGCTGCAGTTTCGTGCGTTCGCGCGCGTGGCGGACATGTTCACCGAGCTCGAACGCGCGGCCATGCTCGGCTACCCGCGCGCAGTCGGACCGGAGGAAAGGTTTATCGGGTTGCTCCCGGAGGTCGAGATCGGGCTCACCCCGGAAGGATTCGCCGAGCTTGCGGCGGTGGCCATGAGACCTCGCCCTGTCGACGAGGTGGGGATCGGACACATCCACGCGCCTGCGGTATCGGTTCCTGAGCAGGCGGGGAAGATGCTGGCGATGTTCCGGTTGCGCGGGAAGAACGAGCCGTTCGGTTTCGCCGAGCTCGTCGCCGACTGCGGGGAATCGCTCGAGATCGTCGCGAGGTTCCTCGGATTGCTCGAACTGTACCGCGCCAGGGCGGTGGCCCTGTTTCAGGACGATCCTGACGACGATCTCATCGTGACCTGGACCGGTGAAGATGCAGAAGACGTGATCAAAGGGAGCGACGAATGGAACTGAACGACGAACCGGACGACATCGAGGAGCAGCGTCCGGACCTTCGCGCGGTACTCGAGGCGCTGTTGCTCGTCGTCGACATCCCGGCCACCGAATCGCAACTCGCACAGGCGGCGAACGTCGCGGCCCCCGAGGTCTCGGAGGTACTGCGGGAGTGGCAGAGCGAGCTCGACGACGCCGGCTCCGGAATGGATCTACGCTCGACGGCCGAGGGATGGAGGCTGTACACCCGCCGCGAATTCGCTCCGTACGTCGAGCGGCTGCTCCTCGATGGCACGCGTTCGAAGCTATCGCGCGCCGCGTTGGAAACACTCGCGGTGATCGCCTACCGCCAACCCGTCACGCGGGCGCGGGTGTCCGCCGTCCGTGGGGTCAACGTTGACGGCGTCGTGCGCACACTCGCGGCCAGAGGGCTTATCGTGGAGGCAGGCAACGACCCCGACACCGGTGGGCTCCTCTACCGCACCACCGAATTGTTTCTTGATCGAATGGGCCTGTCGGGCATCGAAGAGCTTCCCGACATCGCCCCACTGCTCCCGGATATCGATGTCGTCGACGAAATGTCGGACGATCCGGACGAAGACCCACGCTCTCCGCTTTCTCGTAAGCAGCGCGGCACCGTAGACTCGGAAGATGCGTAATTCCGACCAGATACAGGACTGATACAGACGATGACAGATCCCGCTAGCCGAGACGGCACACCGGAAGATTCACCACAGGAGCAGAAGCAGGCTCCTTCGCGTGAGCCCGTCCGTCTCCAGAAAGTACTCGCACAGGCCGGAGTCGCCTCCCGTCGTGCTTCCGAAGAGCTCATCGCGCAGGGGCGTGTGGAGGTCGACGGCAAGATCATCACCGAGCAGGGCGTACGGGTCGACCCGCTTTCCTCGGTGATCCGGGTCGACGGCACACGCATCGTGCTCGACGACACGCTCGTATACCTCGCGCTGAACAAGCCCAAAGGCATGCACTCGACGATGAGCGACGAGTTCGGTCGTCCCTGCATCGGCGATCTGGTTGCCTCCCGAGTCGATTCGGGCCAGCGGCTGTTCCACGTCGGGCGCCTCGACGCCGAGACCGAGGGGCTCATCCTCGTAACCAATGACGGCGAGCTGGCGCATCGACTCATGCACCCCTCGTACGAGATCCACAAGACCTACATCGCACACGTCAACGGCGTCGTGAGCAAGGGGTTGGGAAAGAAGCTGCGCGCAGGCGTCGAACTCGACGACGGCCCTGCATCGGTGGACTCGTTCTCCGTGCTCGACATTCACGACGGCCACTCGCTGGTCAAGGTTGTGATCCACGAGGGCCGGAAACACATCGTCCGCCGACTCCTTGCGGAGGTTGGGCACCCGGTGGAGGCGCTCGTCCGCACGAAGCTCGGTGGTGTCCATCTCGGCGACCAACGCCCGCGCAGCCTGCGCAAGCTCAATCGCAACGAAATCTCCGATCTGTACACGGCGGTGGACCTCTGATGCCGACGCAGTCACAGAACGTACGGGTCGCCATCGACGGCCCCGCGGGCACCGGTAAGTCGACGCTCGCCAGGAAGCTCGCCGGCCGCATCGGCGCTGCCTATCTCGACACCGGCGCGATGTACCGTGCCGCGACACTCAAGGTGCTCGAAAGTGGCGTAGACCCGGAGAACACCGCAGCCGTGGTGGCTGCAACCAAGGACCTGGATCTGGAGATCGGCTCGGATCCGAGCACGTCCGTCGTCATACTCGACGGAAACGACGTGTCCGAAGATATCCGGACCTCTCGGGTTACGGCGTCGGTTTCCGCGGTGTCAGCTATCCGCGAGGTGCGAGAGAACCTTGTCGCGCTGCAGCAGAGGCTCGCGTGGAGCGGGGACCGTTCGGTCGTGCTCGAGGGGCGCGATATCGGCACCGTCGTGTTGCCGGACGCAGAGGTCAAGGTGTTTCTCACCGCGAGCCCCGAGGTGCGCGCACGGCGCCGGACCGAACAGGACACCGCCGCCGGTCGGCCCGCGGACTACGACGAAATCCTCGCGGCGGTCGTCGCGCGCGACGAAAAAGACTCCAGCCGCGCCGAATCGCCGCTGCGCGCCGCCGATGGCGCGGTGGTGGTCGATACCTCGGAGCTGAGCATTGACGACGTACTCGAGCGTCTGGCGGACCTGGTAAAGAAGGCACAAGGGAAGTGACTATGAGTGACAACGAAGGCGGCGACGTCTCCGCCGAGGACATTTTCCCGGTTGCGAACTCGGGCGACGATGTCGTCTACGAGGACGGCGACGATTGGGCCGATGACACCGACTGGGACGCCGTCGCGGCCGAATATGCCGACGACCTCGGCGACGAGTTCGACGAGGCCGAGGTGCTGCCGACCGTCGCGATAGTCGGACGCCCGAACGTGGGTAAGTCGACTCTGGTGAACCGCATTATCGGGCGCCGCGAAGCAGTGGTCGAGGACGTGCCGGGCGTGACCCGTGACCGCATCTCCTACGAGGGGCTGTGGAATGGGCGCCGATTCATGGTGCAGGACACAGGCGGCTGGGAGCAGGACGCGAAGGGGCTTCACCGTTCCATCGCACAGCAGGCCGAGATCGCGATGAATACCGCCGACGTCATCGTCCTCGTGGGTGACGGAACCGTCGGGATCACTTCCGGCGACGAGACGGTCGCCAAGACCCTGCGCCGCTCGGCGACGCCGGTGATTCTCGCGGTGAACAAGGTCGACTCGGAGAAGGCCGAACTCGAGGCCGCGGAGTTCTGGGGCCTTGGCCTCGACGAGCCGTTTGCGCTATCCGCCGCGCACGGCCGCGGCACGGGTGATCTGCTCGACAAGATCGTCGCGACGCTTCCGGACCGCGCCAAGGCCGCCGATACCGCAGAGGGCACGCCGCGCCGCGTGGCGCTTGTGGGAAAGCCCAACGTCGGTAAATCGAGTCTGCTCAACAAGCTGGTCGGGGAGGAGCGGTCTGTGGTCGACAACGTCGCCGGCACGACCGTCGATCCGGTCGACTCGCTTGTCGAGCTGGGCGGCAAGGTGTGGCGTTTCGTCGATACCGCCGGCCTGCGGCGAAAGGTCAACCAGGCCTTCGGGCACGAGTACTACGCCTCGCTGCGTACCAAGGGCGCGATTGAGGCGGCCGAAATCGTGATCCTCATGCTCGACGCTTCCGAACCTGTGACCGAGCAGGACCTGCGAGTGATCTCCATGGCCGCTGACGCCGGCCGGGCCGTGGTCATCGCGTTCAATAAGTGGGACCTCGTCGACGAGGACCGCCGCTACATGCTCGACAAGGAAATCGACCGTGAGATGAGCAAGATCCTCACGTGGGCGCATCGCGTGAACATCTCGGCGCAGACCGGGCGCGCGGTGCAGAAGCTCGTGCCCGCGATGGAGACCTCGCTCGATTCGTGGGACAAGCGCATCCCGACGGGTGTGCTCAATTCATGGCTCAAGGACGTTATCGCGGCGACCCCTCCGCCAATGCGGGGCGGGCGGCTGCCTCGAATCCGATTTGCGACGCAGGCGACAACGCGTCCGCCGACGTTCGTGCTGTTCTCCTCGGGCTTTATCGAGGCGGGCTACCGGCGATTCCTCGAGCGCAAGCTCCGCGAAACCTTCGGCTTCGACGGTTCGCCCGTGCGTATCAATGTGCGCGTGAAGGAACGCCGCCAGCGAAAGTAGATGCGCACGTCTCCCAAGTGGCCGGCCGCCCTACGGTGGCCGGCCACTTTTACTCCGCGAGGACCTTCGCGAGCCGTTCGAGAGAAGCCGGCGCGACGAGCCCCGGGTGGGTCACCGGCAGTTCGGTCACGTCCATGTCGGATACAAACGGCTCCCAGGTGGCCTCGTTCATCGCCTCCGGGTTGAGCCCAGCCTTGAAGAAGCGCACTTCGCCGTCATACTGCCTGGTGTCGTGATCCTTCATTATTCGGGCGTTGTGGCCGACCATATCGATGACGGCGGAGAGCGCCGATTCCGGGAGTGAGCCGAATGCTCCGCCCCGTGCCCGGATTGCGTCGAGCACGATGTCCCGGGTGAGCTCGCCATCGGCGCCCGTGGTGACATCGCTTCGGTCCACCCCTGCCATGGTGAGCATGCCCTCCAGTTGCTCTACTTCTGTAGGGTTCGGCAGGTCCTTCCAGAGTTCTGCCGGGTATGCGTCGAGCAGGACGAGCTTACGGATATCGACCGCGCGGGCACGTAACGCTACGGCGGTTTCCTGCGCGAGCACCCCGCCGACCGACCAGCCGACGAGGTCGACCTGCGTCGGGCGCGAATCGGCAGGAAGCGAATCGAGCAGGGCGAAGAAATCCTCGCTCGCACGGCGGGCTCCGTCGGCGATCGAGGCCACCGCGTCGGCGCTACGGGCAATGCCCGGCGACTGCACTGCGTATACGCCGCGTCCCGGTTCGAGGTGAGAGACGACCCCGGCGTAGGACCAGCCGAGTCCGCCGGCGGGGTGGAAGCACAGCACCGGTATGCCGTGTTCGTGGTGTCGCAGCGGGAACCACGGCGAAAGGGCCTGCGATTCCTCTCCGTCCCCGGAAATGACGTCGGCCAGCCGCCGTACCGTTTTCGCCCCGAAGATGTCGGCTATGCTCACCGATTCGGTGAGTGCTTCGCTGAGCGCCGTGGCGAGCCGAACCGCGACGAGCGAATTGCCGCCGAGGTCGAAGAAGTTGGCGGTGACGGAGACGTCGTCGAGCCCGAGTTCGTCGGCGAAATGCCGCGCGATGAGCTCTTCGCGCGAATCCGCGGGGCCCACGTGGTCTCCGAACTCCGCAGGCGCGGGCAACGCGCGCTGGTCGAGCTTGCCATTGATCGTCATGGGCAGTTCGTCGAGGCTCACCACGAGCGGAACCATGTAGTCGGGCAGCTTCGACGCGGCGTACGCCTTCACCTCTCCGGCGGCAGGAGCGTCCGAAGGCGATCCCGCTGGAACGAAGTATGCAACGAGCGTCAGCTGCCCCCCGAGCGTGCGGGCGACGACTGCGCACACACCCACTTTTTCGTGCTCGCCGATAACGGCCTCGATCTCGCCGAGCTCGAGACGCTGCCCGCGCAACTTCACCTGAGAATCGTTTCGCCCGTGGTACAGGAGTTGACCGTCTGGCCGCCACGATGCGATATCGCCGGTCGCATACATGCGGTGCGTTCCACCGGAGGTCTTGCCGGCGAACGGATCCGGAATGAATCGCTCGTCGGTGAGCTCGGGCTGCCCCAGGTATCCGCGGGCAAGCTGCACCCCGGCGAGGAAGAGTTGCCCCGGGGCGCCCACGGGCAGCGGGCGCAACTCGTCATCGAGCACGTAGCAGCGGGTATTCCACACGGGGGCGCCGATCGGGATAGTCGCCTCGCCTCGGTAGGTGAATGCGGTGACATCGATCGAAGCCTCGGTGGGACCGTAGAGATTGTGCAGTGCGACGTCGAGCCCCTTGACGCATGCCTCTGCGATACCGGCGTCGAGTGCCTCTCCGGAGACGACGACCTGCGAAAGATCAGGCAGTCCGCCCGGGCCGGCGTCGAGAAACACCTTGAGCGCACTGGGAACGAAGTGGCAGAAGGTCGTCCGCGATGCGCGCAGTTCTTCGGCCATCCGCGCCGGCTCGAGGTGGGCACCGTCGCCCGCGATCGCAAGTCGCAAGCCGTGCGTGAAGGGCAGCAAGAATTCCCACACCGACACGTCGAACGAGCACGCGGTCTTCTGCATGAGCGTGTCCGCCTCGCCAAGCGAGTAGTAGGAGCACATCCACTCCAGCCGGTTGACGATTCCCTCATGGGGGACCGCCACCGCCTTGGGCTCGCCGGTCGAGCCGGACGTAAACAGTATGTAGGCCGTGTCTGCCGGCCGGGGAGTCTCAACAGGTACGACGTCGGACGCGCCGATCCCCTCCGTCCGCACGGTGCTCGACGGATGTAGAGAACTTTCGTCGACTCGTATCGTCGAGGAGAAATCGATATCGGAGCCCGGCCCCGTGACGAGCAGCCGCGGTTTCGCCCGGGCGATCATGCCGTCCAATCGGTTCGGTGGTAGATCCGGGGACAGCGGCGTCCACGCCGCTCCGGCCGCGACTGTGGCCGCGATGGCGATGCATAGCGCAGGGCCGCGGCGCAGGTGTATCGCGACGACATCGCCTGCGCCGATGCCCACAGCTCCCAGGTTGTCGGCGAACGCGTCGACTTCCGACCACAATTCGCCCCACGTCAGCTCGCGCCCGTCGTGCCACAGCGCGGGGGCGCCCGACCTTGCCGGCGTTCCGAGGTCTACGTCGCGGCGGCCGTCGAGGAGCGACTTGGCGGTCGAGTCCGCAGGTACGCGGAGCGGATGCGCGGTGTCGTTGAACCGCTCGAGTACCTGGGTCCTTTCGTCGGCTCCAAGCAGATCCACCTCCGACCACTTCGCGTGCGGATCTCGTTCGAATGCCGTCGCCATTCGCGAGATGAAGCCGGCCAGGCGTTCGGTGTGCGCCGTGGCCGAGCGGTGATCGTGGAGGGCCGTGTCGGCCAGGACGTGTAAGTCCATTCCGCCGTCATTCTCGGATTGGAAAATAAACTCCAGGTCGTGCACGGGCCCGATGGAAATCGTCGTGAGCTCGGCGACCGATTCGCCGAACGTGAAGCGTGTGGTGAAGGGGCGCATATTGAAGCTCGGGCCCGTGAGCTGCCGATCGGGGTCGGTGAGCCCGATGTCGCGGCGTAGGTCCTCGGCGCGGTATGCGCCGTGCCGGCGTGCGCCGTCGAAGGTCTCTCCGACGGCGGCGATCGATTCGGCGACCGTGTGCCGCGGCGGGATGAGGAGCGGGAGTACGTTGACTGCCGGGTCGATGGCGGTCTTCCGCTGGCCGAGGGGGCGGTTCATCAGTGGCAAGCCGAGTGACACCGGTTCTGCGCCCTCGCTCGCGCCTGCGCCGCTGAGCGCCGCGAAATAGTGCCCCGTGGCGGCTGCGAGCAGAACCGCCTCGTTGGAACCGGCGGTCTTTGCCGCAGCGCGTAGCCGCGTGCGGGTGTCCTTGGTGATCTGCGCGTGCACGGCGAGTACCGAGGGCTCGTCGGAGTTATCGCGAGCCGTACCCAGCGGGCTGAGATCCAACGGAATATCTTGGGAGCTCCAGTACTGACGGTCCGCTTCTCCGATCGTCGGCGCGTCGGATTCTCCCGTCGTCGACTGGTGGCGGCGGGCGGCTCCGAGGACGTTTGCCGATACCTGGAATGGAGGCTCCGGCCGTTCCTCTTCGCGTACTACAGCTGTGTAGGTTGCGGCAATCCACCGGATGATCGCGGAAATGGACAGCCCGTCGCCGACGATGTGGTGGAAGCGCGCAAGCCAACCTACTTGCCTGCCGGGAAGATGGACGATGGAGTGGCCGGACAGCAGGTCCCCGGATAGATCGCCGGAACAGCGCACCGAAATCTGGCGTGTACACCACTCGATGACGTCGGCGTCCTCCGGCACCCACGTCTCATCGACCTCGTAGGTGTGCGGACGCGGCGCCATCACCGGTGTCCCGGAGTCGTCGGTGGTGAATACCGATTGCAGCACCTCGATCTGTCCAAGGCACGTCGAGATCGTCTCCGACAGAAGCTCGATGTCCGGAGGCGTGTCGAAGGTCAGTAGTTCGGCGCACTGGTACGCGCCGGAACCGGGCCGGGCCGCCTGGCCAAACCACACCGACGCCTGGCCTGGGGTGAGCTCGAGAGGCAGGGGCATCCTAATTCCTTAGAAGTTCTGCGAGGTGAGCAAAGAGTTCGCCGCGCCAACAGGAATCGTCGTGCCCGCCGTCGTAGACGTGGATCTCGCCGTCCCAGCCCGACTCCTTCATCGTCAGCGCGAGCTGGTGCACGCGCGGCAGGCTCGGCCCCTCCCTCGTGCCGACGGACAGACGGACTCGTGGGGCCGGGTCCACGCTCGGTGGCGTGGTGAACTGCTCGATGATCCATTCCCCGCCGCCGCGGGAGTGCATATCCAGGGGCGAGCCGCTCCGCTGAGGTGTGCGCCACAGCGAGGGCGATTGCGCGATCGCAGAGCCCCACGCATCGGGGTGCTCGAGTACTGCGCACAGAGCGGACAGCCCGCCAAGGCTCTCGCCGGCGACAAGTCGTTCCCGAGATCCGCGCGGAGCGAGCGCAATGTCTCTTTCGGTGGCCTGTTCTTCGGCCCAGGGCACGAGGTGTTCGGCGACGTGGCGAAGGAAGTCGAATCCGGTGCCCAGCGATTCCATGCGGTCGCGCATCGAGGTGTTCGCGACGGACACAACAGCTAACGGCGGAAGAATCCCCTCGGCGATCGCGAAGTCGAGGGCGCGGGGAAGTCCCAGCCCGCCGAACCATTTCTCCGCATCGAACATCGTGAGAAGCGGCATCTCTGCGGTTCCGGCGGCAGCGGGGGGAAGATAGAGATGGCACGGCTTATCGGTGAAGCCGTCGGCGCCGGGAAATGGGGCTGTGGACTCGACGACCTCGCCGCGAATCCGGTGGCGCAGTGCCGGTGCGGATTCCCATTCTGGTTGCGCGGGGCAGAGTCCACCGCGGAACACCGACATGCCGTAGCGGCCCTCGATCTGCGCGGTTGGTGGTAGCCCGTTGAGCGGATCGAACTGCATGCCGCCTCGCTCGAGGCGCGGAGGTCCGACTTCTTGCACCTGGCCCGGGGCCAGCTCACGGAAGCAATAGGTCGCGCGAGTGGTATAGGTCAGCTCCAGGGTGCGCACCCAGATATCTGTGCCCTCTACACGGTTCATCATCCCGAGCGGGATATTGTCCTTGTCGGTGACCCGGTTGAGGAATAGATACACCGAACCGACGTCGTCGCCGGGTGTACGCCGCCACAGGAACGTCACGCGCTTCGAATCGTTCTCGACGAGCGGCGTGCCAAGCTCGGCCACATCGGACCAGAACGACTCCACATCGCTAGCCGAGGCTCCGGACAAGGCGGTGTCGAGATCCACCTCATCGATGAATCCGCCCGGAAGTATGTTCGTTCGCATCACGCAGCCCCAAGCGCATCGATCCATTGTCCGAGGGTGGGCAGCGAGATCAGCTCCTGGAAATCGACCTCGTTTCCCTCGGAGCGCCAGTTCTCCACGAGCATGACCATCCGTAGGGAATCCAGCCCCGCGTCGGCGAGCGCGGTCTCACGGGAAATCGTGTCGGCGTCGACCTCGAGAATCTGGGCGACATCGTCGATGATCCGTTGTTCGGACAGGGCCATCAGGGGTCCTTTCGTCGGTCTTTGCTGGTCTCCAGGGGAGAGTGGACTAGTCGAGGAGGTCGGCGAGGTAGCGGCGAAGTTCGCGCCGACTGGTCTTTCCTACACCTGTAGGGGGGAAGGCGTCGGCGAACTCGAAGCGGTCGGGAACCTTGTACTCGGCGACACCGCGTTCACGCACGAACGACTTGAGCTGCTCGGCGCTCGGCGGGGCGGGGGAGATCACGTACGCGCACGAACGCTCACCCAGGAACTTGTCCGGTACGGCCACGAGCGCCACGTCGGCGACATCGGGGTGCGCGAGCAGATGATTCTCGATCTCCTCGGCCGAGATCTTCTCTCCACCACGGTTGATCTGGTCCTTCGCGCGCCCCTCCACCACCAGGTAGCCGTTACTCCGGCGCCGCACGATGTCTCCGGAACAGTAAAAGCCACGGTCGTCGAACGATTCGGCATCCACGCCGCCGAGGTATCCGCGGATCGTATATGGACCGCGGGTCCAGAGATTGCCACGTTCTCCGGGGGAGACCAGTTCTCCGGCGTCATTCCTGATCTCGATCTCGTCGCCCGGGGAGACCGGATGGCCCTGGGTGCTAGCGCGTAGGTCTTCGGGGTCGTCGAGGCGGGTGAAGTTGCACAACCCCTCGGCCATCCCGAACACCTGCTGAACGGTGGCGCCGAGCTCGGGGCCGATCCGGCGCGCAGCGACCTCGGGGAATTTCGCGCCGCCGACTTGCATCACCTGCAGAGACGACAGATCCTTGTCGATCATTCCTCGCGTGGCGAGCCAGGTCAGCGCCAACGGCGGGACGAGCGAGACCATGGTGCACCGTTCGGCCTCGATCGCGGAGAACGCCGCTGTCGGGGTGGGATCGGTGCAGAAGACGACGGTGCCGCCGTGCATGAGCACGCCGATGATTCCCGGTGAGCTCATCGTGAAATTGTGCGCCGCCGGCAACACCACGAGCATCCGCGTCTCGCCCGAACACCCGGCGACCGCAGACTGCTCGCGGATCGAATACAGGTAGTCGGCATGGGTGCGCGGAATCAACTTCGGCGTGCCGGTCGTGCCTCCCGACAACTGCAGGAACGCCAGCCCCTCGGGGTCGGGCTCGGCCTGCTCTTTTTCGCCCATGACGGCGGAGTCGCGCACCGCGCCGAGCGAGACGAACTCGCCGGCGCCCTCGTCCGCGACGATAACCAGCGGACGCGGAGCCTCTCCGCGCTCTGCGAGGCCGCTGAGGACCTTGCGCGCAAGCGCGCGGTGGTCGAACCCGCCGAATTCCCCGACAGTGATGAACGCGCTCGCCTTCGCGGTGGCGATGAAGTGCTCGATCTCGGATTCGCGGTGCGCCGGCAGGCAGAACACCGGGATGGCACCGAGGCGGAACAGAGCGAACACCACGACTGCGTAGTCGGTGATGTTCGGAAGCTGCACCAGAACTCGATCTCCTCGGCGGATATCGTGCGCGGCGAGTCCCGAAGCGAGTACGGCGGTCTCGACGTCAAGCTCCGCGTACGTGTAGCGCACGTCCTGTCCACGGTGGTCTCGGCCGACAACCGCCTCGGAGTCGCCGAAGCGCTTCGCCGCGTCCGGGATGAACTCAGCGAAGGTGGCGTCCGTCCAGTACCCTGCAGCGCGGTACTTTTCCGCGAATTCGTGGGGGTAAAACTCCTTGGGGAGCTCCAGATTGCTATGAGGTACTTCGACGCTCGACGTCATTCTCGGAGTTCTCCTCGGGGCTGGTCGTGGGCAACGTCGTCGGAAGAGACAGTACAGCCTAACCTAAATTGTCCACGCGACGGGTGCTCGAGCCGCGGTAGTGCCGCTGCCGATGCGTACGATGGATCACTAAGGAACAGCGTCCTGAACTGTCTAAACGCGACCAACGCGGGTACATGACGGCGGTTCCGGGCAAATAGGCGGCCGAAAGGACGGCGTAGTGGGAAGAGCGACAACTCGAATGCGGGTGCTACGCATCGGTCCCGCCGCGCAGGGAGGCACGAGGGAGTCCGGAGGCGAGCGGGCGGAGGGCGCGCATTCCGCCGACTCGCGCCCCGATACCCTCGTGGTCGAAGAGCCGATGGAGATTCGTGTCAACGGCACGCCGCTGGCGGTCACCATGCGTACTCCGGGGTCGGACGTGGAGCTCGCCCAGGGGTTTCTCCTCACCGAGGGAGTGGTCGCGGGGCGCGAGGATATCGCGATTGCGCGCTACTGCAATAGTGTCGACGACTCTGGCCGCAACACCTACAACGTGCTGGACATCGCCCTGGCGCCCGGCGTGCCCGAACCCTCTACGGATGTCGAGCGCAACTTCTATACGACCTCGTCGTGTGGGGTGTGCGGCAAAGCCTCGCTCGACGCGATCCGCACGCGCACCCAGCATTCCCCTGAGGGCGACCCCGTGCGGATTTCCACAGACACCATTCTCGGCCTGCCCGGCAAGCTGCGCGAGGCGCAGAAGATCTTCTCGTCTACCGGCGGCCTTCACGCTGCGGGGCTATTCACCCATGACGGCGAGCTGCTGTGTCTGCGAGAGGACGTGGGCCGCCACAATGCCGTGGATAAACTCGTCGGCTGGGCACTGGAAAATGGCCACATCCCGCTACGGGGAACGATTCTGATGGTTTCGGGGCGCGCCTCTTTCGAGTTGGTCCAGAAGGCGGTGATGGCGGGGATTCCCGCGATGGCCGCGGTTTCGGCTCCCTCCTCGCTGGCCGTCGACCTCGCCAGGGAATCGGGAATGACGCTCGCCGGCTTCGTACGGGGTGAAACGATGAATATCTACGCACACCCCGAGAGGACGGAGCCGTGATCGCCGGGGCACGGTGTGCCCGAGGGGTCGCCAACACAACACCGCTCGAGGCACAGCGATAGGGGAGGACCTGGTGGAACAGAACGCTTCATCGGATAATGAAGGGGCTGCCGAATGGGCGCTTATCGACTCGCTCGGGAGCGCTCACCCAGGTGGATCCACGAGCAAGGGCGTGCCGGAGGTCAAGCTACTGGACGTGCGCGAAGGCGTCCGCATCATTCGCATCGCATTCAGGGCCGGCGATGTCATGGCGTCCCATAAGGCGCCCGGGCCGATCGTGATCCTCGGGCAAACCGGCGAGGTCGATGTGCGGATCGGTAACGAGGGGGATCCCGAAGCCGGAGACGTGACGCTTCGACCGGGTTCGGCTCTACACATCGATTCCGGCAAGGTGCACAGCCTGTTCGCCAACGGACCCGCGACGGTGACACTGCTCCTGCTCACCGGGACGTGAACCGATCAACTAGGGAGGACAAAATGGCCGCTGATACGACATCGACACCGAACGCCACCGATCTGGTGAAAGAGCTCGCCGATCTCGAGGACGCGAAAGTCCGAGCCGTCAACGAGAAACACGGCGACGCTCACGGCATCAATCTGACCAAGCTGCGCGCCGTTGCGAAGCGAGTAAAGACTCAGCACGAGCTTTCGGTGGAGTTGTGGGCGACCGAGAATCCGAATGCCAGGCTGCTTGCGTTGCTCATTTGTAGCCCGAGGAAATTCGACGGCGATTCGCTCGACAAGATGCTTCGCCAGTCCCAGTCGCCGAAAGAACAGGACTGGCTTGTCAACTATGTCGTGAAGAAGAACAAGAGCGCCGAAGAGCTGCGCATTCGGTGGCTCGCCGACGAGGACAGCAACGTTTCGAGCGCGGGTTGGGCGCTGACGAGTGACAGAGTCAACAAGAAGTCTGAAGGGCTCGACTTGTCGGCGCTTCTCGATGAGATCGAGACCTCGATGCGTGAGGCGCCGGAACGTCTGCAGTGGGCAATGAACATGTGCCTGGCCTACATCGGTATCGAGAGCCCGGAGCATCGAGAACGCGCTCGGCAGATCGGGGAGCGGTTGGAAGTTCTCAAGGACTACCCGACACCACCCAATTGCACCTCACCCTTCGCGCCAATCTGGATCGACGAAATGGTCAGACGCAAGGAGGAAACGGCGTAGACGCTCTCCGTCGTAGGAATGGCAAAGAGCTTCCGGGTGGGCGATGGATGTGCATCCTTCGCGCTCCCGGGAGCTCTTCTCTCGTGATTGGGTGACAGCGTGGACCGTGCTAGGAGGTCGTCACCGTTGCCTTGCTTCGTACTGACGATTCGGTGCTGGCGGGGACTTCGCCGTCAGCAGAGTCGCCATCTTCGTCGACGGTGGACTCGGCTTCCGTCAGGTCGCCGGACGGCATTCCCGACTGGGCGTTGTCCCACGCAGTTCTGTTCCAGATACCGGCGCGCTTGGACACGACCGTCGCCACCAGCGCCTGTCCAGTGACGTTGACGGCGGTGCGTCCCATATCCAGGATCGGCTCCACTGCAAGGAGCAGGCCGACACCCGAAAGCGGAAGGCCGAGGGTCGACAACGTGAGGGTGAGCATCACGGTCGCGCCAGTCGTACCTGCGGTCGCCGCCGAGCCCAGAACCGAGACGATCATGATGAGGACGTAATCGGTGAAGCCGAGGGGAAGGCCGTAGAACTGGGCGACGAAGATCGCCGCGATCGCCGGATAGATTGCCGCGCAACCGTCCATCTTCGTGGTCGCGCCGAGGGGAATCGCGAACGAGGCATACTCCCGCGGCACGCCCATCGATTGCTCGGAGACCCGCTGGGTCAAGGGCATCACGCCCATGGACGAGCGGCTGACGAATCCGAGGCTCGTTACTGGCCAGACCCGGCGGAAGAACCCGAGAACCGGGATGCGATGTGCTGCGAGAACGATCGGATAGAGCACACCGATGACGAGTGCGAGTCCGATGTAGATTGCGATTGCAAACTTGCCGAGCGACCCGAGAGCGTCCCATCCGTAGTCGGAAACGGCGTGGCCGATAAGGGCAGCGGTACCGATGGGCGCCAAACGGATGATCCACCAGAGGACCTTCTGCACCACACTGAGGAACGACTCGGTGAACTTGAGGAACGGCTCTGCGGCGGGCCCCACCTTGACGGCGGCGGCGCCGATGACGCCGGCGATGACGAGGAGCTGAAGCACGTTGAACGCGAGAGTGGTCTCGCCGTCGCTCGTCGATGCCCCGAGGCCGAGAATGTTCTCGGGAACGATCCCCTGGATAAAGGCGAGCCAGCTACCGGTGCTTTCCGGTTCGGCTGCACTCGAAGCGGCAACGCTCGTACCCTCTCCGGGACGAACCAGTAGCCCGACTCCGATGCCGATGAGCACCGACGCCGCGGCCGTGATCATGAACCAGAAGATCGTGCTCACCGCCAGCTTGGCGGCATTGGTCACCTGACGAAGATTTGCCACGGAGGTAATCACCGCCGCGATGACAAGCGGCGGGATCATGACCTTGAGCAGCTGAACGTATGTATCGCCCACTCCGCTGAGAAGTCCCGCCAGTGCACCTTCTGAGCCCTGGGCGCGAGCGATGAATCCAAGGATGAGTCCAACGATCAGGCCTGCAATGACCTGCGCCCCGAATCCCTTCGACCAAGAAGGTAGACGTCTCAGGCCGCGCGGCGCGCGTACTTCACCTTGCGACTGTGTTTTCGGCATTCCGGTTGTACTCCTAGCTCCACGTAGACACGGCGTGAGCCGAGCTCGCGCTGATTACTCTGGGACGTTGCCGGCGTCGCGGAACACACTGGTTCCGTATTGCTTTGCGGCCGTCCCTGCCACCCGGGAACAACAGGTAGAGGCCGAAAAACATTCCTGCGGGTTCGACTGTGCAAAATTTGCCGCGCGGTCAAACCCGTAGAAACGGTGGTGTTCAGCGGGTTTGGGGCTAAGGGACAAAAAGTGTGTCTGAGATCGGTGATTTGTGAGGGATGAGCTGCGCGGATTCGATATTTATAATCCGCTGATCATTATTTCGCGACCTTACGTGACATCTGCAGCCGGTTATGAGTGCCGGGGCGTGTGCTGGCGTAATGGCCCAAAATCACCCCGCATGCCCGATATGTGGTCACACGATGAAACGCAACGGCACAACAGGCGCCGGCACGACCAGATGGCGATGCCGATCGTGTGGATCCTCTTCGACCAAACACCGCCCCGATCGGCGGCTCGATGCTCGTTTCCGCTGGTTCATCGATTACCTCACCGGAACCGGCTCTCTCGACCAGGTTGCGGCCGACCACGGAATTTCCAGGCGCACCCTCAATCGCTATTTCCACACGTTCTGGTACGTCCAAGTCCCGGTCCCCGCCGACCGTTTCCGCGTCTATGACCAGCTATTTATCGACGGAACCTATACCGCAGCCGGGTGCCTGCTGGTGGCCGCGACCCGCACACACGTTGTGGCCTGGCACTGGGCCCGCCGTGAAAATATCCAGGCCTACCGCACCTTGCTCGAACATATGGCCCCACCACTGATGGTCGTCATCGACGGCGGCCAAGGCGCTGCCACCGCGATCGCCAAGCAATGGCCTCGCACGATCGTGCAACGCTGCCTGGTCCATGCCCAACGCAACGTCCGCCGCCACACCACCAGCAGGCCACGAACCGACGCCGGTCGAGCGATCTACCAACTTGCCCTGCAACTGACCCGCATCACGACCGTGGAACAGGCCACCGAATGGATCGTCCACCTCAACGACTTCGGACGGATCTACAAACACTGGCTCAACGAAAAGACCCCGCCACCTCCAGGTAAGACCGGCGCGTGGACCTTCACCCACGACCGAACCCGGAAAGCGTATAACAGCCTGCTCTACCTGCACAGACACAAACTGTTATTTCGCTATCTCGACCCGCCACCGGGCGCGATAGCCCCCGAACTCATCACAGCAACCACGAACACTCTCGAGGGCGGCATCAATGCCGGGATCAAAGTCCACGCCTTCGCCCACCGCGGACAAGCCGCCGAACACCAACGCCTGATGTGCGAATGGTGGCTCTATCTCAAAACCGAAGCCCCTGACGACCCGCTACAGATCGCCAGAGGCCAACAGTGGGGCAAGAACGCACTCGCCAAAGCACAAGCCCTCACCCACAACGAGAACCTCGCCGACCACGAAACCGGACGACCAGCCCTCTACGACAACGCTATCGAATGGTCCAACTCCCAAGGCATCCAAAAAGGATGGATCCACTAACGACACGCCCGAGCCAGACACACATTTTGTCCCTTAGCCCCGGGTTTGCACTGGTTACGACAAGAAAAACGGCCCCGGAGAATCCGGAGCCGTTCGATTCATGATGATTTCGTTGTCGGGCTGGCGGGATTCGAACCCACGACCCCTTGACCCCCAGTCAAGTGCGCTACCAAGCTGCGCCACAGCCCGTCCATCGCGTTGGCGACGAGACAACCTTAGCCGATAGGGGCTGGCTCGCCCAATCCGCCTCGAACAATTGCGGGGGTCATATCAAAAAGGATGCTTGTTCTATAAGATGTTCTCTGGTCCTGTTACGTAGAACACTAAAATAGGAGTCTGATTCCCGCGGGCGCGGCGCAGAAGAAGTACGTGAAGGCGTGCCGCGGCATAAATGGCCTATTGGCGGTTTGGGCGAACGTGCCCGCTGCTTGCCGAAGGATGAAAGAG
Source organism: Dietzia timorensis (assembly GCF_001659785.1). Classification (NCBI taxonomy): domain Bacteria; kingdom Bacillati; phylum Actinomycetota; class Actinomycetes; order Mycobacteriales; family Dietziaceae; genus Dietzia; species Dietzia timorensis. The sequence goes on from NZ_CP015961.1 coordinate 1,645,165, forward strand.
GGTTCATGTCCAAGGTTGATTCGCATTTGATCGATGTCTATGACGAGGTCGTTCGTCGCAACCCGGGGGAGCGCGAGTTCCATCAGGCCGTTCGCGAAGTTCTCGAATCTCTGGCGCCGGTAGTGGCCAAGCATCCCGAATACACCGAAGCATCGATCATCGAGCGAATGTGTGAACCAGAGCGGCAGATCATCTTTCGTGTCCCGTGGGTCGACGACGACGGCAATGTCCGCGTCAATCGCGGCTTCCGAGTCGAATTCAACTCGGCGCTCGGACCGTATAAGGGCGGGCTTCGCTTCCATCCGTCCGTGTACCTGGGAATCGTCAAGTTTCTCGGCTTCGAGCAGATTTTCAAGAACGCTCTGACGGGTCTCCCGATCGGCGGCGGCAAGGGCGGCTCCGACTTCAACCCGCGCGGCCGCTCGGATGGCGAAATCATGCGCTTTTGCCAATCGTTCATGTCCGAGCTTCACCGGCACATCGGCGAATACACCGATGTGCCCGCAGGCGATATCGGCGTGGGCCTCCGCGAGGTGGGCTTCCTCTTTGGTCAGTACAAGCGCCTGACCAACCGTTACGAGTCCGGTGTCCTCACTGGTAAAGGACTAGGTTGGGGCGGCTCGCTGGTGCGCACCGAGGCGACCGGCTACGGCACGGTGTTCTTCGCCGACGAAATGCTCAAGACGAAGAACCAGAGCTTTGAAGGCAAGAAGGTCGTGGTTTCCGGCTCCGGAAACGTCGCAATTTATGCGATCGACAAGGTCCACGAACTCGGCGGCACGGTGATCGCATGCTCGGACTCCGCTGGTTACGTCGTCGACGAAAATGGGCTCGACCTTGATCTGGTCAAGGAGATCAAAGAGGTCCGCCGCGACCGCATCAAGGACTACTTGCAAACGCACAAGTCTGCGTCCTATGTGTCGGGCGGATCCATCTGGGACGTCGAGTGCGACATCGCGCTCCCATGTGCAACCCAGAACGAGATCGATGAAGATCAGGCCGTCTCACTCGTAAAGAACGGCTGTTCCCTCGTTGCCGAGGGTGCCAACATGCCCAGCACTCCGGAGGCCATCAAAATTTTCCAGGACGCTGACCTTCTTTACGGCCCCGGCAAGGCGGTAAACGCCGGTGGCGTCGCCACCTCGGCACTGGAAATGCAGCAGAACGCCTCGCGAGATTCCTGGTCGTTCGAGTACACCGAAGAGCGTCTTCAGCAGATCATGCGGGACATCCACAAGCGGTGCATCAAGACCGCAGACCAGTACGGATCTCCGGGTAATTACGTCGTCGGTGCCAATATCGGCGGATTTACCCAGGTCGCCGAGGCGATGCTGGCGTTCGGCGTCATTTAGGAATTGGTTCTGATCCCTTGATCGATCCGGACTCCGGCTATTACGAGGCACCTAGCTCGGCCAAGGTGGTCATCCTTGCCCGGGGACAGGTATTGCTTTGCCACAACCCGCGTGGAGAGTGGGAACTGCCCGGCGGAAGACCCTCTCCGCAGGACCGCACTTTGGTAGACGTGGTCCTGCGCGAGGTGAGAGAGGAAACCGGCGTTTCATTGACCGAACCTCCGACCATCGTTGATGCCGAACTTTTCTGGCCGATACCGGACAAGCAGATCACCTTGGTGTGCTTCGGATGCCGCATCGATAACGCAGCGGAGACGACGCCAAGCCACGAGCACGACGACGTCCGTTTCTTCTCGCTGGATTCGCTGCCACGAGCACTGCCGGACACGTATCGACGATTTATCGATGCCGCCCGGCGGCTCGTATGACATAAGAGCAACGCACGACGAAAAGGGCCCCGACATGGGGTCCTTTCGTCATTTATCTGACTCAAACATCAACCCACCGATGGGCACATTGAAATGTTTGAGGACTCTAAGTTAGAGTTTCGGGCATGGTCACAAGTAGGAGTGGAGAGCGGAGACCGCCTGGTCCGGCGCAGATCACTCTTGCGGGCCTTCTTGTGTTGTCCGTTCTCGTCAGCGTGTTCGGCTTCGCCCGGGCGGACGAATCCGGCTCCGCAGGAGGGCCCGAGGTTTTTGCGACCACGGGATTCATCGCCGATGCGGTTCGCAACATAGCCCCGGACGCGGACGTAACGACACTCGTCGGGCCTGGTGGCGATCCGCACCACTACCAGCCGTCGACCAAGCAAATCCAGGAGATGCTCGGTTCGGATGTTGTGCTGTGGAACGGCCTCTACCTCGAGGCCCAGATGATTGACCAGCTCCAGGGCCTGGGCGATAAGCAGATGGCCGTGGCCGATGCGATCGGGCGGGACGAACTCATCGCCAACACGGTAGATCCCGCGTCCGGGGCGGGCGGGGTCGACCGGGACAACGCCACTGCCACCTACGATCCGCACATCTGGAACAGTCCGTCTCTGTGGCGACAGGCCATTGAGCCGATCGCCGATAGATTGGCCGAGCTGCGCCCGGAGAAGGCGGAAGAGTACGAGTCCAACGCTCGCGAATACATTCGGCAGATCGATGATGTCGAGCGACAGGCACAGGACGATGTTTCCGGGATTCCCGTGGAGGACCGGGTGGTCGTCACCGGCCATGACGCGTTCGGATATCTGGGACGCGACCTCGATATCGATGTCCACGCCACGGATTTTATCGCCGCAGATGCGCAGGTGAGCGCGAATCAACTCAGCGGTCTCGCCGACATGATCGTGGACGAACGCATTCGCACGATCTTCCTCGACAACCAGTCCAATCCGCAGGCGATCTCCAGCCTCCGCGAAGCAGTGCTGGCGCGAGGCCGAACCGTGTCGATCTCACCCGAGGCACTGTATGCCGATTCGCTCGGGACAGAGGCCGAGATGAGTACCTATACCGGCGCGTACAGGCACAACGTCGAAGCCATGGCCGAGGCGATGAGACACACACACGAAGAGAAGACGGCAGGGGAGTAGATGTCCGCAAAGCAAGCGTTGGCATGCCGGGTGGAGAACCTGTCGGTGGCCTACAAGGACACCGCCGTGCTCCAGCGGGCAACCTTCGACGTCCCCGCCGGGGTCGTCATGGGCGTCGTCGGTCCCAATGGCGCCGGAAAGTCGACCCTCCTCAAGGCGATGCTAGGACTCCAGCCTCCGCTGACCGGTCGCACCGAGTTCTTTGGCCACAAACTCGCGCGCGTGCGTTCGCGCGTCGGATACATGCCCCAATCTTCCGGAGTCGATTGGGATTTCCCGGCGAGCGTTTTCGACGTGGTGCAGATGGGAACGTACGCCCAGCTGGGCTGGCTGCGTCGCCCCGGCGCTCAACAAAAGAAGAGCACGATGGACGCGTTGGCAATGGTGGGAATGTCCGACTTCGCGGGACGCCAATTCGGGCAGCTCTCCGGCGGCCAGCGCCAGCGCGTATTCCTCGCCCGGGCACTGGTGTCCTCCCCGGATCTTTACATTCTCGACGAGCCCTTCCAGGGGATCGACGCCAAGAGCCAGGCAGCCATCGCTCGTGTTTTCGCAGACCTGCGCTCTCAGGGCGAAACCATCGTGTTCGTCCACCACGATCTAGGTTCGGTGCGCGAATACTGCGATCAGGTCACCCTTCTCAATCGCAAGGTAGTCGCGAGCGGACCGGTGGAGAGCACCTATACCACCGACGCAATCGGAGAGACCTTCGAGATGAGCCTCGATGAACGCGCGCTCTTCGGGGCCGCCTGATGGACACGTCCGCCCTTGCGCTGGCGCCCACCGAGTTCCTCGCCGATCACACCTACCGCACCGTTCTCCTGGGGACGGTATTCATCGGTATGACGGCCGGTGCGCTGGGCTGTTTCGCCTACCTGCGCAAGCAGGCGCTCATCTCCGACGTCGTGTCCCATTCGGCCCTGCCGGGAGTGCTCGCGGCATTCCTCATCGCCTCAGCCGTATTCGGCTCCGACGGCCGGTCGATGCTGGGACTGCTCATCGGAGCGATCGTTACGGGTGTAGCGGCCTCGTTGCTGTCGAATGCGGTTGCCGCCAAGGCTCCGATAGGCCACGACACCGCGATGGCCGTCGTCCTGGTCACATTCTTCGGCTTCGGCATGCTCCTGATGAGGGTGATCTCCGACGGAGACTATGCGGGAAAGGGCGGGGTGCAGGACTACCTGTTCGGCAACGCCTCCGTGCTCACATCGGGGGACGTGTGGATGAGCGCGGCCACGGGCGCGGTGGCGCTCGCCGTCATGACCGGGCTTTGGAAGCAATTCGCCCTCCGCACGTTCGACCCGGTCGCCGCCGAGGTCGCAGGGATCCCGCCGCGGCTCATCGACGCCGCGATGTTCGGTGCGGTCGCGATCGCGACGGTCAACGGCGTCAAGGCTGTCGGCCTCGTGCTGATGGTGGCGTTCGTCGTCACCCCTCCGGCGATCGCGCGCCAATGGACGCACCGGCTCGGCCCGATGGTCGCGCTCGCCGGAGCGGTCGGGGCGGGCGCGAGCGCTTTGGGGGCATACCTGTCCATCGCCCTCGGCGGTCTGCCGACAGGCCCGGTGGTGGTGATCGTGCTCTTCGTCGCGTTCGTGTTCTCCGTGGCGTTTGCGCCGGGACGCAGCATCTTCGCCCTCGCCACCCGCCGGGCGCGGCTGCGCCGGCAGCTTCGCGCCGAAGTGCTCGCGGGAGCAGAGGGAGGCGAGAAATGAGCTTCGCCATCGGGGTGCTCCTGCTCGCCGTCGTCACTGCAATGGCGTGCGCTTTGCCCGGGGTGTTCGTGGTCGTGCGAGGCCAGGCGATGCTCGTCGACGCGATCTCGCACGCGATCTTGCCGGGCATAGTCGTCGGTTTCGCCCTCACAGGGGACATGCAGTCCCCGGCGCTTGTGGTCGGTGCCGCGCTGGCCGGCCTCCTCGTTGTGCTCGGCACCGAGGCGATCGCACGCACGGGACTCATCACCGGGGACGCCCCGCAGGGCCTTGTCTTCCCGGCGCTATTTTCCGCAGGCGTGCTCATGGTCTCGGCCTCGTTCGGTGATATTCATCTCGACACCCACGCCGTGCTCGTCGGAGACCTCAACCTCGTCGCCTTCGAACAACTCGAGGTCGCGGGCCTGGAGATCGGGCCCAAGTACCTGTATGTGATGCTCGCCCTTCTCGCGCTCAACTCCGTTGTCATAGGCGTGATGTACAGGCGGCTGGTCGCGGCCACGTTCGACCCGGAGTTCGCTCGCGTGGCGGGTCTCGCGCCCCAGCGTGTCGGGCTGGCGCTGATGTTCTGTGTCGCCGTGACGGTGACCGGCGCATTCAACGCCGCAGGCGCGATCCTCGTGGTCGCGCTCGTCGTTGTGCCCGCCGCGACAGCGCGACTCGTGGCCGACCGGCTCCCGGCGATGATCGCGATCGCCCTCGCCGTGGCCGGCGTCGGTGCCGTCGCCGGGTTCGGCATTGCCTATGTCGTCGACGCGCCCACGAGCGCCGGCATGGCCGTGTTCTATGGGCTGCTCTTCGCAGCGACCCTCGCCGCGCGTGGCGGACCGAGAAGGAGGCGCACCTCGAACGTGCGGCGCGGCGAACGACACCAGTCAGCACGTAACCTGGTGAGCGGCAGCTAGTACGTAGCGAGCCGCCGGACGGAAGAGGGTGAGCGAGCGGTGGCGAAAGAGCCAGAGGGCACGGCCGAGAACGGAAATACGCGCTCGTCGCGCGACCGGGTCGTCGCGGACGTAGAGGCCTTGTGCGCCGGGCGCGAGCTGGATGGCGTGCGCGAGCTCTCCGACCCCGCCGCGGTACTCATCGCCAGCGGTCAGGTCTCGCCGCCCGTGGGCCGCATTGCCGTGCAGCGCATTCGCAACGGTCTCGGCTTCCCCGGGAACGGCGGCTACCACCAGCTTCGCACGCTCGCCGTGCAGACACAGGCGGCCATAGACGCCGCTGAGCGGCCCCAGCCCGCGATGGTGCGGTGGACTTCGCGCGCCGTGGCCTCCGAATACCGTCGCCGGTTACAGTCGCAGCGCAATACGTTCGTCGCCGGGGGTGGATATTTCGCCAGCCGCGGCCGCGATATCCGCACTGCCCGCCGCCAGGGCATCTACCTGGACCCGGACCAGCGCGGCGAGCTCTTCGACGCGCTCACGCTGACGCCCACCGTCCGCGCCACGCCGCCGTTGCCCAACACGATCCAGGGCGCGCGCAATTGGCTCCGCGATGTCGGGCTCGACCAGATCGACAACATCTTGACCGGTCCACGCCGCCCCGATGGTTCGGTGCCCGACGCGGGCGCGGGTGCGCGCCGCCCGGGGACGGGATCCGGGTATGACGTCGGAGGTACGAATCCTCCGGGTCGGTACGGTTCCGCAACCGGTGCAGGCCAATCGCGCCGCGAGGCTCGGCAGGGCGGACATGGGGGAGAGACCGTCGGGGACAAGGTGCGCACGGTGGCGCTGCCGGAGATGTTCACCGCCATTCTGCTCGAGGCCGGAATGCTCTATGACCGCCTGCTACTGGCGTACCACCATGGAGGGTTGTCGACGGACGAATTGCGGTTGCAGTTCAATTCCGAACAGGAGCTCTCCGAGATCGCAGGCGATGTGATCCAGCTGCGCCGGGCAGCGAACGCCCTCCCACCCGCCGCACGCAGCGACGGCAACGGCTTTTCCTCCGAGACGGGGCTTGGCCCGTCGTTCGACGAGGTGTGGGAGGAGATCGTCGATCGCGTCGCAGCGTTCCGCGAACTCGTCGAGCTCGCCGAGAAGCTGGCGTCGGAAGAACTCGAACAGCGCCGAGCCGCGGTCCCGCGTTCGACCCAGATCCCCGGCTTCCCGGCTAATCCGCCTCGTGGAGGGGAATCGGTGGCTCCCGGCGGGCTCGGACCGGGAATGGCCACGCGACACCGCATCGACTCGGCGGCGGACTCGCTGCTGGGATCGGCCGGTCAGCGCCAGGTCTCCATCGACACGATGCGCCGACTGCGGGAGGCGATGCGTCGTCCTGGCGGTCCAGGCGGGTCCGATCCGAACGCCGATCACGGCGAACAAGGTTCCGGCGCCGCCCGGTAGCGCCGCGAACCGGCCGCGGGTGCATAGACTGGCCGGGAAGTACATGCGAACAACAGCGGGAGTTATTTAACGTGGGATTGACTAGCGGCTTCTGGAAGCTTCTCGGCGCCTCGCAGGAGCGAGACACGAAGAAGGCCAAGGGGGCCATCGACGCCTCCGCGGAATTCGACTCTTGGGCTGCTGGGCTGGACACGAGCGAGTTCGCCGACGCCGCGCACGCGCTCGACCTCCACGGCGATCCCGCTCCGGATGCCGCCAAGTTCCTGGCCCTGGCCAGGGAGGCTGCGGAGCGCTCTGTCGGCTTGCGCCCATTCGACGTCCAGCTGCAAGGCGCGCTGCGCATGTTCGCGGGCGATGTCGTGGAGATGGCCACTGGCGAAGGCAAGACTCTTTCCGGCGCCATCGCCGCTGCCGGCTACGCGCTTCAGGGGCACCACGTGCACCTGATGTCGGTCAACGACTACCTTGCGCGCCGCGACGCCGAGTGGATGGGCCCGCTGCTCGAGGCTCTCGGGCTGTCCGTCGGATATGTCACCGAGACCTCGACACGCGAGGAGCGCAAGACCGCGTACGCGTGCGACATCACATACGGTTCCGTATCCGAGATCGGCTTCGACATCCTGCGCGAGCAGATGGTCACCCATCCTGACAATCTGCTGCGCCCGGTCACCGACATCGTCATCGTCGACGAGGCCGACTCGGTGCTCGTCGACGAGGCCCTCGTTCCGCTCGTGCTCGCCGGTTCGACCTCCGCCGAGGCTCCCACCACTGAGGTTTTCGCGGCTGTGCGGCGGCTGCGTGCGGGCCGCCACTACGAGACCGACTCCGAACGGCGCAACATTTTCCTCACCGAGGACGGAGCCCGGGCGATCGAGAACGAGCTCCACATCGACGACATCTACTCGACCGAACACGTCGGTTCTACGCTGGTTCAGGTCAACGTCGCGCTGCACGCGAACTTCCTGTTGCGCAAGGACGTCGACTACATCGTGCGCGATGGAAGGGTGCAGCTCATCAACGCCTCTCGCGGGCGCGTCGCCGAGCTGCAGCGCTGGCCGGACGGCCTCCAGGCGGCGGTCGAGGTGAAGGAAGGCGTCGCGATCTCCGAAGCGGGCAAGATCCTCGACTCGATGACTGTCCAAGCTCTCATCGGTCGCTATTCACGGGTGTCGGGGATGACGGGCACCGCTCTCGCCGCAGGGAACCAACTCAAGGAGTTCTACTCGCTCGGCGTGTCGGTCATCGAGCAGAACCGACCGAACATCCGTATCGACGAGCCGGACGAGGTCTTCATCGACGTGGAGCACAAGAACGCCGCCGTCGTACAAAAAATCCGCGAAATCCACGAGACCGGCCAGCCGATCCTCATCGGCACGCAGGACGTCGCCGAATCCGAACAACTCGCTGCGTCCCTGGCCGAGCACGGTCTCGAAGCCACGGTGCTCAACGCCAAGAATGACGCCGAAGAAGCCGAGATCATCGCCGAGGCCGGCAACGTCGGGCACGTGACCGTGTCGACGCAGATGGCCGGTCGCGGCACGGACATCAAGCTCGGCGGCTCGGACGAATCCCGCCATGACGAGGTCGCCGAACTCGGCGGCCTATTCGTCATCGGTACGGGGCGCCACAAGACCGAGCGGCTCGATAACCAGCTGCGCGGGCGCGCCGGACGCCAGGGCGATCCGGGCAAGAGCCTGTTCTTTGCATCAATGGATGACGACGTCGTCACCTCGGCCATCGAACCGCACAAGATTCCCACGGCGCACGACAAGCTCACCGGCGAGATGCGCGGCGACAAGGCACGGCACCTCGTTGACCATGCGCAGCGAGTCACCGACGGACAGATGCTGGAAATCCACGCGAACACGTGGCGCTATTCCCGCCTGCTCGCCGAGCAGCGCAACATCATCGCCGACCGCCGTCAGGAACTCCTACTCACCGAGCGCCCTTATGAGGAGATGTCCGAGCACGAGAACGAGCGCGTGGCGGAACTCGAGGCGAAGGTCGGCCACGAGGCCACGGTGCAGGGCTGCCGAGAGGTCATGCTGTGGCACCTCGACCAAGAGTGGGCGCAGCACCTCGAGGAGATGAACGACGTACGCGAGTCGATCCACCTTCGCGCGCTTGGCCGCCAGAATCCTCTCGACGAATTCCACCGCATCGCGATTGCGGGCTTCAAGCACATCGCCAACCGCGCAGTCGACGAAGCCAGGATCACCCTCGCCGGCGTCGAGTTCACTCCAGAAGGAGCCGACCTCGAGGCCGAGGGCAAGGCCCGGCCGACGTCAACGTGGACGTACATGGTTCATGACAATCCGATGGCCGCCGGCGGCAATGTTTTCTCCGGCATCATGGGAACCTTCCGCTAAGTAGGCCGAAAAGACCGATGACGTCGACGCCACCACAGCCGCCGCGGGACTCGTCCGCGCCCCGGGGCCGAGACCGGTTCGCCCAAGGCGAACGTCTGGAACTCAAGGATTGGCGCTCGGGATCGGGGCGTGTGCTCGGCGTCGACATCCCGGAACCACGGGGCGGCCACCTGTCGGCGGCGGTACCGCCGGGGGTGCCCGGCGCATCGGAGGAGCCACCCCACGGGCCTGGGCAGGTCAGCGACCGCATCTGGACGCCACCGAACATCATCTCGATGGGTCGCATCGCCCTGATCCCCGTGTTCGCGGTGAGCGTCGCCGTGTGGGACAGGCCGGGGCTGGCGCTGATCCTGCTCGCGGTACTCGGCGCGTCCGACTGGCTCGATGGCAAGATAGCGCGATTGTTCGATATGCGCTCGAAGCTCGGCGCGAAACTCGATCCGATCGCGGACCGGATTCTCATTACCGTCGTCCCGCTCGTGTTCGCCTTCGCGGGGCATGTTCCGTGGTGGGTGGTATTCGTATTGCTTGTGCGGGATGCGACGCTTGTGGTTTCCCTCGTGGTGTACCGACGTAGAGGGATCGTGCCCGAGGTGATCTATCTCGGGAAAGCGGCGTCTTTCGCATTGATGTGGTCGTTTCCACTTCTGCTTGCCGCAGCGGCAAATGTGTGGTTTGACGATCCGTTCCGTCTGTTGGGGGAGGCGGCACTCTATTGGGGAGTGGGCCTGTATCTGTGGTCGGGATTGGTGTATCTGGGACGAGCGGTGCAGATCGCGAGACTCACACCTGCCGTACCCCTTAAAATAGTTGATGAGCAGCTGAAATAATCTCCCGCCGTTGTCGATTGGCGAATGCGGTGCGACGGCCGATGTGGGGGTGTGTAGGCTTTTGGGCATGCCTCAACCCGCGCTGCGCGGGGCGGGCGGAAGAGATTGACGCGAAAGGTGCACAATGAGTGACCAGAACGTTCCTGACCAGCTCCGCTATACCGAGGAGCACGAGTGGATCGAGCAGATCTCGTCCACTCGCGTACGCGTGGGAATTACGGAGTACGCCCAGGAAAAGCTCGGCGATATCGTCTATGTCCAGCTACCAGAGGTTGGGTCCGAGACCCAGTCGGGCGAGCCGTTCGGCGAGGTCGAGTCCCCGAAGAGTGTGTCGGATCTTTTTGCCCCGCTCACAGGGAACGTCGTCGAGGTCAATAGTGAACTCGAATCGAGCCCGGAACTGATCAACAACGATGCGTTCGGTGAAGGTTGGATCGTCGTCCTCGAGATCGCCGACGAAGAGGATCTGCAGGCGCAACTCGAGGAGACTCTCGACGCAGAGGCCTACAAGAAGGTCACCGCCGAATAGGCACCGAACTTCGAGGTCGCCGGGGCGGCGAGGCGCAGCCCCAATCGGTTCGTTCGCGAATCGCATCGATCGGAAAGCATCCGAGAAAAGAATTTGATGCCCCAGTGAAGCCGGGGAGCATACTACGGATACTTTTTACGGATAGAATGACAAGGGATAGTCGAAAACCGTAGAGACCACATGGTCCTACCTTTCGAGTTAGGGAGAAGACGGTAGTGAGTGAAAACAAGAACTTCCCCGAGGCGACGGCCGAGACCACCTCGGTGTTTCGCGCCGAGCTGCTCAACGAGTCGGACAGCCAGGGCCAGGAAGCTTCGCTGACCGGTGTCGAGGGCTTGCCCGAGGGACAGGCCCTGCTGGTAGTAAAGCGTGGCCCTAATGCCGGCTCCCGCTTTCTCCTTGATCAGGAGACCACTTCGGCGGGGCGTCACCCGGATAGCGACATCTTCCTCGATGACGTCACGGTTTCTCGCCGGCATGCGGAGTTCCGTCAGGAAGGTCAGTCGTTCACCGTGGTGGATGTCGGTTCGTTGAACGGCACCTACGTCAATCGGGAACCGGTGGACAGTGCGACGCTGTCCAATGGGGACGAAGTCCAGATCGGTAAGTTCCGTCTGGTGTTCCTCACCGGCGTCGGCGGTCAGTGACCCCTCAGGCACAGCGAAAGCAGGTCGATGGCCGGCCCACGACATCGTCGATTGGTCAGGTCATCGACCTTTTGCGTCCCGAGTTTCCAGACGTAACCATCTCCAAAGTTCGCTTCCTGGAGAACGAGGGTCTGGTCACACCGGAACGAACAGCGAGCGGCTACCGGCGTTTCGCCGAAACCGACATCGATCGGCTTCGCTTCATTCTTGCGGCTCAGCGCGACCGGTATCTACCGCTCAAGGTGATCCGTGCTGAGCTTGAAGAGCTTGATGCGGGGGTTGCCGATGGCACCGCTGCGGCGATGCCGCTCGGCCGTAGGCCGGAAGGACTCCCCGGAGCGGAACCGAAGGACTTCCGCCCGTCGCAGGCCACACGCCTGTCTACGGAAATGGTGGCAACCCAGGCAGACGTGTCCGTCGAACTCGTCAAGGAGCTTCACTCCGCTGGGTTGATCGAACCGGGTCGAGGCGGTTACTTCGAAGCCGAATCGGTAATTATTGCCAAGACCGCCAAAGAGCTTGGCGAGCACGGTGTGGAATTGCGGCACTTGCGCGCATTCCGTACTGCGGCCACGCGCCAGGCCGACGTTATCGCTTCGCTTGCGGGCCCGGTCGCCGGCAGAAAAGATCCGGATGCACGGGACCGTGCCGCCGAGCTTGCACGGGAGATTGCAGCGTTGTCGGTGACGCTCCAATCAACATTGGTGACGGTGAAGGTGCGCCGCGAGCTCGATCGCTGAGCTTGTCGCACACCACGAGATTGAAAAGACCGAGAACTAGGGGGCAGCGGTGGCCGAAGAACAGATCGAACTCCGAGTCGTAGGCGTTCGATTCGAAGAACCTGATTACGCACCCGTTCTCATTCTTCGCGAAGTTACCGGGAACCGCGTCCTTCCCATTTGGATCGGCGCATCCGAAGCGGCGGCCATTTCGATGCACCAGCAGGGAGTCGTTCCCGAGCGGCCTATGTCGCACGATCTACATCTTGAGCTCATCACCGCGCTAGGCCATACCCTCGAGCGAGTGGAGATTACCAGCGTCGACCGCGGCACCTTCTATTCCGACCTGGTCATAGGTTCGAACGCGCGGGTGTCGGCGCGGCCGTCGGACGCAATCGCGATCGCGCTGCGCGCGGACGCCCCGATTTTCGCGGCCCCGGCGGTCGTGGACGATGTTGCGATCAACCTCGACGACGAGGGAGAAGTCGATGTCGAGGCTTTCCGCGAGTTTCTCGACCATGTCTCCCCGGAAGACTTCAAGGATGAATAACCCTGCAGCGGTCGAGTTTGGGATCGGCTAGCCCCGAATGTCTTTCGACCTGCGCAGATGTTAAGTCACTATCGTCACACCATTACCAATGCGCTGTTCGGGCAGCGGTCTAAACCTCAACTTTAGGTTTAGGGATTCCGCGTGTCCTATTGATTGTCCAGGCAAACGGTCATAGCGTATTGAATGCAAACAACGCCTGTGAAATTTCACAGATGTATTTCTGAAATTGCACCGAATCCCGTGTGGGGACTCGGGTAGACGATAGTCAGGCAGAAAGGGAGCGACGTGGTCGATAAAACTCGGGGTACGGCTGCCCATGGGGGAGACACCCAGACCGAACTGAGCCTCGAGACCGTTGCTCCTGCGACGAACGCTGCCGGCCCCGTGCAGGGCAGTCTCAATGATGTCGAGCCGGGCCTCTTTCCCGACGATGTTATCCCGGACGAGACCATGGGCTATCGCGTTCCCACGGCGCTCCAAGTTGCAGGGATCACCTACCGCCAGCTCGACTACTGGGCGCGCACCGATCTGGTCAAGCCGTCCATCCGAAACGCCCACGGCTCTGGTTCGCAGCGCCTTTATTCCTTCAAAGACCTTTTGGTCCTCAAGATCGTGAAAGGCCTGCTGGATACGGGCATCTCTCTCCAGAATATCCGCCGCGCCGTGGACCAGATCCGCTCTCGCGGCGTCGAAGATCTATCGAATATCATGCTCGTTTCCGATGGCAAGACGATCTTCGAGTGCACCGACCAGTCCGAGGTTATCGACATTCTGAACGGTGGCCAGGGCGTGTTCGGTATCGGAATCGCAGGTGCGATGCGTGACCTGACCGGGACGATCGCCGAGCTGCCCGCCGTTCGCATCGAAGATCTCGAAGAGGAAAGCCCGGCAGTCGAGGACGAGCTCGCCTCGCGCCGCCGCGCCCGTCAGCGCCGTACGGGTTAGATCCGAACTCGACGAGACTCTATTACGCCCGTCCCACCGGCCATCGCGCTAAGGGGCGGGCGTTTTGATTATCTTCCGGTCCGAGGGGTAGGCCGGTGGTGTTTGATCGCCCCACGTCCACCAACGTAAGCTCATGTGCACGCATAGCCGTTCGGGAGAGATCTGATCCTGCTCGCGATCAGGCGCCGAAGGAGCAACTCCTCTCCGGGAAACTCTCAGGCACCACGGACCGAAACGGCGTCGCATGCGTCTCTGGAGAGTGGCGGCCCCGGTCGCCCGCCAACGGGGAAAGCCGCGCAAGGCCGGTGAATCTCTCAGGCGCCGGTGCGTTCCGCACCGGTAGGGACAGAGGGAGAGGGGCACGACCACGCAGTAGTAGCCCGCCGCGCCGAGCGGTTCGGCCCAATGGGTGCACCCTGCGCCCACCCCGACACTCCCCGAGGAGCTTCCTTTGACGTCGACGCCAAACAGCCACTCCAGCGATTTCCTTCGTCGCCACATCGGCCCTGACGCGAGCGAGATGGATCGCATTCTCAAGACCATCGGCGTCGAGTCGCTTACCGAGCTCGCAGATTCTGCGTTCCCCGCGGTGATCGTCGACGAGGTCGATAGCGAAGGCCTTGCGGCAGGCATCGATGCTCTCCCCGAGCCGGTGTCCGAGTCGGAGGCCATCGCCGAATTGCGTGCCCTCGCCGACAAGAACACCGTCGCCGTGTCGATGATCGGACAGGGCTACTACGACACGATCACCCCGTCGGTGATCCTGCGCAACGTGCTCGAGAATCCCGCCTGGTACACGGGATATACCCCGTACCAGCCCGAAATTTCGCAGGGGCGCCTCGAAGCGCTCATCAATTTCCAGACCATGGTCGCCGAACTCACCGGCCTCGAAATGGCTGGTTCCTCGATGCTCGACGAGGGCACCGCGGCAGCCGAGGCGATGACGATGATCGGTCGGATCAATCGGAAGAATAAATCCAATCGGGTCGCCATCGACTCCGATCTCTTCGGCCAGACCGCGGCGATCATCCGCACGCGCGCCGAGGCGCTCGATTTCGAGGTCGTCGAAGCGAATCTCATCGACGACGGTCTGCCCGAGGGCGACTTCTTCGGCGCGATGATCCAGACGCCAGGCGCGTCAGGCCGCGTCGCCCCGCCGGAAGCCGTGAAAAAGCTCATCGACTCCTGCCACGAGCGCGAAGTACTCGTCGCCGCCGGGGTGGACCTTCTCGCAGCATCGGTCCTCACACCGGCCGGCGATCTCGGCGCCGACGTGTGCTTCGGTTCCGCTCAGCGTTTCGGTGTGCCGATGGGCTTCGGCGGCCCGCACGCCGGCTTCATGTCCTGCCGCGAAAAGGACGCCCGTCAACTGCCCGGCCGCCTCGTGGGCGTGTCGAACGACGCAGACGGGCATGTAGGGTACCGCCTGGCGCTGCAGACGCGCGAGCAGCACATCCGCCGTGACAAGGCGACGTCGAACATCTGCACCGCGCAGGTGCTCCTCGCGGTGATGGCCGCGATGTACGCCTCGTACCACGGCCCCGAGGGGCTCCGCGGGATCGCCCGCGACGTGCACGCACGTGCGGCGTCGCTGGCCGCTGCGCTCAAGGATGGGGGAGTCGAAGTCGTCCACGACGACTTCTTCGACACAGTTCTCGCACGCGTCCCGGGCCGCGCCGAGGCCGTAGTCAACGCTGCGCGTGAGCGCGGCATCAACCTCTGGCAGCGTGGACAGGACGAGGTGGTCCTCTCTACCGACGAGACGACGACGGACGCCCACCTCGCTACCGTTGTAGAAGCCTTCGGTGCTTCCGCAACGCCGACCGTCGATGTCGATCCCGAGTACGGCGATCGCACCACCGGGTACATGGACCACCCGGCGTTCACCGACTACCACACCGAGACCGCGATGATGCGCTACTTGCGCGCGCTCTCGGACAAGGACATGGCGCTCGACCGCACGATGATCCCGCTGGGCTCGTGCACGATGAAGCTCAACGCAGCCACGGAGATGGAGGCGATCACCTGGCCCGAGTTCGGCCGCCTGCACCCGTTCGCCCCGAAGGAGCAGACGGTCGGCATCCGCGAGCTCATTTCCGACGTCGAACAGTGGCTCGTCGACATCACCGGTTACTCCGCCGTCAGCCTGCAGCCCAACGCCGGCTCCCAGGGCGAATACGCGGGCCTGCTGGCCATCCGCGAGTACCACCGTTCTCGCGGGGAAGTCGAACGCCGCATCATGCTCATCCCGTCGTCGGCTCACGGCACCAACGCCGCATCTGCGGCTCTTGCCGGGCTCAAGGTCGTCGTCGTGGGCAGTCTCGACTCCGGTGATATCGACATCGACGATCTGCGCGCCAAGATCGACAAGCACGCCGGAGAGATCGCCGGCATCATGATCACCTACCCGTCGACACACGGCGTGTACGAGCACGCGATCGACGAGATCTGCGCAACCGTCCATGACGCCGGAGGCCAGGTCTACATCGACGGCGCGAACCTCAACGCACTTGTCGGAATCGCGCGGCCCGGCCGATTCGGCGGGGACGTCTCCCATCTCAACCTGCACAAGACGTTCTGCATTCCACACGGCGGAGGAGGACCGGGTGTGGGGCCGGTGGCGGTCGCCGAGCACCTTGCCCCGTTCCTGCCGGGGCACCCATACGAGGAAGGGATGGAAGACCGCGCGCCGGTCTCCTCGGCGCCGTTCGGTTCCGCGTCGATCCTCCCGATCACGTGGGCCTACATTCGGATGATGGGCGCCGACGGGCTGCGCCAGGCGACGCTCACCGCGATCGCCAATGCGAACTATCTCGCGCGCCGCATCTCCGAGTTCTTCCCCGTCCTCTACACGGGAAAGAATGGATGGGTCGCGCATGAGTGCATCCTCGACTTCCGTCCGCTTATCAAGGAGACGGGCGTGAGCATCGACGACGTCGCCAAGCGCCTCGCCGACTACGGTTTCCACGCGCCGACGATGAGCTTCCCGGTACCCAACACCCTCATGGTCGAGCCGACCGAGTCGGAGAACCTCGCCGAGCTCGATGCCTTCATCGAGGCGTTGGCATCGATCCGCGGGGAGATCGACAAGATCTCCAGCGGAGAGTGGACGGCCGAGACCAGCCCGCTTCGAGGCGCCCCGCACACCGCGGCATGTGTCACCGAGGACGAGTGGGACCACCCTTACACCCGCAAGCAGGCCGCTTACCCGCTCGGCCACTCGTGGCGAGCGAAGGTGTGGCCGGCCACCCGTCGTATCGACGGCGCCTACGGCGACCGTAACCTCTCGTGCTCGTGCCCTCCGATCGAGGCATTCGCCGAGTAGCTCGTTCGCTGGTCCGCTAATAGCAAAGGGGGCAGTCGACCATGACGGTCGGCTGCCCCCTTCGCGTCGGCGACGAATCAAAATGTCAGACCCGTGGGCAATGCTTGGGCCATGATATTTCTTAGCAGCCACAGCACAGGTTCGCACCGTAGGTTCGAGCCCATTCCCGCTCCGTACGCCATGGTCGAATGGTGCCGACGGCAGCCACTACCCATGGCGCTCTACGAAGACGCCGCAACGGTCGACCTCGATTGGTGGAACCTAAAACTCTGGGAACATGGGGTCCCGGTTACGTTATTGGGTAGGGGGCCAGACGGCGAGATCATCGATACCGGGATCGCAGAGATCAGTCGGCTCGACATATTTACCCATGCCCGATTCAACGGCGACGTCGACGATAGCCCGTTCGTCTGGGCGCAAGGGCCCGCGACAATGGAACGGGCACGTAACGCAGAACGGTCGAATGACGCCGGCCATCTCCTCACGCTTCTCTACCTATGTGCGGCGTGGTCCAGCGGGCACCCGCATCGCCGGAATCGGAGAGTTTTCCATCGGTATAGCGAGCACAGCGGCGAGGGGTTGTGCGCCGAGGTTCCGTCCGCGCTCGCGGCGTCGGCCAGCTTTATCGAGGACCGCGACCTCGCGTTCGCGGTACTTCAGCATCCGGATACGTGGCTCGGGCGGCTTGAGGATGGCCAGAATGTCCCGGGACTTGGGCCCGTAGTGTCCACGCACTTTCTCGCTGCGCTGTCCGTCGCACGGAGAGCTCCACGCGTCGTGCCTGTCGAGCCTGCGGCGATCAACATGCTTATCCGCTGCGGTTGGCACGAGTTCGATGCGAGTGAGTCATTGACGACACGCAATTTCAGCGTATTCCAGGAAACGATTCACGATTGGGCGAAAGAGGCGAGAACGGCGCCGGAGCTTGTGGAGATGTGGCTGGTCAAGTCCTGGCATGAGTTGGGTTCGCTAGACCGAAGGGGTGTACGGAGCTAGCCGTGATCAGTGGCCGTCCTTGCGGGCAGCGAGGATGTCCCGATGGATACGACCGTCCGCGTTGATTGGGGTCCAGGGCTCAGCGACCGTCCACTGGGAACCGCATCCTCTACAGGCGTAGACGTCAAGTCCGGCGTTCGTTCCTCGGGTCGGATGCCAGTTGCAGAGATTTCGGCACGGATGTGCCGCGAGGGGAATTGCCTCCGGTGGGGACTCTCGTGGCGATTCGGGCACCAAGAGACTCGCGGTTATCCCGACGCTGAATCGTCGGTGGCTTCCGCTGTGGCGGAGGCTGGGTTCACGGGCTGGAGGACGACCGTGTACGACAGCGTCGATTCAGGGGTGGAGAAGTCGAGCCGGCCGATGCGAGAACCGGGCGGCACGATGAAGCCGACGGAACCTTCAACGGTTTCGCCCGGCTCGGTGATGTCGGTGCGCTCAAGCGGATTACCGAGGAAGGACTCCGGATCCTCCAGGCGCTCGAACTCCATGCCGTCCGAGGCGTAAGCGTGGAACTGCTCGGGATCGAGGTACGGCTGGCCAAACTCTGCCGAGGCACCGACGTCCGCGATGAGCACTTCCTGCGGCTCGCTGCCGCCCGAGTTAGTCTCGAGCCGGAGCGGCTGAACGAACAGGGACAGGCTGCCATTGCCGACGGGAACGGAATGCGGTTCCGCGAAATTCGCGGACTGAGGCATCACTGCATCCGGCGGGGCGGCGAGCCGCTCCTCGTCGTTTCCGCCGCACGCGGAGGCCAAGGGGACGATGAGGGCGACAACACCCATCTTCATCACGGTCGACGTCTTTGAACGCACGCAAGTCCCCTAATCTTCACGATCTATTTGGCTCAACACACTTTATCCGAACGAATTCTACGTCCATCACCGAAGTGGCTTCCAATCCACAATGCTACGAATGGCCCGGCGTCCGAGGTATTTGGCCTGGCAAGTCGTTATTTACCAGCGCCATGGTCGCGACCCGGGAGAGATAACCCCGAACGGATTTGGCCGCAGCCAGTTCCTCGAAATGCGCAAGCGTCGGCGGGAGGAGGTGGACCTCCGACCGCGCGAACGCATCAAGCATGTCCTTGGGGCGTGACCAGCCGGAATCGTCGAACTCGCCGCAGTGGCCATCGGGCTCGTGCGGATCGCCTGCCGACAACTCGATGCCGAAGAAAAACGTGTCGTAGCGGCGCGGCGGACCGACGGGCGTGATCCAGCGGGACAGCTCGACGAGCCGGCCGGTGTCGGCGAGGAGCGCGTTCGCGCGCAGCATCTCGCCCATCGAAATCTCGTGTGAATCGACGCGGGAACGCCACGGGGCCCATGGGGAACGCTCAGGTCCGCCGTCATACGAGATGGAATGAGCGGGGGACGTGAGGAGCATTCCCGTCTCTTCGAAACACTCGCGCACCGCGGCGGAAACGATAGCCTGCGCGCGGGCAGGTTCGATCCCGAGTTTGCTCGACCATTCGCTGCCATCGGGGCCCGCCGTGGGGAGCCGGTCGTAGTCGGAAGGATCGACCCCGCCGCCTGGAAAGGCGATGACCCCGCCGGCGAAGACCATTGACGCCGCCCGCCGGATGGAGAACACCTCGACCCCGTGCTCCGAGTCGCGAAGCAGGAGAATCGTCGCGGCGTCCGTGACGGGAACGGACGCAGGATCGATCTGCTCGGGATGGACGTGACCCTGATGTGCCATGAGGCCGATTGTGCCCCGAAACGACGAGCCCGGCGACGAAACGGCGAAGACGGTTAGTCTCCGTTACCTGAAAGGGTGGCCGGTCGACCGGCCTGACGAGATCGCTATCCGACAGGCGGGCCGACGAAGAGAAGCAGGATGAACACGATGATGACGACCACGAGGGCGATGCCTGCGGCGGTCAGCGGGCGGGCGATGACCGCCGCAGCGAGCTTCTCCAGAGGGGACTTCGGGGTATCGCCGCCTTCGCGGAGGCGCCACGGATCCGTGACGATCGGCTGCTTGAGAGCCCACCGCTCGAAGGGGATCGTCGCGTACGGGATGACTGCCGAAACGAGACCGGCGAGGGTGTGGACGGGCTTCCACTTCTGATCGATCGCGAGGAACACGATGACCACCACGTAGCAGAGGAACACGAAGCCGTGGATGCCGCCTCCGATCGACGTTGCCCATGGTTGGTCGAAACCGTACTTGAGGATCATGCCTGCGATGAGCAGCGTCCACGTGACGACCTCGGCGAGCGCAAAGCGCCGGAACAATGTAATCGGACCCATGTGAAGAGGGCACCCCTAACCAGACGTGAGAATGAAGCGCGGCTAGAAACTAGCCTTCCACCAGCCTAAGCGACGCGAACCTCACTTCACCCTCCGCGTCGGAGTCAATGAGATCAACAACACCTTCGATGGCCCAGCCGTGGTCACCTTCGGGATCATCGAGGACCTGACGCACGTGCCACGTGTCCGCGTCGACGTCGTCTCGTGACGTGCGGACGGTGAACAAGTGAGGTCCGCGCGCGTCTGGGCCGATGCCGATCTGGTCGTATTCGTCCCAATAGGGATCGATCTCGCGGTCCCAGTCGGGGCGTTCGTTCACGTTTTCGTCGAGCTCCTCGAGCCGCTTGATGTCGTCGCGCGCGAGAAGCTCGACCCGGCGGAACATCGCGCTGCGCACCATCCGTGTGAATGCCCTGGTGTTGCCAGTGAGGGGGCGGCTGGAATCCTCACCGAAGGCCCTTTCGTGATCAATCGGACGATCGGCGGCATCAGGATCGGACAATTCCTCCCACTCGTCCAGCAGACTCGAGTCGACCTGCCGGATGAGTTCTCCGAGCCAGTTGATGATGTCGTCGAGTTCCTCGGTGCGCTTGGCCGTCGGAATCGTTTGGCGCATAGTCCGGTAGGCGTCGGTGAGGTAGCGCAGGACGACGCCTTCGGCGCGTGCGGCGCCGTAAGTCGAGACGAGGTCGGAAAAGTTCATCCCCTTTTCGACCATGTCGCGGACGACGGCTTTGGGCGAGACGTCGGTGCCCCTGGCCCAGGGGTGGGACTCGGCATAAGCTTCGAAGGCAGCTTCTAGTTCTTCGTTCAGAGGCTTGTGCCACGAGATTTCATCGACGATCGCCATACGTTCGTGGTAGTCGAGGCCGTCGGCCTTGAGATCGGCGATGGCGTCGCCGCGAAGCTTTTTCTGCTGACCGATGAGAAGTGGACGCGGATCTTCGAGCACCGCCTCGATAATCGAAATGACGTCGACGGCGTAGGTGTCCGACTCCGGATCCGGGATAACCATTGCCGCCACCGCGAAGGGCGCCAGCGGTTGGTTGAGCGCGAAATCGGCCTGCAATTGAGGAACTAGCTCTACGTGGCGTCCCGAATCGTCCGGGGAGTCGATGCGGCGGACGAGCGCATCCGCCTCGAGGCTACGGAAGAGCGAGAATGCCCTCAGCGCATGCTTGCGCTTGGCGGCACGCGTCTCGTAGGAGTCGAGGATGAGGGACTTGGTCTTGTCGTAGCAGCTTCCCGGACCCGCGATGATGTTGAGCAGGATCGAGTTGTTGATCTGAAAACGGCTGATCAGTTGTTCGGGCGGCGCGGAAACCAGCTTGTCGAACGTCGCAGTATTCCAGTTGATGAACCCTTCCGGCGGCTTCTTTTTCTGCTGCTTGTTCTTTTTCTTCGGGTTGTTTTGGGCCTTGGCGGCGGCCTTCGCGTTCTCGATCTCGTGCTCCGGGGCCTGGACGACGACCAATCCCTCCGTGTCGAAGCCGGCGCGACCGGCGCGACCGGCGATCTGATGGAACTCTCGCGACTTGAGGACGCGCTGGCGTTGTCCGTCGAACTTCGTCAGCGCCGTGAACAAAACAGTGTGAATGGGCACGTTGATACCCACACCGAGGGTGTCGGTGCCGCAGATCACCGGCAGCAGACCATCCTGTGCGAGCTTTTCCACCAGTCGCCGATACTTCGGCAGCATTCCCGCGTGATGGACGCCGACACCAGAGCGCAGCAGCTTCGACAGCGTCTTGCCGAATGACGTCGAGAATCGGAAGCCCTTGATCTCCGCCGCGATCTTCTCCTTGGTTTCCTTCGACACGAGGTTCTTCGTGATCAGCGCCTGCGCCTGCTCGATCGCCGACAACTGGGTGAAGTGGACAATATAGATCGGCGCCTTGCCATCCCGCAGGAGCAGTTCGACCGTGTCCGGGACAGGAGTGAGCACGTAGTCGAAGGACAACGGCACGGGGCGTTCCGCGCCCGCAACCACCGACATCGCACGTGACGTCTTCGCCTCGACGCCCTCGACGAGCCAATCGACGTTGCCGAGTGTTGCAGACATGAGTAGGAACTGGCACTCGGTGAGTGTGAGCAGAGGAACCTGCCAGGCCCATCCGCGGTCGGGCTCGGAGAAGTAATGGAATTCGTCCATTACTACCTGGCCGATGTCGCTGTCTTCGCCTTCCCGTAGCGCGATATTCGCGACGATCTCGGCTGTCGCGCAGACGATAGGGGCAGAGGTGTTGACGGCGGCGTCGCCGGTCATCATTCCGACATTTTCCGCGCCGAATACCTCACATAAGGCGAAGAACTTCTCACTCACCAGCGCCTTGATCGGCGCGGTATAGAAAGACTTCTGTCCCCGCGCCATCGCGAAGAAATGCGCGGCCACGGCAACTAATGACTTACCCGAACCCGTAGGTGTGGACAGCACCACATGATTGTCCGCGACCAACTCGAAGGCCGCCTCTTCCTGATGCGGGTAGAGGGATAGACCACTGTCGGACACCCACCGGGTGAAGGTGTCCAATAGGGCTTCGTCGAAAAGGGACTCGGGGACATCGTCGAGATCGGACAGGTATTCGCTCAGGGACACGGCGGCAAGTCTATCCGTTATCGGTGTAGCCGAAATGCAGAGCGCTCCGCGACGCCGAAGCGTGCGCGGAGCGCGGTGGACTCGCCTGGAGCGTGGGGTCCTGGCGGATGGACTAGTTACCGGAGGCGGTTCCGCCAAACGGTCCGTCGCCGTCGATGCCCTCGTCGCCATGTTGCATGAGGAACTGCTCCAGCTCGGCGCCCAACTCGTCGCCGGTCGGAAGCGGACCCTCGGCCGGCGCGAGGGAGTTCTGGGATTCGCGTGCCGACAGGATTTCGTCG
Source organism: Dietzia timorensis (assembly GCF_001659785.1). NCBI lineage: Bacteria > Bacillati > Actinomycetota > Actinomycetes > Mycobacteriales > Dietziaceae > Dietzia > Dietzia timorensis. The sequence continues at coordinate 1,668,201 of NZ_CP015961.1, forward strand.
TAGTTCTTTTCAAGGCCCTCGACCATTTGGCCGATCTCGGCGTTCCCGGAAACCTGGACCTGGAGCGCCGCATCGAACTTCCGTTGCTCGGTTTCCAGTTCGCCGACGGCGATGTCGAGACCGGAGATTCGGTTGACATCCTCTACGAGGCGGATCGCCGCCGCCGGGTATTCGGACTGAGAGAGGTAATGCGGTACGTGCGCGGTGAAGCCCATCGTCGAAAAGCCTTGCTCGGCGAGCTTGACCTCGAGCAGCGCGTCCGCGCTGCCGGGGATCTTGAATTCGCCCGGCCACGTCGAGAAGCCCTCGAGAAGCTCGATCTCCCGGGAATGTGCGCTCGAGCGGATCGGGCGGGTATGCGGCACATTAAGGGGCATCGAGCCGAGACCGATCGCAAGCTTGACACCGAATTCGGCGGACAGGTGCGTGACCGCGGCGGCGAATGCCTCCCACTTCATGTCCGGTTCGAACCCGGACAGCAGTAGGAAGGTGTGATCTTCCGGCGTGGTAATCGCGTGTAGCGAGAGCTGCGGCTCGTCGTACCCGACGAAATGGTCGTACGAGTAGGTCATCGCCGGCCGACGGGAGCGGTAGTCCACGAGCTCGTCCGGATTGAACTTCGCGATCAATTCCGAATGGTTGTGTTCGCGAATATGGTCCGTCACCTGGCGCACGGCGCGTCCGGCGTCAGAAAAACCTTCCAAACCGTGCACGAGGATCGGGCCCCGACCTGCCACATCGGACAGCGACGGGGTGGGGAAGACCAGTTCGTAAAGCTTCTCCGAAGAGCTCATGGGCTGATGTCCTAACTGTCTAATTTCTGCGGTTCCGCGGCGACGGGCTAAGAACCCCGACGCGACTAAAGCGGACTACCTAGTCCAACGACGCAGCTGGAGGAATAATTCCACCTCCACGCGGAAACATTTCCCGCAGCCTTCGGGAGCCGGACCGCCCGCCGAAGCCGTCGTAGAGGGTGCGAACACTGTGGAATCACCGGCTAGACGAGAAAAGGGATGCGACTCACCATGCACAAGCGAAAGAAATCGGCGAAGCGGAACACGAGTAAGGCGCGACCCCGGTTCGAGCGGCCGACACTGACGATATCCAGGCCTGGGAACCTCATTTCCGAGATTCCGGGGATCATACAATTCACGCCCGAGGCGCCCAGCGTGGTGATTGTGGGCAGTATCCGCGGCGGTGTCGACGGGACCCCGGTCATGAGGATCGATATCCCTCTCGACGTGCTCTACGGCGCGCATCTACACCAGCATGAACCCGAGGCGCGGGATGTCGACGAGGTGTGCTCGTACGCGGCACGCGACTACCTGGAGGACAGGCTCGACGACTCGACCATCCCGTTGCCGGAGGTCCTCGAACGGGACGCGGAGGAGGCAGGGGAGTACGCGGCCCAGGTAGCAACATTATTGTCGAGCCAGAATTTGGATCGTGTGTGCGTCGTCGTTCTCCTGCCCGATGCGTGCTCGCCGGGATCTCTCGGGTGGGATGTGTCGGACACCTTTATGCAGTATCTGGAAACGGCCGCGGGACTCGCCGGAACGGAATTGACGGTCGTATTGCTCGCGGAGGAGATTCGCGCGGGTGCGCCATGGCGGCCAGGTCGAGGGTCGGCGGACGAGCTCGGGGTCCAGGAAGACCCGCGAGCCGGAAAGCTCGCCGCGGAGACAGTCGCCACCGGAATTCCGATCTACTCGAGCCGTCGCGCTATCGAGCAGGTATATGACCGCATCGAAGCTGGAGAAGACATTATGGCCGAGCCGGTGGAATCGGCCTACGGGTTCGGATTCACCACGTCAGATCTGGACGGATATGCAGAGCGGTTGCGCGAAATCGCCCGTCTGCCCAGACCCTTCGGACAGGACGAGCTCAATGAGGCGGGGTCGATCCTGGGGTCGGCAGAGATCTGCTCCCACCTACTGACGCAGATGGTCGCCGGCCAGTACGCGAACGCGCTCCACGAGCATTTCGAGGTTGACGTCGACGACGCCGATTATCTCGGGGCCGAACCGGGAGATCTCGACGTGCTGATGGAGATCTCCCGGCGCGGCAGCGACCGGGCGAGAGGAGGGGCGCTACTGCTGAACGGTACGAGCCACTATCTCCGCGGTAGCGGGATCCATGCCGTCGTATGCTTCGAAGCCGCGCTTCGGACGGGCTTCATGCCCTACTTCAACAGGCTGATCCTGTCGCTGCTCCAGAGAGGAACTTCACCGGAGAAGGTGTGCGCGATTCTCGCCGAGCTGATGGATGTCGACGACCAGGTCCCGGCGTAGCCCGGCGCTACCTGTGCGCCGAGTGCGCTCTGTCGCCCAATGCGCGGAGGAACTCCCACGCATCCTCGACAACGGTAGTGAGATCGGTCCGCGACGGTTGCCAGCCAAGCACCGATTTAGCCTGTTCGGACGAGGCTACGAGTGTGGCGGGATCCCCGGCTCGTCTCGGTGAGACCTGCGCGGGAATCTCGTGGCCGGTGACGGTGCGGCACACGTCGATCACCTGTTGTACCGAGAATCCCTCGCCACTTCCGAGGTTGAATATTCTGTGCTCACCGGCTGCGTTGCTCTCGAGCGCGAGCACGTGTGCGTCCGCCAGGTCGCCGACGTGGATGTAGTCGCGCGCGCAGGTGCCGTCCGTCGTCGGCCAGTCATCGCCGAAGACGAAGATTTTCTCGCGATGCCCTGCTGCGACCTGGAGAACCAGTGGGATGAGGTGGGTCTCGACGACGCGATTCTCCCCGAAACCGAGGTGGGCGCCGGCGACGTTGAAGTAACGCAGGCTGGTCGCGGCGAAGCCATAGGCGACGCAGTAAGAAGTGATCGCCATGTCGATGGCGAGTTTCGTCGCTCCGTAGGTGTTCGTCGGGCGGGTCGGCATGTCCTCGGTAATGGGAACTTGCTCGGGCTCGCCGTAGGTGGCGGCAGTCGAGGAGAACACAATGTTCTTCACGTCCGCCTCGCGCATCGCGTCGAGCAGCGCCAGCGTGGAAACCACGTTGCCGTGCCAGTATTCGGCGGGCTGTTCCACGGACTCACCAACGAGCGAGCGGGCCGCACAGTGGATCACCGCATCCACGCCCTCCAGCGCTCGGGCCGAGTCACTGATGAGGTCGCCTTCGATGAAGGTGGCTTCTGGCGGGACTCCGTCGCGGTTCCCGGTCGACAAGTCGTCGAGGACGACTACTTCGTGTCCACGGGAGATCAGCTCCGCTGCGCAGCAGCTACCGACGTAGCCGGCCCCGCCGGTTACGAGAACCCTCACTCGGTGACCTCGATACGGATGGCGTGCGCCTTATCCTGATCGATTTCGATGGTTCCCTTGTCGGTTGTCAACGTCACCGTGTGTCCGATGCGCTTGACCTTGGCGGGGAAGCCCGGGGAGACATCAAGCTCGCAGATGGTGTGGAAGAAATCCGAGTCTGACTGCACCTGCTCACCGAGAGCATGGATACGGACGTCCATCTCCTGGCCCATCGGGATCTCTGCCAGACGGGGAAAAGTGTTCTTCTCGGCCTCGACATCGATGCCGAGCCCGTCGAGACCCGGGATCGGGTTGCCATACGGGGAAATAGTCGGCTTGTTGAGAACGTTGACAAGGCGGCGCTCGACATCCTCGCTGATGACGTGCTCCCAGCGGCACGCCTCGTCATGGACCTTCTCGAGCTCGAGACCGATGACATCGACGAGCAGGCGCTCGGCGAGACGGTGCTTGCGCATGACGTTGACAGCAGTCTCGCGGCCCTTGGCCGTGAGCTCAAGATGCCGGTCGGAGGCGACGAACACCAATCCGTCACGCTCCATGCGGGCGATGGTCTGGCTGACCGTGGGGCCGCTCTGCTCCAGACGCTCCGCAATACGAGCCCGCAGAGGGACAATGCCCTCTTCCTCGAGCTCAAAAATAGTGCGTAAGTACATTTCGGTGGTGTCCACCAGGTCCTTCACACTTGCTCCTTTCGAGAAACCACGCCGGCGCCACCGCTTCACACAGGTAACAACGACCCGAAATGGAAAAAGTCGTAGTCTGCCGAAGTAGTTTGATCTACTTCGTCGAACACCGTCATCTTAGCTACTTATTCCCACAGTGTTCGGACCTCGGAGATTCCGAGTTGTCCCTCATGTTTGCCCGTTGCGAACTAGAGTTACGAAGGTCACTCGAAGTGAGATGTCGAATGGAACTGGGGCAGGGTGGATGCCGCAGGTGGGGAGGGGTGCTAGTGGCCAGGGGACAAGGGGATTCTCTGCCGGCGTCGGTCGTGTGGAGTCCGGAGCTGCTCAAGTACAAGCACTCGCAGGACCATCCTATGAGCCCGCACCGACTGGCGTTGACGATGTCGCTGGCGACGTCGCTCGGCGTGCTCGACGGAGTCGAAATTCTTGCCCCGGGCGAAGCCACCGAACAGGACTTGCTGCGAATTCACGCCATAAGGTACGTCGATGCGGTCAAGAGTGCGTCGACCATGGAACCGGGCGAGCACTCCGGCTTGCCTCATGGGCTTGGTACCGCAGATAATCCCACGTTCCCGCACATGCATGAGGCGAGCGCGGCGATTGCCGGAAGCACCCTCACGGCAGCGCGGGAAGTGGCGTCAGGACGGATGAAGAGAGCGATTTCCGTTGCGGGCGGCATGCACCATGCGATGCGCAACGCCGCGGCCGGGTTCTGCGTGTATAACGACTGCGCCATTGCCATTCATTGGCTTCTAGAACAGGGGTTGAAGAAAATCGCGTACGTCGACGTCGACGTACACCACGGCGACGGAGTCCAGGCCGCGTTCTATGACGATCCCCGCGTGATGACGGTGTCGCTGCACCAGCACCCGGCGACACTGTGGCCGATGACAGGATGGTCGTCGGAAATCGGCGACGGAGCTAGCGAGGGGACCGTCGTCAACCTTCCGCTGCTGCCCGGAACCACGGACTCGCAGTGGATGCGCGGCTTTCACGCGATAGTCCCCGGCGCGCTTCGTGCGTTCGAACCGGAGATCATCGTGCTCCAGGGAGGCTGCGACAGCCATCGGGAGGACATGATCGCCGACCTGTCGCTTACCGTCGACGGGCACCGCGCCTCCTACCGAGAAGTGCGCGCGCTGGCCGATGAACTGTGCGACGGCAAGATCATCGCCGTGGGCGGCGGCGGGTACGAACTCACCCGCGTCGTCCCACGTTCGTGGACTCATCTCATCGCAACAATGCTTGATCGCGACGTCCCGACTGACACCGAAATACCCACGCAGTGGCGCGACCTCGCGGCGGAGGTCGCGCCTCCATCGAAGGTGCCCACCACCATGGGTGACGGCGGAGACACCTCATTCTCCCGGTGGGAGCTCGGACCCGGCGCTGCGGTAGCGATGGCCGACGATCGGTCGATGGCACGCTTGGACCAAGCCATACTCGATACGAGGAGGGCAGCGTTCCCGCCACTGGGGCTGGACCCCGACGACCCTCGAGACTAGTGCGATCGAAATTCGAGCCAGCCCACCGTTCGGAGGAATAGACGATGGCAAACGAACCCGCCGCCGACAATGAGATCGAGGCTGCGCCCGGAAACGAACCCCCGCGCGAATCCCCTGCGAATCTCCCGCCCGAGGGTTACCGCGCGGACTGGGCGGCCGACGTTCTCGGTTCCGATGGTCGCGCCGTGCGCATCCGCCCCGTGCTCCCCTCGGACGCAGAGGAACTTCAGAGGTTCCACTCGACGCTGAGCGAGCGCACGAGATATCTGCGATATTTCGGTTCGCACAATGTCCTCGGTGACAGCGAGCTCGAGCGAATGACCCGTATCGACTACGTCAACCGTATGGCGTTCGTCGCTCTCCTCGGCAGTGAGATCATCGGCATGGCCGTGTACGAGGGCCAAGAGGGTTCGCCCATCGCCGAGGTCGCGTTCACGATCTCCGACGATCATCAAGGACGCGGGCTCGGGTCGATCTTCCTCGAGCATCTCGCCGGCGCCGCGGCCGAGAGCGGGATACGCCGCTTCGAGGCCGAGGTGCTCTCGGAGAACCGGCAGATGATTCAGGTATTCCGGCGCGCCGGATACGACGTATCTCGCAGCTTCGACGGCTCGGCGATCCACCTCGAGTTCGACATCGACCCCAGCGATGCGCTCACCTCGGTGCGGAACTCTCGGGAAGCCGCCGCGGAGGCTCGCAGCGTCGCCCGAGTCCTGAATCCGAGCTCGATCGCCGTCATCGGTGCATCCGATCAACCGAGCAAACTCGGCCATGCGGTCCTGAAGAATCTGGTCGACACGGGCTTCGAGGGGCCTGTGTATCCGGTGAACTCCGATGCCCGCTCGATCCTGTCCATCCGCGCATACCCAGCGCTGAGCGACATCCCGGACCCGGTCGACCTCGCCGTCGTCGCAGTGCCCGCCGGCTCGATGCAGCAGGTTCTCGAGGACTGCCTCGCCAAGGGCGTGTCGACACTCGTGGTGATCTCTGCCGGGTTTTCCGATGTCGGTGGGGAGGGCATCGTTTCCGAGCGCAAGCTCGTCGCCGAGGCGCGCGCGCACGGAATGCGCGTGGTGGGCCCCAACGCGCTCGGCGTCATCAATAACGATCCGTCCATCCGGCTCAACTCCACACTCGCCAACCGCATCCCGGCGCCGGGAAAAATCGGGTTCTTCTGCCAGTCCGGTGCGCTGGGCATCGCGATTCTCGATTCCGCGATGCGGAGAGGGCTCGGTTTGTCGACATTCGTCTCCGCCGGAAACCGTGCTGATCTGTCGGGCAACGACCTGCTCCAATTCTGGGACACCGAAGTCGATACCGAGGTCGTCCTGCTGTACCTCGAATCGTTCGGTAACCCACGCAAGTTCTCGCGCATCGCCCGGAGGGTGGCGCGCAATAAGCCCGTCGTCGTGGTGCACCGATCGTCCGACGCCGCTGCGGGGCAGTTCGCTGACATCTCGCCACAGGCGGCGAACGAGCTCTACAACGATATAGGCCTGATCCCGGTGACCTCGCTGCCGGAAATGTTCGACATCGCGGCGCTACTCGCATATCAGCCCCTGCCCGAGGGGCCACGATTGGCGATCGTCGCGAACTCCACCGCGGTATCCAACCTCGGCGCGGACGCCGCGGAGGGAGAAGGCCTCCAGGTCGTCAATTCGGTGGACCTCGGCGCCGCCGCCGCACCGGAAGAGTTCTCCCGTGCGGTGGCCGAAGCGGTGCAGGATGACGGCGTCGATGCAGTGCTTGCGGTGTTCGTACCTCCCGTCCAACGCAACGTCGAAGCGTACGCGGAAGCGATCCGCGAGGCGGCTCGGGAGTCGACGAAGCCGGTGGCAAGTACCTTCCTCGCCGTCGAGGGACTGCCGGAGGGGCTCACGGTCCGAGATGAGCGGGGGCAACCACTGCGCGGCTCGATTCCCTCGTACGGGTACCCCGAGCGCGCGATTTCCGCGCTGAGCCGTGCGCTTACATATCAGCGGTGGCTCTCGCGCCCCGCCGAAGAGCCCATGGAGGTGTCCGACGTGGACATCTCGAGGGCGAGGGAGCTCGTCGATTCGATCTGGACCCGCAGGGCCGCCAGCGGCGACATCAAGCTGTCACAGGGACAGACTCGACAGTTACTCAAATGCTTCGGCATCAACATCGTCGAGTATCGCGTTGTCCAGAATGCCGAACAGGCAACATATGCGGCAGAGGAAATCGGGTACCCAGTCGCGATCAAGGCGATGAGCGAAAAGTGGCGCAGGCGTAGCGATATGTCCGGAGTGCGACTGGACATCGGCGATCCGGAATCCGTGCGGAGGGCGTTCGAGGAATTGGATTCCTCGGCGGGGCGCAGCGGACCGATACACGTGCAGAAGATGGCGCCTCGTGGAACCGGCGTGACTATGAAGGTGGGGGACCACCCGATTTTCGGCTCTCTCATTTCGTTCGGCCTTTCGGGAATGATCACTCAAATGCTCGGCGATCGCGCGTACTCTGCTCTGCCGCTGACGCCCTCGCAAGCGGATGAGCTTTTGCACCGACCGGCCGCGGCCCCGATCCTTGACGGCATCTCAGGAGAGGCGCCGGCGAACAAGAAGAAAATCGTCGAACTCATGGTGCGACTTTCCGTGCTCGCGGAGGAGATTCCGGAGATGCGCCTTGCGTTGGTGGAACCCGCGCTGGCCGGGGCCACCGAGGCAGCCGTACTCTATGCAGAAATCCTGCTCGGTCCTGCTCCTCGGCGGGGGAACGAGGTTGGGCCCAGAAGGCTTCGCTAGAACTGGGCATCCAGATCTGGACCTTTGTTCAAAATATTGTCCCGAATATGAGCAATTTCGAGATTTCGGTGTGGCGAACAGCACATAATCTGTTTATGAGAAACCGCAACACGTTCTTAGATTTCCGTCGCCGGTCCGTCCGGGGACTTTGCGCGATCGCCGCGGGTGCCGGGCTGATTGCCACCTCGGTACCCGCTGCCGTCGCCGATCCGTTCGCTCCTGCCCGCGACGCCTTGGCCGAGGGGAGCGTAGAGTTCGGCTCGTCCGGGCTCGCCCCCAGCGTCCAAAACGGCGACACTGACCCCTTCTATGAGACCGAGGGGCTCGCCGCAGGTGCGCCGGGCGAGGTGCTCCGCACCCTTCAGGCGCCGTATGCGCCCGTGTTCAACGGCCTCGACTTCAGCGTTCCCGATACGGCCGAGAAGATTATGTATTCGACGACGGATACGCACGGCCGTTCAGTGCCCGTCAGTGGATATGTCGTCGAGCCCACTGTGCCTTGGACGGGCGCAGGGGAGCGGCCGACCGTCGTTATCGGTCGTGGCACGATCGGGCAGGGCGATCAATGCGCGCCCTCGCGCAACTGGCCGCTCGATAATCAGCCCGACCCGCTGCAATCAGGTAGGAAGGTTGCGCTCGAAGGGCTTTACGACTGGGTGTTCGCCACGGCTGGGGTGCGGGTGGTCGTCACCGACTACATCGGGATGGGCACGCCGGGTATCCACACCTACATGAACCGGGCCGAACAGGCCCATGCGATGCTCGATGCGGCTCGGGCTGCGCGCAATCTCGTCGGAGAGCGCGGCGGCCAGTTCGGCAAGGTCGCGTTCTACGGGCACTCCCAGGGCGGTGGCGCTTCGGCCTCGGCCGCGGAGTCGGCCTCGGAGTATGCGCCGGACCTCAATGTTGCCGGGACGTATTCGTCCGCGCCTCCGGCCGATCTCAATGCGGTGCAGCGGCACATCGACGGTTCGGATCTCACCGGCGCCATCGGCTTCACGATCAACGGACTCGTCGATCGATATCCGGATCTCGAGACCGACCTTGCGGCGAACTTGTCGCCAGCCGGGTACGACGCGCTCGACGAATTGTCGACGATGTGCACCGATGAGATCAACGACGCATACGGAGGGCGCACGACGGCAGAGTGGACCCTCTCGGGACAGAAGCTCGATGAGCTGCTGGACGAAATCCCGGCGGGTAGGGCCGCGATGGAAGAGCAGCGCTTGGGCGAACGTGCACCGGAAGCCCCGTCGATGATTGTCGCAGGGCCCCACGACCCGACCGTCGATTACCAGCAGTCGAAAGACCTGGCCGGCCTGTGGTGCAGTGCGGGCGCGAACGTGGTCTACCGCGACGACTTCATGCCCCCGATCGGGGATTACAACCACTTCATCCAGGCGGCCTCAGGCGCGCCTTTCGGTGTCGGCTTCCTGCTAGACCGGTTCAACGGGCTACCAGTTGCCGGGGGATGCCACTAGCGGCGAGATAGAAAAACGCCGGGGCAGGAGTGCTTTCGAAGCATTCCCACCCCGGCGTCATCCATTGGTGGTTCGTTACCGACGCCCAGTTCAGGGCGCCGGACGTCTTGGTTACGAGGCGTAAGAGCGCAGGCGCTCCGCACGGTCTCCGTCGCGGAGCTTGGCCATAACCTCGCGCTCGATCTGGCGCACCCGCTCGCGGGAAAGCCCAAAGCGGCGGCCGATCTGGTCGAGAGTGCGGGGCTGGCCGTCGTCGAGGCCGAAGCGCATCGTGATGACCTGCTGCTCGCGCTCCTCGAGGGTCGAGAGAACCTCGCGCACGTCCGAGTGCATCACATGGGTGACGACGGTGTTCTCTGCGCTGATCGCCTCGGCGTCCTCGATGAAATCCCCGAGAGGCGCCTCCTCGTCTGCGCCGACGGGCATATCGAGGCTGACCGGGTCGCGGGAGTGGTCGAGCAGCTCCTCGATCTTGTTCGCGGCAATGCCCGACTCCTCGGCGAGCTCCTCGAACGTCGCCTCGCGGCCGAGCTGCTGGTGCATCTCACGCTTGATCCGTGCGAGCTTGTTGACCTGCTCGACGAGGTGAACAGGGAGCCTAATGGTGCGGGACTGGTCGGCCATACCGCGAGTGATCGCTTGCCGGATCCACCACGTCGCGTAGGTCGAGAACTTGAAGCCCTTGGCGTAATCGAACTTCTCCATAGCGCGGATGAGGCCGAGGTTGCCCTCCTGAATCAGGTCGAGGAGCGGCATGCCGCGGCCGGTGTAGCGCTTTGCCAGCGAAACCACGAGGCGGAGGTTTGCTTCGAGAAGATGCGCGCGAGCGGACTGCCCCTCGGCGACGATCGTCTTGAGGTCGGCACGACGCTGCGGGCTGATGCGCTTCTTCGTGTCGAGGATGTGCTGCGCGTAGAGGCCGACTTCGATTGCCTTGGAGAGCGTGACCTCGTCCTCTGCGTTGAGGAGTGCCGTCTTGCCGATTCCATTGAGGTAAACGCGAACCAGGTCCGCTGAGGGGCCCTGTCCTTCTGCTTCAAATTCCTTACGGGCGTCCTGGCGGGTGGTGGCTGACGTCATTACTCCTCCTATGGCGCGCGCCGCTGGCTGCGGCCGCCGACCTGCAAGCAGACAAACTTGCCTATTGTTTTCCCGGCTCGGCCGGTTGTTTGTGAATAACCGAGAAGGTCTTCAAAGAGTCCAACGAGATCTGGTCCCGCTTTGTTCCCGATTGGCCTCAATTCAATACCCTCAACCTTCTTTACGCGAGTAGTAGGCGCTGAGAAGTGACTGAGAGGTGTGTCTCATTTCGGGCACGCTCGCCGTGCGGGAGTCGACGAAGTTACGCCGAGGTTTCCACGAGCACAGTAAACGGTCCATCGTTTACTGATTCGACACACATGTGCGCCCCGAAAACGCCAGTGGAAACGGAAAGTGAACGCTTGCGTAACTCCTCGACGAGGGAGTTGAAAAGGGGCTCGGCTTCGGCGCTCGGAGCCGCCTGCTGCCAGGAGGGCCGGCGCCCCTTTCGGGTGTCCCCGTAGAGCGTGAATTGGCTGACCAGAAGCACGGGGGCGCCGATGTCCGAGGCTGAAACCTCGGCGGGGCCGTCCGCCTCGTCGGCGGCGAGGATGCGGAGCTCGGCGATCTTTCGCGCCATGGTGGCGACGTCCGCTCGATTGTCATCGACGGAAATGCCGACGAGTCCCAGGAGTCCCGGCCCGGGAAGCTCGCCGACAACCTCGCCAGAGACGAGGACGCGAGCGGAGGACACCCGCGTGAGCACTGCTTTCATTTTGCCTCCCCTAAGTTCTACGAGCTGGAACGCCTGTCGTGGGCCGGCCACCTCTCCTCGAGGCACATCCCTTCGGCATTGCGAGGCACGACGATGCCGTGGCGGAAAAGGTCGACGATTATCGACCGGATCTCCGAGCCGGCGGTCTGCTCGTCGAGTCCGCGGGACAGCGCGGCGAGCTGGACGATCTCCGCCAACGGCAGGCCACCCTGCTCGATGCCGCGTAGGACCGAAGCGATCGTCGCATCGACCTCGTGTCGCCAACGGGGACCGGAGGCCCGCTCGACAACGAACCACGAGTCCGACTCGCCCGGCGCAGGGCCGACCCCTGCGCGGCCGGATGCGCTGCCGAGACGCTGCGATTCATATATGACGACGGACGGTGCGATCTCGAAGACGCAGTCGTCCACGTCTGCCTCGTCGCAGTCGCGAAGCCAGTCGGCGCGCGCGAAGTGGGCGAGCGCCTCGGCGCCCAGGCCCGGATCGAACGGGTGGGTGAGTTCCTCGCAGACGACCTCCGAGGGGCCGTCGATGGCCTGCAGATAGATGTAGCCGAAGCCAAGGCCCGCGACGTTTTCGGTGGCGAAGTGGTCGAGCCAGCGCGCAGCGGAGTCCCGGAACTCCGGGGTCCGCGGGTCGGCGCCCTCGTCGGTGAGCCACGTCCACACGTAGTGCTCGGGGCCGGAGATGTCGCGGAGTAACACCCAGGCACTGACCCCCTCGGCGGGAATCCAGTCGGCGAGGCGCGAGCGCCAGTCCTCGCCTTCTTGCAATACCCACGAGCCGAGTAGCGTCGCGACGCCTCCGGGCGCTAGATGTTCGGACGCCTGCTCGGTGACGAGTTTGGTCGCGCCATCGAGGTGGAGGCCGGATTCGCGGTAGGAGTGCCCGATCTCCGGGGTGCCGATGACGAAAGGCGGGTTCGCGACGATGCGGTCGAAGGTTTCGCCTTCTACGGGGGAGAACCACGAGCCGTTGCGCAGGTCGACGTCGAGTTCGTTGATCGCAGCTGTTGCCGCGGCGAAATCGAGGCATCGCGGGGTGATGTCGGTGCCCACGCGGCGCTCGGAGTCCTGGGCGAGAAGCTGGATTCCACACCCGGTGCCGAGGTCGAGTACGGAACGAGTGCGCCCGGGTGGCGTGATGCCGAGGAGCGACAAGCTCGCCTGGCCGACACCGAGCACGTGGTCGGGTCTGGTTTCGACGCGCACCATGGATCCGTCGCGGTCGGAAATGACCCACTGGGCGCCGCTTCCGGTGTCCACGGGGCGGAGATCAACGCCGGCGTGGAGCACATCGGTGCCGGCGACGTCATCCAGCAATCCGGAGCGTATGGCGAGATCGATGTCGAGTTCGGGAAGCAGGTCCGCGATCTTTTCGCGCGACAGCGCCTCGCCGAGGACGAACAGGCGCAGCAGTTCCCCGCGTGGGCCGGCATCGGAGGCGAGTCTCGCCGTGGACGCGGCGTCGGACCGGCCCAAAGCGGCAACCCCGGCATCGCCGAGCGCGGCGGCGAGCCCGTCGACTGTGTAGTCGTGCTGCAGGAACGCATCGCGAAGGGCTGGGGCCACAGAGGCGAGGAGCGTGGTGTCGGTGGTCATGGGGCCTTTCGCGGGAGGTCGGGCGAAAATCGTTGAGGCCGGATGGCCGGTGGGGACGCGGTCAGCGCGAAGTGCCGGGAGGATCGCCGTCGGCGCCGGTATCGGAGTCGCCGTCGATGATGTTGTCGTCCGGGGGACGCACGTAGCGAGGCGCATCATGGTTCGTGGCCGTATCCGACGCCTGAGTGCCGGCGGAGGTGTACACGACGCCACCCGGTCCGATCTGCCGGTACAACGGAGTCGTCTGGAGCGAACCTCGGGCGTATCCGCGCGGCTCCTTCTTGCTGCGGCGAGGGCGGTCGTTCGCCCCGAGGACCGCGATCCACGGAATCGGGATCGATCCGGCGATGATCGCGAGCGCGATCCACCCGTTATCCCAGATCATGAACGCGATGGCCGCGAAAAGCAGGGCCGGGATGCGCAGCGACATGAGGAAGAAGTAGCGGCGTTTTCGGTCCGCCAATTCCTCTTCGTAAGGTTTTCTCGCAGCGGTAATGAGGACGGGGGAGCTGGTGTCGTCCTCGTCCTTGCGGTGGAAGCGGCCATCGTGGCCGCGCCGCGACGTTGCCATGTCGCCCAGGCTACTCCGACCCGAAACACGCGCTTTCGCCCACGTTGCGGGCGGGCGAACGGTGAGCTTCGGGGTTGGCGATTTAATGCTCCGATGCGGCACAATTGAACGCGTGAGCACGAGCACTACGACGAAGACGATTGAAAGGCCGGAGGTCTCCGAGACCGACCGGACCGATGACGATACCCCGAAGTTCTTTCACTACGTGAACAAGGACAAGATCGCCGAGAGTGCGGTCCTGGGGACCTTTGTCTTGGCTCTGTGCGGGGAAGTCTTCCCGGTTACGCGGCAGGCGAAGCCCGGCTCGCCCGTATGTCCCGAGTGCAAGGAAATCTACGAGTCCTTCGGCGGTGGCGGCGCCTAGTTTCCGCGCACGGACACACCGCACGTTTCCCAATTCCCCGAAGGCGAAAGAATCCTGGTGAAGTAGTTTGACTCACGCTGGCCCAAGCACGTCCGCCACCGCTTCGCAGCCGCCGCAGCAGAACCTTCGTGCATGGCAGCGCACGGCGATGCGCAAGTACCTCATGGCACGTCCGAAGGACTTTCTCGCCGTGGCTACGCCGGGTGCCGGCAAGACGACATTCGCGCTGCGCCTCGCCGCCGAGCTGCTTTCCGACCGGACCGTCGACACGGTGACCGTCGTCGCGCCGACCGAACACCTCAAGTTCCAGTGGGCCGCTTCTGCGGCGCGTTCTGGGATCGTGCTGGACCCGGAATACTCCAACGCCTCCGGCGCTCTTCCTCCCGAATACCATGGCGTTGTCGTCACTTACGCGCAGGTCGCAGCGATGCCCTACAAGCACCGCGTGCGCACCGAAGCCAAGCGCACGCTTGTCATTCTCGACGAGATCCACCACGGCGGCGATGCGAAGAGCTGGGGCGACGGGATCCGCGAAGCATTCTCCGACGCCGAACGCCGCCTGGCGTTGACCGGAACGCCCTTTCGGTCGGACGATTCGCCCATCCCATTCGTGGAGTACGAGCCTGACGGCGAGGGCCACATGCGCTCGGTCGCCGACCACGCCTACGGATATTCCGATGCGCTCGCCGATGGCGTCGTTCGCCCGGTCGTCTTCCTCGCATATTCGGGCGAGGCACGCTGGCGCACCAACGCCGGCGAGGAGTTCTCCGCGCGCCTGGGCGAACCGCTCAACGCCGAGCAGACTGCACGGGCCTGGCGCGTCGCGCTCGACCCGCACGGCGATTGGATGCCCTCGGTGCTGCAGGCGGCGCACACGCGCCTGCAGCAGGTACGCGCAGGAGGAGTGTCCGACGCGGGTGGCCTGGTCATCGCCACCGACCAGGAGCGGGCGAGAGACTACGCCGCGCTACTCGAGGAGATCACAGGGGACAAGCCCGTCGTAGTGCTCTCCGACGATCCGGGAGCCTCGTCCCGAATCGAGCAGTTCTCCAAATCCACGGATCGTTGGATGGTAGCCGTGCGTATGGTGTCCGAGGGCGTCGACGTGCCCCGCCTGTGTGTCGGCGTCTACGCGACAAGCGCGTCCACACCGCTCTACTTCGCCCAGGCGATCGGCCGTTTCGTTCGCGCACGCCGCCCCGGCGAGACCGCCTCGGTATTCCTGCCCTCGGTACCGGTGCTCCTCGATCTCGCCTCGCAGATGGAGCTTCAGCGAGACCACGTGCTCGGCAAGCCGCACCGCGAATCCGAAGGCTGGGACGACGAGGCTCTCGCCGCCGCGAATGCCACGCAGGACCACCCGGACGAGGACGAAGAAGAAAAGGGCTACGTGTCCCTCGGCGCCGATGCCGAGCTCGATCAGGTCGTGTACGAGGGGTCCTCGTACGGCATGGCCACATTCTCCGGAAGTGAGGACGAGGCCGATTACCTTGGTCTCCCGGGTCTCCTCGGCGCGGACGACGTCAAGGCCCTGCTGCGCAAACGCGAGAAGGAACAGATCGCCGCGGAATCCACTAGAGGTGAGGCGGCGGCCAGTGCCGCAGCAGGCAACACCGCCGTCATCGCATCGTCCGGTACGAACGCCGCGGACATGATTCCGCCGCAGCCGGTCTCGCCGGCCTCGGGCGGTGCGAACACCGCCGCCGAGCGTAAGGAGTTGCGCAAGGAGCTCAACACGCTTGTGTCGGTCTATTCGAAGCGCCTCAACATGTCGCACGGATCGATCCATAACAAGCTCCGCGCGAGCTGCGGCGGGCCGCCGGTGCCGATGGCCTCGGTAGAAGAGATCCGGTCTCGGATTTCCGAGCTACGCCGCTGGTAGTTTATGACGCCGGACGGCGATGCGCTCAAGTCTGCGGCTCCTCGACGAAGTCGACGAACGCACGGGCGGCTGGACTCGGATTGAACCGGCTCCACACGAGGTACTGAGTACGTTCGGGCCCGCCGTTCACTGCGATCGCCCGAACTCCTGTCGAATCGGAAATTGCTTCGGGCGACAACAGGCACACCGCCAACCCTTCCCGTACGAGCCCGAGAAGGGATTCCGGAGTGTCCGCCTCGAATCGCACATTGCGCTCGATGCCGGCGGATACGAAGACGACATCGCTTTGCTCTCGACCTGCCCCGCCCGTGGCGAAGTCGGCGAACACCTCTTCCGTCAACTCCGCGAGATCGACCGACTCTCGATGAGCAAGACGGTGGCCGGCGTGAACAATCGCCGCTAACCGTTCGGTCGTGAGATGTGCCGATTCGACGCCCTTGGGGGCGCGACCTCGGGGCATGCCGACAACGCCGACATCGAGCGCTCCATCGGCCACGGACTCGACGATGTCGTCGCTCGCCCGGACGGACAGCGAGGTATTCACCTGCGGGAATGATTCGTGAAAATGGCGAAGTAGAACGGGCACATTTACCGCGCTCACCGTGGGAATCATTCCGATTTTCAGTGCACCGTTAACGATCCCGTGAGCCGCAACGGCCTCCTGCGCAGCGAGTTCCGCGCTCTCTAACGCGCGCCGCGCGTGCGGCAGGAACGCGGCACCGGCGGGAGTGAGATCCACACGCCTGCTCGTTCGTGCGAACAGGTCCGTGCCCAACTCGGACTCCAGCGCCTTGATCTGGTGGCTCAACGCGGACTGCACCACGAAACAACGCTTGGCAGCTCGGGTAAAGTTCGCCTCTTCGGCCACGGCGATCACATACCTGAGTTGTTGCAGCTCCATGCGATCAATCTTCCACGTCGATCGATACGATGACAACAATGTGTTGGACTCATCCGTAGTGGTGAACGGATAGTTTTCGTATGCAACTGATACGACAACTCGACCTTCCGGCCCCTCGCCTACTCGGGTGGACGCTTCTTGCCGCCAGCGCCCCGGCCACATGGGGCACGACCTACTTCGTGACCACGGAATATTTGCCTGATGGGCCGCTATTCGCAGCCCTCATGCGTTCACTTCCCGTTGGCCTCCTCGGGCTTCTGATCGTTCGCAAGCTACCGAGCGGACGTTGGTGGTGGCGGATGGGACTGCTGGGAGCGCTCAACATCGGCGCATTCTTTCCACTACTCTTCGTTGCCGCGGAAAGGCTGCCCGGCGGCGTCGCTGGAACGCTCATCGCCGCCCAGCCCGTCTTCGTCGCCGTTCTCACCGTCCCTCTGTTGTCCGAGAAGCTCTCACGATGGCGTCTTGGTTGGGGAGTAGTGGGCGTCCTCGGGGTCGGCCTAGTCGTTATTGGACCGGACGCCGCGTTGGACCCACTGGGAATATGTGCAGGCCTTCTGGCAGCAGTCGCGATGGGCACTGGACTCGTTCTCACCAAACGGTGGGGAAGTATGCCAAATGTTGGAAGCCTGACCATCGCGTCGTGGCAGCTCACGGCCGGCGGACTCGTGCTTCTCGCGCCTACCCTTCTCTTCGAAGGTGTTCCCTCCGGCATCGATGCTCGAGCGGTTGGCGGCTATCTCTGGCTCGCGATCCCAGGAGCCCTCGTGACATATACGTTTCTTTTCGCCGGTATCCGCCGTATTCCCGTGACCGCGGCATCGCTATTGGGGATCTTGTCACCGCTCGTAGCCGCGACGCTTGGGGTGCTCGTCGCCGGTGAAGAACTCACCGTCTTCCAGGTGGCCGGCTTCGCCGTGGCTTTGTCTGCCATGGCTTCGGGGCAATTGACCGGACGAAGGCGTTCGACCGGACCAGCGCGCGAATTGGAGGCGGTTCGGTGATGGCAATCGTGAACCGACTTCGCATACTCGTCATAGGCGCAACCGGAATGGCAGGTAGCGCCATATCGAACGAGGCACTCGCCCGAGGGCACTCGGTCATCGGTGCGTCGCGATCCCGACCAGAGTCGGACAGGCTCGAATCGATGGCGCACCACGTGTTGCTCGACGCTCGTGAGCCGTCGACGATTGTGGGGGCGCTGAAGGGGATCGACGTCATCGTGCTTGCCGGCCGTCCCACTTCCGGAAACGAGATGGATATCGTGCCCATGACGCACAACGTTCTGCAAGCAGCCGCGTCGTTGCAGCTCCGAGTAGTCGTCGTGGGTGGCGCTGGCGCGTTAAAGGTCCCCGGTGATCCCGAGTCACGTCTGGTTGAGAACGACGAGTTCGTGCCTTTGGAATGGAAATCAGTCGCGCGAGCGAGCCTCGCTCAACTGGCGGTTTGTTATTCATTCCCGGACGGGAACTGGGTCTATCTCAGTCCGTCAGCACAGTTCGAGCCGGGGCAAGGATCGAATGCCGTCGTCCGCGGGGGCGACGAGCTTCTCGTGTCCTCGAGCGGCGTTTCGCGGATCACCTCTGCAGACCTCGCGATCGTTGCCTGTGACGAAATCGACAAGCCGACAGGACTTCGTCACGTCACCGCAATGAGTGACGCCCCCGCCTAGTGAAAGGCGAGGGCGTCGCGTCCGCGTGAAGGATCCGGATCTAGTCGAGGTAATCGCGTAGGACCTGGGAGCGCGACGGGTGCCGCAGCTTCGACATAGTCTTCGATTCAATCTGGCGGATACGCTCACGCGTGACTCCGTAGACCTGCCCGATTTCGTCTAAAGTGCGCGGCATACCATCGGTGAGACCGAAACGCAGGCGTACGACCCCGGCCTCGCGCTCGGAAAGCGTCTCCAGCACCGAGCCGAGCTGATCCTGCAAAAGTGTGAAGCTCACCGCGTCGACAGCAACGACGGCCTCGGAATCCTCGATGAAATCGCCGAGTTGGGAATCGCCCTCGTCGCCGATGGTCTGGTCGAGGGAAATCGGCTCGCGCGCGTACTGCTGGATCTCCATGACCTTCTCCTCGGAGATATCCATCTCCTTGGCGAGCTCGGCCGGTGTGGGCTCGCGCCCGAGGTCCTGGAGCAGCTCACGCTGGATACGGCCGAGCTTGTTGATCACTTCCACCATGTGCACCGGAATACGGATGGTGCGGGCCTGGTCGGCCATGGCGCGCGTAATCGCCTGGCGGATCCACCACGTGGCGTACGTGGAGAACTTATAACCCTTGGAGTAGTCGAACTTCTCCACCGCGCGGATCAGACCGAGGTTACCTTCCTGGATGAGATCCAGGAACGCCATCCCACGCCCGGTGTAGCGCTTGGCGAGGGAGACCACCAGTCGGAGGTTAGCCTCGAGGAGGTGGTTCTTGGCGCGCACGCCATCGCGCTCGATCCAGCGGAAGTCGCGCCGCTGCTGCGGAGTGAGCTTCTTGCCGTCCTCGGCCATCTGCTTGACGAGGTGAGTGGTGTAAAGTCCGGCCTCAATGCGCTTGGCGAGGTCGACTTCTTCCTCCGCATTGAGCAGCGCGACCTTGCCGATTTGTTTGAGGTACGCGCGGACCGAGTCCGCCGAGGCGGTGAGCTCGGCGTCCTTACGAGCCTGGCGCAGCGCCTCCGACTCTTCCTCGTCCCAGACGAAGTCGCCGGAAGCCTTGTCCTTAGCGGTCGGCTTCTTCTCGACCTCTGCGTCGGCCTCGGGATCCTCTTCCTCGGCCTCTACTGCGCTCTTGGGCGTGACGACGGCCTTATTGTCGTTGTCGGAGTCGTCCTCGTCGATGTCGGCGTCATCCTCGATCGCCGGATCCTCGGCGAGCTCGCCGCTGTCAGGCTCTACGTCGGCGTCGTCGTTGTCCGCGAACTCGTCCTGCTCGGTGGCTGGATCGATAGCCGTCGACTCGGCGGGATCGGCGTCCTTGGCCGCCGCGCTCTTGGCCGCGGTCTTCTTCGCTGCGGCCTTCTTCGCGGTCGCCTTCGCAGCGCCGGCGGCGGTTTTCTTGGCTGCGGTCTTTTTCGCCGCCGTCTTTTTGGCCGCGGTCTTTTTCGCCGCAGTCTTCTTCGCCGCAGTTTTCTTGGCCGCCGTCTTCTTGGGGGCGGCCTTCTTAGCCGGCGCGCTTCCGGATCCCGCGTCGACCTCTGCCGACGTCTGAGTGGAAGTATCGCTATCGGTGGCTACCACGCATGCCCCTTTGTACATCGCTGAAGAAAGTCGTTCACCGCAGCGCGGAGCGCCGTGCTCGCGATGAATGCGAGTGTCGACGAAACCGCGCGCAAAAAGCGCCCAATAACCCAGGCGCTTGATCTCTGCGTGACATTGTAACGAGCTTTGCGCACATTAAAGTATCTGCCCTGCTAGAAAGGCTACAATGGACCCACATTACTGCAGCAGGCCACGTTTGGGTACCCGCAGAAAATCGCTGCGAGAGATCATCGCTCCCGCGCGCTGCCACGTGCGGCACATCTAGCTGAACACGCCGGAGCACGCCAAGGTGGCGCTATTGAGTATCACTCCGCCCGGGGTGGTTCCGCTCGTCGCTGGAATCAAGTCGACACGCCACAGTGCAGTTAGCGATATTGGGCGTTGACCCGAACCTGTCGGAAGCCGGTGATCCGTCATTGGTCGCATCGAACTAGGGCGCTCACGCGCTGCAGGAACTTCAGTTCTGGGGCACTGAGGTACAGGCTCGTGCCGGACTCCGAGTGAGGTGTGCTCGGGATTCGTCGGCTGTGGCCGTGAGGCGGCTGCTGGCTGTTCTCACCTCGGATGGTCGCGTTTCAGAGATCCGGCCCAACGCTCACTCGATGCGACACCGCTAGCACCTCCGCGGTTGTCGACGACTCCTCAACCCGACGAATCATCGCCAGGCTCACGGGCTGCTGACGCAGTGCAGGGTGAAATTTCTACTCGTCATCTACTTCTTTCCAGCTCGAAAGAAAGTGGCATGAAACCTGGTTCGGTTCAGAATTCAGGATTACAGAGTTCTACCAGGGGAGCGATATGCGGTGATTGTGCTCTGGTGATGCCTGCGCGTCCCCTTCGACTCAGCTCAACATAAGTGATTGCATTCGTAACATAGTTAGTTGAACTGAGTAACGTTCCACCTAATGAGGGTTGTTCGCCCGATGTGTGAGAGCAGGGCTAACGTGTCGCCCAGTGCTGTCGCAATACGCTTCGCGCAACGTTGACACTAGGCACTGTTTATCGCCAACAAAGGCGCTAAACCTGACAACATGAAGGAATGGTTATGAAATTCTCGCGTCGGTCCATGCTGGCCGTAGCCCCCGTTGTTGCTCTCGCCGGATCCGCGCTTTCGGCTCCCGTCGCCGGTGCCCAGTCGGTCGAAATGGGATCGCTTTCTCCGGAGGCGATTCAGGGTTCGATCATGGGGCAATCGTGCGCGCTCGCAACTACAGCCACAAAGGACGGAGTCGAAGGTAACTCCTACGCAGACGTCTCATCCCGCACCGGTGTCGTGGAAGAGAAGGATAAGGCCTACTTCCGTGTCGATGGCTGGGGTGGTACCGGCGGTCAGAACGCTCGCATCGCCTTCGCGACCGAGAAGCCGCTCAAGAACGTCAAAATCACTCTCAAGCTTGACGACAAGCTGAAGGAGGTAAAGGCACACGATCCGCAGCCTGAGCTCGGTATTGCGGTCGGCAAGTACTCCCTGACGGCAGAACCGAAGGTTGGCGTCGACATTCGGGAGAAGGTGACGGAAAAAATCGAAGGCAATACGATCACCCTCACGATTCCGGAAGTTCCCGCGAACGGATCGCTCGGATACTCGTACTCGTCGACCACCGGGGCGCCCGGGCAGGGGGAAAAGGTCGTCAATGCGGCATCGTTGACCGGTGAAGGCCTTGCCGAGGCCGGGTTCTGCGAGGACACCCCCGGCGCTCTCGGATCGGTTCCCAGCCCGGACCTCGGCTCGCTGGCTATTGGCGGTGGACTCGCTATTGCTGCCGCGCTCGCTGCGGGCGGTGGCGCTTGGGCTGTCCAGAACGGACTGATCCAGCTTCCCCCGGAGCTGGCCGCTATGCTGCCGGCTCAGCAGTAAAACCTGAGCCATTATCTAGCCGGCCCCTATACGGATCCCTTTCGTGCGGGGGCCGGCTTCTTCGTGCCGTATGGGGTACGACGTATGTAAAGGATCTGGGTTCCGTGGCGAACTTTCGCATTCGCCCTCCCGTTACCAACGTTTCTCGGCTCTTAAGCGCATGACCTCGGCGGTAACACCAGATCGGGTTATGTCGTCGATGTCGGACTGGGCCGGCCAGCACCGACTGGACACGTTCGAGACGCCTTCCAGACGGGCGATCGTGGCTTCCGCAACGAACCCGATCTCTTCGGTCTGGCCGAATAGTTTCTGTAGGGACGCAGTGAGAGGCGAGATGCGGTCGATTTTCTGCGCGACGAGCACATCACGCACGTGTAACCGCCCGCGTCCTAGCCGCGCCGAGAGGGGAGGTCGGCACTCGATGCACCGTCGTCCCTTACTTTCGCCACAAATGTGGGGCAGGGCGCGTCCGCCCTTTGCTGCATAACTTCACGTTACCGCGCCAGCGAGGTCGATGCATCGGCTGACTTTGACTCTTAGATTGGGTACTAGCGTTTTCAATTTTTCACAAGACTTAATAATCAATGAGTTGTTGGCGTTACGCCCGAGAGATCGATTATTCCCGCGTCTCCGGCGGCGAGGGCGGCCGCGCCGATGATCCCGGCGTCGTTGAGCCGGGTCGCTGCAACGACCTCGGTGCGATTGGTGAGCAGCGGAAACCACTTCTCTGATTCGGCGCTGATGCCTCCGCCGATGACGATCAGCCTGGGCCACAAGACGTGCTCGAGCTGTTTGAGAACCGAATCGATGCGCGGCACCCATTCTTCATACGACCACCCATTGGATTCCTTGAGTGAAGGTGCTGCGAGGTTCTCGGTTTCGTCGACGGTAACCCCGTCAATGTCACGCACGAGGACGTGGCCTAGCTCGGAATTGGGCACGAGCCTGCCGTCGAGGAGAAGGGCCGAGCCGATTCCGGTGCCCAACGTGAGGAGCAGCGTCAGACCTTTGGTGCCCTTCGCCGCGCCGAACGCGGACTCGGCTATGCCGGCGGCGTCGGCATCGTTGAGCGTCACTGTCACGTTATTCGGAAGGTGGCGAGCCAGAAGCTCCTCCACATCGGTGCCGATCCACGAGGGGTCGATGTTGTAGGCGATCTGCGCGATTCCCTTGTGTACGACGGTCGGGAGCGCGATTCCCACCGGCGCGGTCCACTGCAGGTCGTCGATAACATTGGCGATGGTCGTCGCCACGGCCTCGGGGGTCGAAGGCTGTGGGGTGTCGATGTAGATTCGCTCACCGATAACCTCGCCCGCACGCAGGTCGATCCGCCCGATCTTGATTCCCGTTCCGCCGACGTCAACACCGAGCCCGATGTGATCCGTAGCCTCGGTGCCTGATCCGGTGGTGTGTGCCATGGTTCTCCTCGACTTGTGGCGCGCGGATGCGCCGCGTGGTCTCCAGCGGCAAGGTTAATGCCAAGGCGCGTGCGGGGCCACAGAAGGCCGCCCCGCACGCCGAGCCCGAAAGGACGTCATGCCCGAACACCTCCCCCCGCCACAACCGATCGTCTCTCCCGACGTGCCCTCCGCCCGCCCGGAGTGGCGCCCCTCGGCCCGCCTCTTACAGCTCATGGATGACGCCGGACCCCTCGATACCCAGGTCTTGGAACTCCTCGCCATCGAGATCACCGAACACGTCGGCCGCGTGTTCCGCTACGAACTCGCTCTCGCAGAGCACGGGGACGGCACGGCATCCCGTGCCGAGGCTCTCGGGACACAGACGAAGTCGACAGATGTCGATCCGGTGACCCGTATCGATACCGAATCCGAGGCGCTCATCCGCCGGATTCTCGCCGAGCTCCGTCCGCAGGACGCGATCCTCGGCGAGGAGGAGGGCGGCCGGATCGCGGAGTCGGGTGTCACGTGGATCGCCGACCCCGTCGACGGAACGGTCAACCTGCTTTACGCGCTGCCGCTGTCCGTGGTCTCGCTGGGTGCCGTCATCGACGGGGAGCATGTGGCGGGCGCCGTGCACGCACTCAGTCTCGGGGACACGTACGCGGCGCGCCGCGGCGGGGGAGCGTGGCACCGTACCTCCGCGGACGCGGGGTGGCGGCCGATCGGCGTATCCGGCCGCGAGGACCTGGCGACGGCGCTGGTGGCCACAGGGTTCTCCTATGAACGAGACGTCCGACGTCAGCAAGGGGACGTGGTTGCGCGACTACTGCCGAAGGTGCGCGACATCCGACGGCTCGGAGCGGCAGCGCTGGACCTATGCCATCTCGCCGCCGGCCGAATAGACGGCTACTACGAGCGCGGGATCAAGGTGTGGGACTACGCGGCAGGCTTGGTCATCGCCGAGGAGGCCGGCGCCATTGTCGAGCTGGCCAATGTCCCGAGCGAGCCCGTGGTCGCGGCGGCGCCGAGGATCGCCGCCGCGTTGAGCGCGGAGGTGCGAGGGGAGAGCTAGCAGCTCACTTCGGAGGAGGCGGGACCGACCTGCTCTTCGGAGGACTCTCCGCCGGAGGCCAGTGAGGTGAGCGCCTCCTTCGAGGCGTTCTCGGTGTTGAGTTCCTGGAAGTAGCTCCCGAGCGCGAGATCGACGGTATTGCCGGGGCGACCGTCGGCGACGAGCTGCATGCACGGCGCGGCGAGCTTGAGGGCCGCCGCCGCGGACTCTCCATCGCCGCCGTAGCGGATCTGGCCGTGGCACGTGAGGTTCTGTTCCGGGTAGAGCGGATCGTTGCCCACCGGGTTGGAGTCGGGCACGGCGAAGCCCATCTCGCCTAGCTCGGAGGCGACCTGCCCGGCCTGTCCGGTCTGGCCGTTGGCGTTGAGCACACGCACAGCTACCTGATCCAGCGGCGCCGCGTCGACGTCATCGAGCGTGCTCGCGTCCTCTTCCTGGAGTCCCGAAGCCTGGGCCTCGTCCGAAAGCTCGCAGGCCACAGTCGAGGTCTCCGGGTCGCTGATGGACACGGCGACGGCGGCGACGATCGCGCCGAGGACCAGCATCACCGCGACGACGAGCGCATACGGTGTCGTCAAACGGTCCCATCCGCGCTTGATCGGCGGGCGGGGAACGCTGCGAGAGCTCAGGTGAGCGACCATGGCTGTAAATCGACCTTCCTTGCGCCCGGATCCATCGGGGCGGGTACAACGCGTGCGGCGTCTACTCTAGGCTGTCCCCGCCGGATTCCCGTGCCACGGCGCGCGCAAAGGCCTCGCCGGGCATGCGGGAAGGGCGAAAGTACGGGGCGTATGACGGCGGACATCGGAGAAATTCCGGACACCTATCCTCGCGCGGGAATCACCCATGAAAAGGGGTGAATTTATCTGAAACCAGTTCTTATTTATCCAGCACACCCGGCGTACGGTGGGCTTTTGTCTGAGGATATCGCGTTATCTCGACACGCCTGTTGCTTCGGGGTGTGTCGTGCGCTATTTTGCGATCGCTGGATGCGTTAGTTAATGAACGCACAGTAACCGAATGGATGGCGTGATCGAGGCCATTCACCACCACCGGATAGTTCGAGGAATGTTAATCATGGCTACCGATTACGATGCCCCCCGTAGGACTGACTCGGACGAGCTCGGCGCCGATTCGCTCGAGGAGCTCAAGGCTCGCCGCGGCGGAGAGGGAACGACCGGTGTCGTGGACGAGGACGAGACGGCCACGGCCGAGTCCTACGAGCTTCCCGGCGCGGATCTGTCGGGCGAAGAGCTCAGCGTGAGCGTCGTGCCGATTCAGAACAACGAGTTCACCTGCAGTTCGTGCTTCCTGGTCCACCACCGCAGCCGGCTCGCCCGAATGGACGGCAACCTTCCGGTCTGCCAGGACTGCGCATAGCTGAGGGCCGGGTGCCCCGCGACCGCGCGGGGCGGCCCGAAGTGTGGTCGGCATCGCCGGCCCCTTAGTTCTCTACCTTCCCAGGCAACAGATCGGTGAGCTCGTTCGGGCGCCGGGTGCTGATGAGCCAATACGGTGTCGGATCAGAGGGGTCGTCGAGAACGACGATCGCCATCGTCGGCACGTATCCGCGGTGGACTACGTAGGCCTCGGGGTCCAATTGACGCCCCATCGCCGCGCTCTTCGCCGTCTTGGGTACCACCGCGCATCGCGAGATCGCGTCGAACGGCAGCGTGGCGCCGCCTGCGACGAGAGAACGCGCACCTCCGCCGTCATCGACGACGGCGACCCTTTCTCTACCCAGGCGCCACATGAGCCAGATCATCAATGGGCCGACGAGGACGAGAAGTAACCACACCCACCAGGGTGAGCTGATGAACACCCCCTGGCCGATGACGATGGCGATGACGCCGAAGAGGAACAACCACCACCAAAGCGGCACATAGAGGCGCTCGGTGAACAGCTCCCTCGCCGTATCGTTTCCAGAGCCCGGGGCCGATTCCATACGTTCACTCACGGGTACCAGACTATCGCGGCGACCCCGCACCTCCAGAACCTCGGTCTCGGGGGAGCAGACCCCCACCTGGCATGCTGGTGGCGAAAAGTTACAGCAACAGCACCGACCGTGGAGGCAAGCCCCGTGTCCGAAACCCCCGCCACCCCCTCTTCCACGCCGTCCGCAGCCGGCGGCCCGGGAGAGCTGCTCGTCCACCGCCTGGACCCGGAGCTGCCGATGCCGGTACGCGGCCACGCCGACGACGCGGGAATCGATGTATATAGCGCCGAAGACGTCTCGCTGCAGCCGGGCGCGCGCCACCTCACGGGAACCGGTCTCGCCGTGCGCATCCCACCGGGGTTCGTCGGGCTCATGCACCCGCGATCGGGGCTCGCCCACAAGGCGGGGCTATCCATGGTGAATACGCCTGGCACGATCGATGCCGGATACACCGGCGAACTCAAGGTCAACCTCATCAACCACGATCCGGCCGAGCCGATCCATATTCGCCGGGGCGATCGAATCGCGCAGCTACTTGTCCAGCGCGTCGAACTGTGGCCGGTGCGTGAAGTAGAAAGCGTCGCCGAACTAGGGGAGAGCGCCCGCGGGGCGAAGGGGTTCGGATCGACCGGCGGACACGACCGACTCGGCTGAGCCGTACGGCGTGGAAAGCGAACGGATATCTCGGCCGACGGCGTAGGGGTGGCATCCCCGGAGTACGGTCGGATGGAGAAAATCCGAATAGCATTAGGCGAGAACCGCTCGCGCAGCGAGTGCGACGTGGCGATAGAGGGAGCGTGAAGAATGTTCGGTCGTCGGAAGAATTCCAACGCGGCAACACCGGGAAACGATGATGCGGCAACGGTAGCCGACACAGAACAGGCGGAGCAGCCGGAAAAATCGGAGGGCTTCGACTTCGATCCACAGGACGGGCCCTTTGACAAGTCGGCGGTGCCCGATGTCGAAGCGTTCTACAAGGACCTGGGGTACGGCTACCTCAACCTCGGCACGATCGTGCTCGGGATCCCGCCGAATGCGCAGCTCAACGCGGCGCTGTCCCAGGACGGCACACCCGAATTCCACGTAGTGAGCGAGGCCGCGCGGGTGATCCCGCGTGCATTCTCAGCGCCGCGCAGTGGCGGCCAGTGGCGCACATTCATGTCGTCCATTCGCGAGCAGCTCGACAAGCAGGGTGCAACCACCTTCCACGAGGACGGACCGTGGGGCCGAGAGCTCGTCGCCGAGCAATCGAACGCGATGCTCCGCCTCATCGGCGTCGAAGGCCCGCGGTGGATGCTAGAGGTCCGCGTGGTGAGTACGAATGACAAGGCCGAAGAGGCGATGGAGCAAGCACGCGAGATCGTCGGACGGTTCATCGTCAACCGCGGCACGGATCCGATGCCGGCAGGGGAGCTACTGCCGATGGACATCCCGGAGGAGATCACCGCGTCGCTCAACCAGGCCCGCCAGCAGCTCGCGCAGCAGCAGGCGGCGACCGCTCGCTCCGCGCAAGCCGGGTCTCAGCCGCAGGCGCAGGGCACCACGGCGGCTCCCGCAGGTGCGCAGCCGGCGGCACCGGCGCCGAATGCGGCACAGAACCAGGCGCCGGCTCCGCACCAGGCCGCGGGCGGCAGCGGCGAGCCGCCGCAGATGAAGCAGCGCAAGCGCACCTCCGCGATGAACCGCCTTCACGAACTCGACGATGAGAAGTAGACTTTCCTCGTTCCCGCAATTCTCTGTGCTCGATCTGGAGGTACACCGGTGAGCGACACGGGTTTCCTGGGTCGACTGGGTGCGCGATTGACGCAAACGTTGGAAAACTCCGACGCCGAAGAGCTCGAGAAGGCGTCCCGCTCCTCGGGCGCGGATTCCGTGTGCTCTTGTTCCTGTGGGCAGTCCGCCACGATCATCGGGCGCATCCGCTGCGTCACCTACGGGCTTGGAGAAGACGAGCTCGGAGTGACCGCAGAGGTATACGATGGCACGGCATCCGTGGACGTGGTCTGGTTGGGACGGCGATCGATCCCCGGCATCGAGGTGGGGCGTTGCCTCCAGGTGTCCGGCCGCGTCGCGTTCAAGGACAACCGCCGAGTGCTTTTCAACCCCCGCTACGAACTACGCGAAGACGTTTCCGGTCCCGCGCGAGAAGGACGCTAATCAGTGAGCGATCAGCCCACCGAGAAATCATCCCATTCAGCGTCGTCGAAAGCGGGCGCCAAACCATCGACCCCGTCGATGTTCGGAGATCCGGACGCGCCATTGCTCGAACAGATGGGCGGCGTCAAGGGCCTGGTCACATCTACGCTCCCAGTGCTCGCATTCGTTCCGGTCAACGCCTTCTGGGGGCTGCGGCCCGCGATGTTCGCAGCCGTCGGCGCGGCTATTCTACTTCTGTTGTGGACCGTGTTTCGTCGCGAGAAGATCGCTCCCGCGATCGGCGGATTCTTTGCCGTGGTGATCTGCGTGTTCATCGCCTATCGCACCGGCTCGGCGCGCGGGTACTACCTCTACGGCATCATCACCCAGATCGTCTACGGGCTCGTGTTCGGGGTGAGCGCCGCGGTGAAATGGCCGCTGGTCGGCGTCATCTGGGGCTTCGTTAACGGGCACGGGAATGCGTGGCGCAAGGTCCCCGCCGCGATGCGGTGGTACATCGTCGCCACCGCGATCTGGGCTTTCGTGTTCTTCGCGCGCGTCGCGGTGCAGGCGCCTTTGTATTACGCCGATCTCGAAGATGCTCTCGGTGTCGCGCGCATCGTCATGGGCTGGCCGCTCGCCATCGTCGCCGCGGCAGGCACCGTGTGGGCCGTGAAGAAGGCGAACGACGGCGAGGAAGCCTGGTACGCCAAGCATCCGGAGGATCGCCCCGTTATCAAGGGGCATGAGGCCGACGCCGAGGCGTCGGAGCCGGACGGTGGGGCCGAGGAGCCTCAGGGCTACGAAGAGGCTGCCGGCGACGATTCGCCGCGCCACTAAAGGTTCGTACGCCGAATTCGGCAACTACACACGAATACATCTCTCTACACGTCTCGGCGTTGAATACAGCACCGGCATGCCGTGCCGGCTTGGGGGTGGGCACCTCCGACGTCATACGCGTGCATGAACTACGTAGGACGTAGAAATCCCCCGCCCTCCGTGGGAGAGCGGGGGATTTTCTATCGGCCGTGACGGCGGAAGTGCTTAGAGCGCGGCGTCGATCTGGATGGCCTGCGCGACTCCCTGGACGGTCGCGGCGACCTTGATGGCCTCCCAGACCTGCTCCTTGGTGAGGCCCTCTTCGCGGATCTTCGTCTCGTGCGCGAGGGTGCAGTGCTCGCAACCGTTGATGACGGAGACGACTGTCGACCACAGTTCGAAGTCGGCCTGGTCGACGCCCGGGTTGCCGATGACGTTCATGCGCAGACCCATGCGCACCTGGGCGTAGTCATCTCCGAGCCACGACTTCGCGCGGTAGGACACGTTGTTCATCGCCATGATCGACGATGCGGCGAGCGCGGCGTTGAACGCCTCGTCGGACAGGTGTCCGCGAGCCTCATCGGCGATCTCGGAAAGCACTGTGTCGTTCCGGGTCGTGGCGGCAGCGGCGAGGAGGGCCCCCCACAGCTGCTGCTCGTTCAGCTCGGTGGAGCGAGCGAGTGAACCGAGATTGAGCTTGAGATCCTTGGCGTACTCGGGGAGTCCGTTCTTCAGATTGTCAATGCTCATTTACTTGATTCCCTCCTGCATCTCGGAGAACTTGTCGATGTTCTTCGTCGGGTCGTTGGCCTGCCAGTTGCAAGCGCAGACCTCGGAGGACTGGAGAGCGTCGAGGACGCGGAGGACCTCGTCGACGTTACGGCCGACGGCGTCCGGCGTGACCGAGACGAACTGGATGACGTTGTCCGGGTCGACGATGAAGGTTGCGCGATCCGCGACACCCTCGGCATTCTCGACGCCGAGCTGCTTGATGAGGTCGTGCTTGATGTCCGAGAGGATCGGGAACGGCACGGTCTTGAGGTCCTCGTGGGTCGCGCGCCAGTTGAAGTGCGAGAACTCGTTATCGATCGAGCCGCCGATGATCTGGGTGTCGCGGTCGGCGAACTCGTCGTTGAGCTTGCCGAATGCGGCGATCTCGGTGGGGCACACGAAGGTGAAGTCCTTCGGGTAGAAGAAAATCACGCGCCACTTGCCGCTGTAGGACTGGTTGGTGACCGTCTCGAAGTAGTCCTCGGGCTGCGAAGCGTTGATGTCGCTGAGGTTGCCGCCGCGAAGAGCGGTGAGCTCGAAGTCCGGGAACTGGTCGCCGATGGTACGGATAGCCATGTGTGCCTCCTAGTGGGCGCGGATATTTGGAAGATTTGTGTCCACTCGTTGAAGTGGCCCATGACCACTATGCCCAGCGCGATTCTAAAAGTAAACCTAATAGTGACGTAGCTAACTAATCAGTTGTGCTTATTGCTTGGATGGATTGCCCGGCATACGGTTATGTTCATGCCGCGCACCGAATTTTCGCCCACGCCCGCCCAGCTGCGGGCGTTCGTCAAGGTCGCTGACCTCGGAAGTTTTACCGCCGCGGCCGCGGCGGCGGGACAGAGCCAGTCTGCGCTCTCGCAGGCCCTGTCCTCGCTCGAAACGGGTCTGCGGGTAGAGCTCGTGCGGCGCGGTGCCCGGAAGATCGAGCTGTCCGCCGAGGGGCTCAATCTGCTGCCCTTCGCTCGCACAGCGCTGCAGTCCCTCGATGCGATGGTCGCAGCCGCAGATCCCGGCCGCGCGGGGAGGGTGACGGTGAACATGGGCGTCATCCCCACCGTCGCGCCGTACCTTCTCCCGTCGCTTCTTCGCGGTATGGCTGCGCCCGAGTCGGGCTTCCAGCCCGTGGTAGTCGAGGAGCAGACGGCCGATCTCGTCGAATCCGTGCGTTCCGGACGTCTCGACGTCGCGATTCTTGCCATCCCGGTGGGCGCACGCGGGCTGCTCGAGTACCCGCTTTACAACGAACGTTTCGTCCTTGCCGCGCCCTCGGGCCACGCCCTCGCTTCAAGGGACGAGATATTCCCACAGGACCTCGACGAGGAAGTCGTCCTCCTGCTCGAGGCCGGCCATTGCCTGCGTGACCAGACTCTCGATCTGTGCAGGCAGGGCAATGCCCGCATCCTCGGTTCTACCCAGACCAAGGTGTCGAACCTGTCCACGGCCGTGCGCTGCGTCGAGGCGGGGCTCGGGATCACCGTCCTTCCCGCGACCGCGGCCGCTGTCGAGGCGCGCGACACCGACTGCGCCCTCGTGGAGTTCGGCGAGCCCCGTCCGGCGCGCACGATCGGATTACTGGCCCGGGAAACGGTTCCCGCGCAGGTCATCGACACCATTTATGACGTCGTACAGCGCTTCGTCGCCCCTGCCCTCGAGATCGACCCCGTGCCTTCGAGGCGTCGCCCCGCCGACGGCGAAATCCTCGAGACCTGAAGCCTCGCCGTTGCCTACTCGGGCAGCACTCCAAGCGAGGCATACAACTCGAGTAGTCGCTCGCGAAGCTCGTTCGTCTCTTCCGCCCAGCGTCGCTGGAACGCTGCGTAGTGCGCGCGACCCTGCGGTGTCTCGATCTTGATCGGCTCGTAGCCGTACTCGCTCAAGTCGTACGGCGACGCCTGCATATCCACCACTCGGGCACGCAAGCTGGAGCGGAAGGTATCCAAGAGCAGGTCCGAGGGGCAGGCGGGGCCGAGCTCTGAGGCCCAGCGGTAAAGGTCCATTCCCGCGTGCAGACACGCCGGTTGTTCCCGTTCGAGTTGGGAGTCCCGGCTGAGGGCGAATTCGTTGAGTGGCTCGGCGGGCGCGGTGAAAAACCGGAACGCGTCGAAGTGGGTGCAGTGGACCCCGGCCTCGACCTGCTCGGCGATGGTCCCCTCGCTCACGCGAAGGGGAACCTGTTCGTGGCGTATCTCGTGCGGGCGCAGGCGGTAGACCATCGCCCATTCGTGCCGTCCGAAGCAACCGAAACGTGGCGGCCGGGAAGCGGTGCGTGACACGATCGTCGCCGCGCGCTGCCAACGTTTGCCCTTGGACTCGGCCACCGCGTCGACGTCCACCTCTATGGCCGAGGTGCTTTGATCCTCGGCCGTGCCGACGCGGCGGTAGAAGCGGGGGATATCGCGGCGGTCGTCCTCTATCTCGAGCTGCACGCCGATACCGGGGTGCCAGGTACGGAGCGCCCCGACCGACGACCGGTAATAGGTGAACAGGAAGTCGATGATCGGATGCTTGATGCCCTCGTGCGAGCGGCGCAGGTGCGCCGCGGTCAGCTCGTCGACCGCGGCGTGGTGTTCGGCCTCGCAGGCGCGCCAGTCTTCCAGCGCGACTCGCTGGCGACTAGCGTGTGCGCCCGTCTCGGCGGTAATGGGTGCCATCGCGTACCGTGCCTACAAATTCTTCGATCAGATCTTCGAGCGCCACGATACCCACGGTGTATCCGCGCGAATCAACCACGTTCCCGATGTGGCTCGACGTGCGCCGCATTTTGCCCAGCGCGTTCTCGAAAAGTTCCTGCTCTCCGATCGACGGCATCGCGTGGATTGCGGAGAGGGGGAGATGCTCGGCATCGCCGGAAGCGGGACGTCCGTCGTCGGGAATGATCGATGCGAGGGTGTCCTTGATGTGGACATACCCCTCGAACTCGGTTCCGTGGCGCTGTACCGGGTACCGCGAGAACCCGGTTTCGCCGGCCGCAGCGCGGATCGCCTCGAGCGGTACACCGGCATCGGTGGCGCGGACCGTGCGCACCGAGGTGAGCGGAATCATCACTTCGTTGACCGTACGCGTCTCGTTGTCCAGGGCGCGGGTCAATCGCGAATGTTCCTCGTTGTCCAACAGTCCGGACGAATGCGAGTCGGCGAGCATCGAAGACAGTTCTGCCGGTGTGACGACCGAATCGAGCTCGTTCTTGGGCTCGACTCCGAACGCGCGGAGGATGAGGTTCGCCGACCAATTGCAGAAGTGGATGATCGGACTCACCAACCGGCTGATCGCCAGATGGAGTGGGACGATGTACATCGCCGTGAGCTCCGGGCCGGCGATGGCGATGTTCTTCGGCACCATCTCGCCGAGCAGCACGTGCAAGAGCACGACCAGCGACATCGCGATGACGAACGAGATCGGATGGACGAGCGTTTCGGGCACATTCAGGGCTTCGAATACCGGCTCGAACAGGTGCGCAATGGCAGGCTCGCCGACCTTACCGAGCAGGATCGAACACACGGTGATGCCGAGTTGACTGGCTGCCATCATCAGCGACAGGCGTTCGGTCGCGCGCATCACGGTGCGGGCGCGCTCGCGTCCCTGGGCGATGTGCGCCTCGAGCCTGTCCTTGCGCGAGGAGATCAGAGCGAACTCGGAAGCGACGAAGAACGCGTTCGCGGCGAGTAGGAAGATCGTGAGCAGGACGCCCCAGAGTCCGTTCATCGCTGGCCCTCCTCGTTCTCATTGGCGGCAGCCGGGGTGGACGCAGCGACGTTCGGTCCGATTGTGAGCTGGTCGATTCGGCGTCCGTCCATTTTGGTAACCCTCGCCTGCCACACCTGGAAATGTCCTGCGTCGAGTTCATCGGAGATCGTGCTCTGGTCCGAGGGGAGATCGACCACGTCGCCCGCCTCGGGCATCCTGCCCAGAGCGAAGATCACCAAGCCCGCAAGTGTTTCGTACGGACCGTTGGGGGCGTGGTACCCGGTCTCGCGGGAGACCTCGTCGAGCCGTGCGAGGCCGGTCGATTCCCACCATGCACCGCGCCTGTAGATGGGCCTGCCTTCGGAGGCATCGTCGTATTCGTCGACGACCTCGCCGACGATTTCCTCGACGACATCCTCGAGCGTCACCAGACCGGCGACCCCGCCGTATTCGTCGATGACCAGGAGCATTTGCGCGCCCTCCGAACGGATGCGGGTGAGCACCGAATCCCCGTCGAGCGAGTCGGGGACTCGGTGCACCGGGCGCACGATGGACGACAGCGGAATCGATTCGTGCTCGTCGACCGGATGTGCCAGCGCCTGTTTGACATGCACCATGCCGATCGTCTCGTCGAGGCCCTGAGCGGTGACGGGGAAGCGGCTGAAGCCCGAATCGACCGCGGTACGAACGAGGTCGGAGATCGAGTCGTCGCTGCCCAGGGTGACGACCGTCGAGCGGGGCGTCATGATGTCCTCGGCGCTGAGCTCGCCGAAGGACAGCGAGCGTTCGAGAATGACCGCCGTGTCGTTGTCCAGCGCGCCCTCGCGTGCCGAGTTGCGCACGAGCGCTTCGAGCTCACTCGACGAGCGCGCGGCGTGCTCGTCGCCGGGCTTGACGCCGAGCTTGCGCACGATGGCGTTCGCCGAATTGTCCATGGCCCGGATGAGGAAACCGAACACCTTCGAAAATCCCAGGAGCGGCAGCGCGACGAATCGTGAGGTCGCAGTCGGGTTGGTGATCGCCATGTTCTTCGGCACGAGCTCGCCGATCACCATCGACAGGTACGAGGCTATGACCAGGGCGAGGCCGAGCGAGATGACGATGGCGGTCGATTCCGGGAGCCCGACCGCCTCCATCAGCGGTTCCAACAACTTCGCGATCAACGGCTCGGCGAGATAACCCGTGATGAGCGTCGTGATCGTGATGCCCACTTGGCACGCGGACAGTTGTAGGGAGAGTTTGCGGTGCGCGGACTGCACCGCGCGATCTCGAGCGTCGCCGCTTTCGGCGCGGGTGTCGATGCCCGATTTCTCCAGCGCCGCCAGCGAGAATTCGGCGGCCACGAAGAACGCTGTACCCAGCGTCAACGCGAAGAAGGCCAGGACGGAAAGCAATTGCCAGGCGATAGTCACGGGCATACTCCTCGCCGGAGCATGCCCCATCGTCTGGAACCGCAAGTATCACTGGGTGCGCTGGGCACTCAAACCGCCTTTCGCCTCGTGGAGTATGGATGCAAAAATACTACGGCGTCCCGACAAAGTTGTCAGCGCCCACGCCGGGATGCACCGCCGCGCCGCTCGCCCTTGCCCGTCGCGCGCTGTTGCCCGCGAGTATGCCCTCGGCCAGCGCCCGTGGACCGCGTCTGCTTCCGGGCTTGACGCCCTGCACCCACGTTCCGCGATTGCGCTGCAGGTGGCGAGTCCTTCCCCTTTGGGGCGAGGGGACGCCGTATGACGTCGGACGGGCGTAATTTCGCGACGACGTCGCGTGCGCTGCCAGACCGGTGGACCTGCAGTCCCGCCGTGTCGGCGAATTCCCTGAGGCGTTCTTCCTCCTCCGGATCGATGACCGCGACGACGAGCCCCGGCGGCCGGTGGCCGCGCCCGGTTCGACCCGAGCGGTGCGTGAGGTCCTCCGCCGAATGGGGAAGCCCCACGTGCACGACCATCGCGAGGTTGGCGACGTCGATCCCGCGGGCGGTGACATCGGTGCTGACCAGCACCGAGACCTTCCCGGAGCGGAGGGAGTCCATCGCGGACGTCCGTACCGAGGTCGCAGAACGCCCGGTGAATCCGCCTACCGCCACCCCGCGGTCCTCGAGGGCGGCGACGAGATCGGCGACATCGGCCCGCCGGGGCACGAAGACCATCGCCGAGCGCGCGCTCGAGCACAGCTCGATGAGGGCGCTCCGAACCGCCTTCTCCGAGCGGGCGGGGAGGAGCTCGAGCGATGCCGGAGGCCCCGGCGCGGCCGAGCCGTGGGCCGGCGACGTAGTGGAGGGATCTACGGCGACGCGGATGTCGTGGAACGTCGCGCCGAACGCGGCCTGCAGCGCGCCAGAATCCTCGGGGGAAGCGGTTGCGGTCATGGCGAGCACCCTCGTCGCCCTGCCGCGCGGGGTCGTGACCGCCTCGAGGATCGAGAGTGTCTGCGTATGGAAACTCGGTCCGAGGAGCATGTCGGCCTCGTCGAGAACGAGCTGTCCGACGTCATCCAGCGAGATCGTGCTTCGGCGAATGAGGTCGAGCATCCGCCCAGGGGTGGCGACGAGGCAGTCGACGGGGCGGGCGAGCGCGTAGGTGTCCTTGCGCGCCGCCGGGCTTCCGGTGAGAGAAACCGTTCGTGCACCAACCCCCTGGAGAACCTCGGCGAGGACACCGGAGACCTGATCGGCAAGTTCTCTGGTGGGGCAGAGTACGAGGACGCGCGGGCGCCGGGGAGCGCTTGCCCCCACCGCCAGCTCGATACACGCGGCGACGGCGGCGACGAGGGTTTTCCCGGACCCCGTGGGCGCGACGAGCGCGAGGTGGTCGTGGGCGACGACCGCAGGGATGCCGAGACGCTGTGCCTCGGTGGCCCGGCCGTCCGCGATGGCGCGCACCGCGTGGCGTACGGGCACCGCCGCACCGCAGTCGGCGAGGACTTGGTCCAGAGTGGGAACGTCGATGAGCTGCTACGCCTCGACTTCGCTGCGGTCTCCGGACCAGAGCGTGTGGAATGCACCCTCGGCGTCGGTACGGCGGTAGGTGTGGGCGCCGAAATAGTCGCGCAGTCCCTGGGTGAGCGCGGCCGGGAGCCGGCTGGTGCGCAGCGCGTCGTAATAGGCGAGCGAGGAAGCGAAGCCCGGGGCCGGGATTCCGGCGTGAACCGCAGTCGCCACGACGCGGCGCCACGAATCGATGCAGTCGGTGAGGGCCGAGAGGAAGTATGGCGCCTCGACGAGGCTGCGCAGTTCCGGATTCTCCTCGTAGGCATCGACGATACGGTTGAGAAACTTGGCGCGGATGATGCAGCCGCCGCGCCAGATGGTGGCGAGATCGCCGCGGTGGATATCCCAGCCGTACTCGTCCTTGGCCGCGTTGATCTGGTCGAAGCCCTGCGCGTAGGCGATGATTTTCGACGCGTACAGCGCCTTGCGCACATCCTCGACGAAATCGTCTCCGGTATCGAGCGGGACGTTGGTGGCGCCCGAGGGAAGCGATTTGCCGGCCTCGCGCTGTGGGAGCGAGCTGGACAGCGCCCTGGCGAACACCGCCTCGGCGATACCCGTGACCGGGACGCCGAGGTCGAGGGCGGACTTGACCGTCCACCGGCCGGTGCCCTTCTGCCCGGCCTGGTCGACGATGACGTCGACGAGTGGGGAACCTGTGCGCTCGTCGACCTGGGCGAGAACTTGAGAAGTGATCTCGATCAGGTAGGAATCGAGGTCGCCTTCGTTCCACTCGCGGAAGACCTCGGCGAGCGCGGCGGGTTCGAGTCCGCCGACCTCACGGAGGAGGTGGTAGGCCTCGCCGATGAGTTGCATATCGGAGTATTCGATGCCGTTGTGCACCATCTTGACGAAATGGCCGGAACCGTCCTCGCCGATATGGGTGCAGCACGGCTGGCCGTCGACATGTGCCGAGATCTTCTCGAGGATCGGGCCCACGACCTCGTAGCTCGATGCCGGACCACCGGGCATGATCGAGGGGCCTTCGAGCGCGCCCTCCTCGCCGCCGGAGATGCCGGCGCCGATGAACCGGATGCCGCGCTCGGCCATTTCCTTCTCGCGGCGAATCGTGTCGGTGTACAGGGCATTGCCGCCGTCGATGATGATGTCGCCCTCGTCGAACGCGGAAGCCAGTTCGTCGATGACGGAGTCCGTGGCCGAGCCGGCCTGGACCATGATGAGCGCGCAACGCGGCGTCGCGAGAGCGTCGGCGAATTCCGCGATCGACTCGGTACGGATGAAAGACCCCTCGTCGCCGTGCGTATCGAGAAGTGCATCCGTCTTCGCGACGGAACGGTTGTGTAGAGCGACGGTGAAACCGTTCCTGGCGAAGTTGCGGGCGATGTTCGAACCCATCACGGCCAATCCCGTGACTCCGATGTTGGCTTTGCCGTCTGCGGGGGCCTGTGCGGTCGAAGGCGATGCGTCAGTCATGGCCTCAAATATAGTCAGTGACCGGTCAAGTGGGGAGAACTGCCGGATTCGCTCGAGCATCGGCGCCAGGAAAATGCTGATATGGCGACAAATTTATTTAGATAAACAAATGGTAAATAATTTATGTAAATCCC
Organism: Dietzia timorensis; assembly: GCF_001659785.1. Lineage (NCBI taxonomy): Bacteria > Bacillati > Actinomycetota > Actinomycetes > Mycobacteriales > Dietziaceae > Dietzia > Dietzia timorensis. The sequence goes on from NZ_CP015961.1 coordinate 1,706,521, forward strand.
TTTTTGTCCTGGTATGGGGAATATTGGTCTGGTTTAATGCTTAACGGTCGACCAGGTAAATGCAAATGTTTCAGTAATAAATACTTTGAGCATCAGTGTTGGAAGGCGAATCGAGCGAACCGACTACCTCCAGCCGCGAACAAAAGAATGTGAGTCCCAAGGGAACCACATCGTGTGCCGAAGGCGTCGTGAAGTGCGGAGGTGTTAGTTAGATGGCCAGACCAATACGAATACACGAGCGCGGTTCCGATAATCCCGTGTTTGCAGAGACGTCGCTCGACATGGCGAAGTTGAGCAACGACGATCCCCGGATGTATTCCATCGCCGATCTCGGCGTCCATAACAGGCGACGTTGGCGCGCATTGTCCGAACTCAATCAATATTCCCTGGTTGAGGACATGTTCTCAGCGCACTTTGAAGAGTACGGCGACGTCAAGTACGCGACCTATCTCGTCACGAGCCAATTCGTCCACTCCGTGCTCGGCCGGGCGGTGGCCAGCTTCGTGCACAAGGGGCGGATCTGGGACCCCTATATCACCAACTTCTACGTCCGGACGAACCAAGAGTGGGGTTTCGATTGGGTTGGCGTCGACGATTCGACGATGCGCGTTCTACCTGACGATCGCTATGCGGATGCCGATCTTCCGCGCTCCGAGATGATCGTTTTCCCGGGGGAGAGCCAGATGGCCTACTGGCTCGCAGGTCGCGCGGCGTCCAGCCTCGCCCCGGTGTTCGCGTCGCTGTCGAAACTCAGTCATTGCACGACGGCTCAGATGTGGTCGACGACGGCTCGCGAGTCCTCGTATACGGCGGTGATCGCCTCGCGTTTCGGCGGTACGTGCCGGGAGGCTGCCGAGCGCCGTGTGCAACTCGTTCTCGGCGCGCTGGAACATGCCGGCCATCCGGTCAGGCGTTCGCGTCCGCTTCCCAGCACGCTCATGGACGTCAACCCGAAGCGCTCTCGGCCGTGATCGGATAGTCGCGGCTCCGTCGGCATTCCGGTCGCGCAGTATGGTGGAGCGAAAGTGGAAACCAGGCGAATAGGGGCGGGCATGGACGATCGGGTGCGGCAGGAATTTCTCGAGATGACGAAGAACACCGAGAACCTCGGCTCGACGCTGGGCTTCGAATACGTGGAGGCCGGACCCGACTCTGTGGTGATCGACGTCCCGGTGACCGCCAAGCTCCACCAGCCCGTGGGAATCGTGCATGGCGGCGTCTACGCCGCCATCGCCGAGGAAGTCGCAAGTGTGGCCGGTCAAACGTGGCTGGGAGATCGCGGAAACGTCGTCGGGGTCAACAACAACACCGATTTCTTGCGTTCCGTTTCGGAAGGGACGTTGAGAGCCGTGGGCACACCGATCCACCGCGGGCGCTCTCAGCAGCTCTGGCGCGTCGAGATCAGCGATGCTTCGGGCCGCGTTCTCGCCACCAGCCAGGTAAGGCTGGCGAATCTCACGCCAAAGGCATAGCCGCGTCGACGCTACTTGCTGTCGTCTTCCACATGTTCCGGAGGAGTGAACGTCGTGACCGTTGCGGCGGCTTCCTCGATGTGCTCCAGCGCGCTTCGCGCATAGACCTGCTGGCTCGTCGAGGTGAGTTGCGACCGCTGATTGCCCATGACGTGCATCCCCCACGACACCAAAGCAGTGAACCGGCTCTTGAATCCGACCAGGTACGCAAGGTGCACAACAAGCCACATGATCCACGCGAGAAAGCCGTCGATCTCTATGCGCCCGATCTTCACGACCGCGTTGAAGCGAGAGACCGTTGCCATCGACCCCTTGTCGAAGTATCGGAATGGCTTACGGCGAGTGGGGTCGGAAGAACCTTCTACCTCCGCGATAATCTGGCGGGCCGCGTAGCGACCACCTTGAATGGCCACTTGGGCGACCCCGGGAAGATCATCGAGCGCCATCATGTCCCCGACGATGAAGATGTTCGATTCGCCGGGAAGTGATAGATCCTTCTCCACTCGAACTCTGCCCGAGCGGTCGACCTCGGCACCGGTCTGCCTCGCCACGATCGCACCCAGCGGACTCGCGGAAACCCCCGCCGACCAGATCTTGCACGCCGATTCGATACGGCGCTCTTTGCCCGCTTCATCCTTGACGGTGATCCCGCGTCCATCGACTCCGGAGACCATCGCGCCGAGCTGAACCTCGACACCAAGCTTTTCCAGCGCACGACGCGCCTCGTCGCCAAGCTTCGGACCGAAAGGAGGAAGCACGGCGGGAGCCGCGTCGAGAAGAATCACCCTGGCCGACGACGGGTCAATACTCCGATACAGATCCTTGAAGGTGTTCCGTGCGAGTTCGGCGACCTGACCTGCCATCTCCACGCCGGTAGGGCCGGCCCCGACGATGACGAACGTGAGTAGCCGCCGCCGCTCCACCTCGTCGGTGGTGAGCTCCGCCTGCTCGAACGCGCCGAGGATCCGGCCGCGAAGCTCGAGAGCGTCGTCGACAGTCTTCATGCCCGGCGCGTATTGCTCGAAGTGGTCGTTACCAAAATACGATTGGTTGGCCCCGGCCGCGAGTATCAGGCTGTCGAAGCTCGTCTCGATGTCGAGGCGCCCCGATACGTATTTCACCTTCTTTGCCGTGACGTCGATGTCGGAGACATCTCCGAGCACGATCTTCACGTTTTTCAGGTCGCGGAGAATGAAACGCGTCGGCGGTGCGATCTCGCCGACCGACAAGATGCCTGTGGCCACTTGGTAAAGCAGGGGCTGGAACAGGTGATGCCCGGTCTTCGCAATGAGCGTGACATCGACATTCTTGCCCTTGAACTCGCGGGCCGCGAAGAGTCCGCCGAACCCTGAGCCGATGATTACGACATGGTGCCGCGACGTGGAACTCGTTTCGCCGGCGGAAAGATCGCGAGTGGCGGGTGTGGACATTCATCACTCCTGGGCAGTCAGTGACGCGAATTCGGGTAGGTAGGCGGCCGTTAACAACTCTAGATCACACGGTTTCGGCTTGCGTTCCGGTGCACCACGAACTCATCACCGGCGGTTCGCGACTATCGCGTCGTGCCTTCCCGGAATCCTCCACCCCCGCAGGTAATCTCGCCTCACACGGCACAGCCTCAAGTGTTCGGCGGCAGGTGGTATTACCGACCTGGAGGAAGGCAATTTATGGCGCGCGTAGAGGCCTCAAGCGTAGATCACACCCGGTGGCCCGAGCTCGCCCCGCCGGAGCGCGATCACGGCGGCGTGCGCAGCAGCACCGTCCGAGAGATCCGGGACGCCTTTCGCGCGGCGATCCCCGAAATGGGCCTGCGTGTCGAATTCCCCGACGATTCGTCAATCGGCTCCTTGGACGCTCCCATCTCGATCGTGCTGCGTTCGCCGGAGGAATTCTTTACTCGACTCGCCTCCGGTGCCACGGCCGGCGTCTTCGAGTCGTACATGGCCGGCGAATGGGTGTCGGGAGACCTGCCGACGGTCCTGTCGGCCCTGGTGCCGTGGCTCGCACGCCACCCGGAGTTGGAGAGTGCCCGACGTCATAAGGCTGAAAGACAGGGCCGTCGGCGCGCGCAGCAGGGCGCGAAGAACTCCGATCTGGAGATGGGCATCCCCGGCGACCTCGTGGCCCTGTACACCGACGCGACCATGGCGACCAGCGCCGCCCTGTTCGCCTCCGGCGCACGCAACCAGAGCCACGACCGCCGTGGGCGGACGGTGGTGCGAGTAAGCGCGCCGACTAATTCACCGCACCGCCTCGACCTCGGCGACGCCCAGCGCCGGGCGCACGAGCTCTTGCTCAGCATCTCGGGAGTGGGGGAGGACAGCCGTGTCATCGTCGCGCCGCCGGGGTGGGGCGAACTGCCGCTGCGCGCCGCCGAGCGGGGCGCACAGGTGCGGACCGTGACCGAGTCGATCGACCGGCTCCACGTCGTCGGCGCCCGCGTGCAGGCGGCTGGGCAGTCCCACGCCGTCTCGCTCAGCCTAGGCGAATTCGAATCGCTCGGCGGCATGGCGGACGCGATCGTCATCGCCGAACCGCACGCAGCCACCCGCGAAGGAATAGCGGTCGTCGCCGAGCGCTCCTCCGCGCTTCTGGATGACGGCGGACGCCTCGCCCTGCAGGTGGACGTCGGATCCGACTCCCATGAACACGAGATTTCCGAGCTCACATCCTGGAGGCGGCGCTACGTCGACGAACGAACCGCGATACCGCTGCGGTCGGACCTCAAAGAGGCCTTCTCCCACCATCCCGAGCTCCGGCTCCGCGGCCGAATGGAATTCGGCGAACACGCCGCCCACACCGCGCGGCTGTGGCGAGAGAACTTCACCATCCGTGGCCGCGACGCCGCCGCACAGGGATTCGATCCGGTATTCCGCCGCATGTGGCAGCTGCATCTGGCCGCCATGGAAGCGTCGTACCGCAGCGGATGGGTCGATGCCTGGCAGCTCCTGGCCAGTCGCGAACCACGGCGTACCCAGCGGTAGCGCCCGTCGGCAAGACGGCCTCCCGGATTGTGTCGGCGGCGCCTGCGGCTAGGCTGAAGCAGGCGGCGGAGGCCGCCCGGCACAGTCGTTTTTCGCTAGGGGAGAGTTCGATGGAATTGAACAACGCGCGCAAGGTCTCGTCGGCGGCGGTGTCCGCCTTCGGTCTCGTCGGTGGCTATCTCGTGGCGCGCGAGACCGGCATTCGCCCGCTCGGCGGGGTCGTTCTCGCTGCCGCCGGTATCTACGCGGGACGCACGTGGAAGGAAACCTCCGGCCCGGCCACCACCGCGGTCCTGGGAGGCACCTACATCGGTGCCTTCGGCGCCTCCCACCCGCTGGCGAAGAAGATTGGGGCTTGGCCCGCGATCGCGGCGGTCACCGCCGCCACCTCGGGCCTGTCCTACGCTCTGGTCGACTCGAAGAACTAAAAAGTAACCACACGCAGATGACGTCGAGCGTCCCGGATATCCGGGACGCCCGACGTCATCAGTTGGGTCTATTGGTGGCGGGCAGGAATCAGTCGCCCGAATGGCCCTTGAGCAGGCTCTCGAACGGGGTGAACCCCGTGTCGATGGACTTACCCGAGGTGCGCCGCGGCGCCGTGGTCTCGGCGGCGGTGAAACCCTCTACGGCACCTGACTCGCTCACCACGAGCGAGGAGAGCTCGGTGGCCGCGCGCTGTATCCGGCCCTCCAGGTACTTGCCCTCGGCACCGCCGAAGTCCTCCGTCGCGGCGAACACGCCGGTGGGCACGACGTTCGCGCGGAAGTAGGTCAGCAGCGGGCGCATCGCGTAGTCGAGGACGAGCGAGTGGCGAGGCGTGCCCGCCGTTGCCGCGATGGGTGTCGGCATGCCCGTGAGCGCGTCGGGATCGAGCAGGTCGAAAAACATCTTGAACAGTCCACTGTAGCTCGCCGCGAACACGGGCGAGACCGCCACGAGCGCGTCGGCCTCGCTCAGCGCATTCTTGACCTCGTCGAGCATCTGGTTGGGCATCGCGCCGGTCTGCATCGCCTGGGCGAGATCCCCGGCGAGATCGCGGAGCTCGACAAATGTAAAGTCGACGGCCTCGCCGCGTGCGGTGATCTGTCTGCGCACGCTGTCGGAGATCTGATCGGCGAGTAGCCGCGTCGAGGACGGTGTGGACAGACCCGCGGAGATGACGACGATCTTGCGCATTAGGAACGAGCCTCCTGTGCTTCCATCCGAGCCTTCGCGGGCTCGACGAGGTGGTAAGGCGAATTCGGTCCCTCGGCGACGAGGCTTGCGTGCGTGGGCGGGTCCGAGGGGACGTCCGCCGGGCGGCGCGCCTCGAACTCCTTGCGCAGCACGGGCACGACCTCTTTGCCGAGGACTTCGATCTGCTCGAGCACGACGTCGCGGGGGAGACCGGCGTGATCGACGAGGAAGAGCTGGCGCTGGTAGTCGCCGACCCAATCGGCGAATGTCAGGGTGCGCTCGATGACCTGTTCCGGCGTGCCCACCGTCAGCGGGGTCATCTTCGTGAATTCCTCGAGACTTGGGCCGTGTCCGTACACCGGCGCGTTGTCGAAGTAGGGGCGGAACTGCTTCTTCGCCTCTGACTCGGAGCCGCCCATGAAGACCTGGCCGCCGAGGCCGACGGTGGCCTGGTTGGCCGCGCCGTGCCCGTAGTGCTCGAAGCGGCGGCGGTAGAGGTTGACCATCTGCGCGGTGTGTTCGAAGTTCCAGAAGATGTTGTTGTGGAAGAAGCCGTCCCCGTAATAGGCGGCCTGCTCGGCGATCTCCGGCGAACGGATCGAACCGTGCCAGACGAACGGGGGAGTATCGTCCAGCGGCCGCGGCGCGAGCGTGAATCCACGCAGCGGAGTCCGGAATTCGCCCTCCCAGTTGACGACCTCCTCGCGCCACAGCTTCCGGAGCAGGTGATAATTCTCGACGGCCAGCGGGATGCCCTTGCGGATGTCCTTCCCGAACCACGGGTATACCGGGCCGGTGTTTCCGCGACCCATCATGAGGTCGACGCGGCCGCCGGCGAGATGCTGCAGGAAGGAAAAGTCCTCGGCAATCTTCACCGGGTCGTTGGTGGTGATCAGCGTGGTGGAGGTGGTCAGCTGGAGATTCTTCGTCTTCGCGGCGATGTAGCCGAGGTGGGTTGTGGGCGAGCCCGGCACGAACGGCGGGTTGTGATGCTCGCCGGTCGCAAAAACGTCGAGCCCGACCTCCTCCGCCTTGAGCGCGTAGTCGGTCATGGCTTGGATTCGCTCATGCTCCGTGGGCGTCGTGCCGTTGGTGGGGTCGGTTGTGACGTCCCCGATCGTGAAGATTCCGAACTGCATGGTGCGCTCCTCGCTCTAGTTGTTGATGTGTCACCTAATGTAAACGTACTACGCCCGGAGTTATTCCGTAAAGCCTTTCGTGGTGCCGGTATCTGATCGGCCGGTGGATAAAAAAGTGCCGCGGACACCTCGCCACTTAGGAGGTGTCCGCGGCGTTCTTCGTGTGCTGCGGAGCGTGTTAGCTCAAGCGGACGGCTGCCTCGTCGCCCGGGACGCGGAATGCGAAGGTTTCCTGTAAGTACAGGTTGACCTCTTCTTCGTTGTGGGAGTGGTAGCCGATGGAGAGGTCCTGGCCGATGTGCAACTCGAAGTCGCCGCCGCGAGTGGACACGAGGAGCGCGCCCTCAAGGGCCGGGGCCCACTTGATGTCGCCGTCCTTGAGGACCCGGCCGATGTGCTCGTGCACGGGGTAGCCGTGGTCGGTTGTCTCGAGGACCTGAGTGTAGAGATCTGCGGAGAGGACCAGATCGTAAGGTCCGGCGACACCGTCCAGACGGAGCGTGCTCAGCGCTTTGGCGACCGCTGCAGGGACCTCGCGGATTTCGGTGGGCAGATCGACCGGCTTGTGTGACGAGGACATCGCGATGCCCTTGATTCCGAGCGTGTCCGAGCCGTAGAGAACGGCGTTGTCCTCGGCCAGCGCGATGCGCTCGGCAGCGTCCTTGACGGGCTGCCAGTCCGAATCGGCCGACCCGCGCTCGACATCGTCGATAGCCTCGCGGGTGACCGTGAACGGTACGCGCAGCTCGAACACGGGCAGTGCTTCGCGGCGGCGCGTCTCGACTCCCTCGACGCCGGAGTCGATGCGAGTTACGTGGCCGGTGCCGAGGGAGGAGAACTCAAGTCCCTTGGCCTCGGGCATGTCGACGATTCGGCGGCCGGCGATATTGCGCTTGAAGGTGCGGCGGGCTTCTTCTTCGATTTCGTCCCATGCTTCGGGAGTAATGGGTGCGAGATCGCGGTAGAGATTGCTCATTTTCGTTCCTTTGGAAAGTAGTGGTTTACGAATTTTCGATATGGCGGCGACGAATCGCCGAAACTATTTGAGACTTCCGATTCCCAGGCTGCCGTCGGCGGTAACGGCGGGCTCGTCCGAGGGCGCGGCGGCGGACTCGTTTGCTTGTGCATCGTTCTGCTGGCCGGCCGGGGAGCCGGTGGCGAGTGAGTCGATTTCCTCGAGAAGGCCGACCGATGGGACGTAGAACAATGTTCCGGTGATCGCAGTCGAGAAGTCGAGGATGCGATCGTAGTTGCCGACGGGATTGCCGAGGAACATATTGTCGAGCATTTGCTCGGTGATGGACGGGTCGGCGGCATATCCGATGAAGTAGGTGCCAAACTCCTCCGAGCCGATCGATCCGAACGGCATGTTCGTGCGGAAGATGTCGAGATCGTTGCCGTCCTCGTCGGACACATCGTTGAGAGCGACATGTGAATTTGTCGGCTTGACGTCGTCGTCCAACTCGACGTCATCCAGTTTGGTGCGCCCGATCACGCGTTCCTGCTCTTCGGTGCTGATGGCATTCCAGGACTGCATGTCGTGGGTGTACTTCTGCACGATGACGTACGAGCCGCCGTTGTAGAGCTCGGTGTCGGCATTGTCGTGCACTGCCTCGTCGGCGTCATTGCCTTCGGGGTTCTCCGTCCCGTCGACGAAACCGAGCAGGTCACGGTTGTCGAAGTACGTGAAGCCATGCACCTCGTCGACGACGGTCACGTGGCCGGCGAGCTTGTCGGTCATGATTCGTGCGAGCTCGAAGCACAGATCCATTTGCGGAGCGCGCAGATGGATGAGCAGATCCCCGGGCGTCGACGGCGCGGTGTGCTTATCGCCGTAGATCGGATCGAAGGTGTGCAGGTAGCGGGGACGGTCGGCAGCGAAAAGCCGGTCCCACATCTCCGCGCCCAGTCCGACCACGGTGAGAATGTCCTTCGACGGGTTCGGTCCCGTTGCGCGGAAGGACACCGTCCGGGTGAGACCGGGCACGTCGGAGAGGAAGTCCCGGACCTCGTCCTCAGAGCCTTCGTTCACGGTGAAAACCAGAAACATCGCGGCCCGTGCGGGCGGTGCAACAATCTGTTGCGTTGGCACAGCTACATCCCTCTTTTCGTTCGAAAGATTCTCACTACAGCTTACGCGGATTCCCGCGCCTCATTCTCCCGTCACCCGTTTCGTGTGATCGAGCTCAGTGCAGGCTCGCCAAAGTCGACGGGCAAGCGCCACAGCATTTATCGCGGGGGAGAGTGGCCCATGCCTCGTGCAACGCGAGGTAGGAGTGCACTATTCCCCGGAAAGTACGCCGTCAGGCATCCTTCAACTTCCGAGTGGAGACGAGGAACACCACGACCGCCATGCCCCAGACGAAGAAGAGGGGATCCCAGACGAATGCGTGGCCGATCAGCTCGTTGCCACCAACGCCGGATTCGAGGACTCCGAAGAAGTTGAGATTTGCGGTGACGGTATTGATGCCGCCCCACAAGATGAGCACGAGCGCGCCTATCCCGAGAACGACACGAGCCTTCTTCAACTTTCGCCGCATGAGTAGGTAAAGCAGGGGGAGTAGTGCGAAAAGCGCCTTGATTGCGCCTACGGGATAAAGCCACTGCTCGTTTCCGTCAAATATGGAGGTCGCACGGTCGCTCACAGTGCTTAGAAGGAACTGCCCGCCCGAAGCCCAGTAGAAAGTGACTCCCGCATGGACGAGCCCGACGAACGTGGCGATGAGTAGAGATGGTGCGCCGCCACGCGCCGCATTGACAGGCTTTGGGGCGGTGCCGCCGTCAGCGCCCACATTCTGAATCGTCATGCTTGCGATATTTCCACTCGGTTCTGGAGTGCACATCGGGGAAGCTCCCCATTCGGTATCAGGGTTCCTTCCGAAATCGGGCCTTTCTGCCGGGACGGGGAGTGGGGCTAGTTTCCGGCGACCACGATGTCGCGGCATACCTCGAGGTGTCCGAGGTGCTGGGACAGCTCGCGGATAATGTGCGCAAGTATCCACTCGGGCCCGGCGTCGGCGACATCCGTGCGGCTCGTACCTTTCGCGGAGGAGTCAAGGACGCCGTGGCGCATCGCGTTATCGGCCCAGGTCGGAAGTTCCGAACGTACGTCTTCCACAAGGCTCAACGCCTCGGCGACAGTTCCCGAGGCTCGGAACTCCGCTGCCCTGTCGCGCGGGAAGGAAAGGCCAGAAATTACCGACCCGCCCCAGAACCGGCTCATCCCGTGCACGTGCTTCACGAGTGCGAATGCCGTGTTCACGGTGCCGGGCACGGGAGAGCGGTTCACCGAGTCGTCATCAAGGGTGTGCAACGCGTCGGCATACCCGTCGAGCAATTCGTCGGCAATTGATAGTTGAGCGGTCGTCGCGTCGGCATGCATGCACCGATTATGCACGGCGCAGTGCACATCGGCGCGTCGCAAATCCGGAACACACGATCATGACGTCGGGCGTTCTCAAAAAGCCGAACGCCTCTTAGCGAATCCCCAGGGAGAGGCAGTAGTCGCCTGTGGTCGGGCTGATCCTCGGGCGTTCTTACGCTTCGACATTCCGGCCAGGTCAGCGCTGTGAAAACGGGAGACGACTCGTCGAAGTGAAGACTGAGTGATGAAGGGGTCGGTACTTCCCGGAACGAAAATTGCCCCTTCGAAATTAATGAGACCCAGGTAATCGTAAGGTTCTATAAAGCTCAATCGTTCGATGACGGAATCGGTCGCGACCAAGGCCCTCACGTCACCAACAGCCTTCTGGTTACGCAAGCGTTCTATCCAGCGGGCAGCGGCACGGATTTGATGCGTCGAGCACGACTCGCCCGGGGGCGCAACGGCTCTTGGCCGCTCAAGGAGAAATGAAGAGATGTCACCCAACGACAAGACAACGCACTTGCTGCGGGCCTACCAGAAGTCGGCCGATCGAAAACCGGGAGAATCTAGTCCGCATCTGGACAAGCTCGTATTCGGCATAGCGGCCGCCGCGCCGTCAACGGCGTCGCCGGTAAGGCCATCAACATCCTCGCAATCATCGCCACACTCTTCGGCTCGGCATGTTCACTGGGACTCGGCGCCTTGCAGATCGGTGGCGGCATCGTCGCCGGCGGGTTCGCAGAGAACGTCGGCTCGAGTCTGCTCATTCTCATCATCGCGGTGCTCACCGCGTGCTTTGTCGCGTCCGCCGTTTCGGGCATCGAGCGCGGCATCCAGTGGCTGTCGAACATCAACATGGTGCTGGCCGTGTTGCTCGCGGTGCTCGTCTTCGTCGGCGGACCTACGCTGTTCATCCTCAATGTCATCCCGCGCAGCGTCGGCTCGTTCATAGACATGCTGCCCGCGATGGCTTCCCGCACGCCGGCCGGCGACGACCAGGCGCTCGTCGAGTGGATGTCCACCTGGACCGTTTTCTACTGGGCATGGTGGGTCTCGTGGACCCCCTTCGTCGGCCTATTCATCGCGCGAATCTCTCGTGGTCGCACCGTCCGCCAGTTCATCACGGGCGTACTCCTTGTGCCTTCGGTGATCTCGCTCGTCTGGTTCGCGGTGTTCGGTGGCGGAGCGATCGGGCTTCAGGAGCGCGCGGAGCAGGCACGGGATTCGGGCGGCATGCTCGCGCAGCTCGGGGAGCAAGGTGCGGACATCAACTTCGACACCGTCCTGTTCGACATGCTCGGACACCTCGGATTGCCGAGCATCATCCTCACGATCGTCACCGTCATCACGGTGGTGCTCATCGCGATCTTCTTCGTCACCGGTGCGGATTCTGCGTCAATCGTCATGGGGTCGCTTTCGGAGAACGGGGCCGAGGAACCCTCGAAGTTCAACGTCATATTCTGGGGTGTGTCCACCGGTGCCGTCGCGGCTGCGATCTTGCTCGCGGGTGGGGACCAGCCCGATGAGGCCCTCGAGGGGCTGAAGAACATCACGATCGTGTCGTCGGTGCCGTTCGTCATCGTATTGAGCATGCTGTGCGTGAGCATCTGGAAGGACCTTTCTCGCGATCCGCTGGTGATTCGCGAGGACCTTGCGAAGGCGGTGCTCGATAGCTCCGTGACGACGGCGATCCGCGCTCACGAGGGCGAGCCTTTCGTCATGCAGACGACGGAGGCGGAACTCGCCGAGGTCGAGCCCTCGCCGCTGGAACAGGATCCGTCGGTTGCCCCGGAAGACACGGATGAGGGACCTGCGACGTCATAGGCGAAGCCGCACTTCGAAACGGAAACGAACTGGTGCCCGGGTAGCTGGAGGTCAAGCTACTCGGGCACCATTCTTTGTCGCTAGTGCCGTCGTCTGCTGCTGAACACGTCGAATAGAACGCGGAAGGTCAGGGTTCCGGACACGGGAATGAGAATAAACCCGAAGAGCTGGAAGAGCGTGAGCGTCTCAGTGACCTTCGGCCCAGTCGAGCTCACCAAAAGTAGTACCGCCATGATGCCGAACACGCCGGCGAGAAAAGTGATCGCGGCGAAGTGGAGGAACTCGCGATACACGCGTCGGTCGTGTTCGTCCGCCATCGCCCTGACCCCGATGGAGAAGCGGTCCTCGGCGAGCGCTCGGGTCACGGTATCGGCACGCTGCACGAGGCCGTGCAATAAAGGTAGAGATTCGATGACCTCGTTTTCCACCGACTCCTTCACCGACTTCGGTTCGAGGCGGAACCTCATCGTCGCCGAGCCGAACTCGGTTGCGCTATCGAGGAGGTTGAATGAGGGATCGAGTTTGAGCAGGGTGCCCTCGGCTGCGCCCATCGCGCGCAGCGCGGACATGAGTTCGGCCGGAAGAGCGATGCCGTGAAGACTCAAAATCGTGAAGATCTCGGACAACGCCGATGGATCCATGCTCGACCCGGGGGCCAGGTGGTGCGCCATGAAGGCGCCGATTTCCTTTCGAAGCTCGACTTCGTTGACGCCCGGGGGAATCTCGACGAACGCCAGCACTGAATCGGCGAACGCGCGCGAATTGCGACGGGAGACGGCGAGAAAGACATCCGCAAGCCGGTGCCGCGTCTCGGAATCGATACGGCCAACGGATCCCAGATCGAGAAGTGCGGGGGAGCCGTCCGGGGTGATGATGACGTTGCCCGGGTGGAGATCCGAGTGGAAGACGCCGTCCTCGAGGATCTGCAGGAGGAGCGAGCGAAATACCGTCTCCGCGATCGTCTTCCGTGTGTCTGCGTCAAGAGAATCGAGCGCGGACGGCCGGCTCACGGTATTGCCCTCCATGAACTCCATGACGAGCACACGCTTTGTGCACCACTCTCGATAGCAGTGGGGGACCCTGATGCGATCGGCCGGCTTGTGACGATTCTGCGCCGACTCCATCGCTCGTAGGTTGGACGCCTCGACCCGGAAGTCCGTTTCCTCGCGGAGGCTCGCCGTCATGCTCGACACGACTTCTGAGACACCAACGTCGCGAGCCCACTCGGAGGATCCCTCGAGCCGTCGCGACAGTCGCATGGCGATGTCTGAGTCCCGCTCGATGAGCGGGACAATGCCGGGACGCTGCACCTTGACTGCCACCTTTTCGCCGGAGGCAAGCGTTGCAATGTGGACCTGACCGATCGAAGCGGTGGCGACAGGAGAGTGGTCGATGGAGGCGAAAATGTCGCCGACGGGTGCGGGCAGTTCCTCGTCGAGGACGGCGGAGATCTCCTCCCACGGAGTTGGTGGAATTTCCTGCTGGAGCAGGCTCAACTCGGTGAGGTAGGCGTCGGGGAGTAGGTCGCTGCGAGTCGACAGGAGCTGGCCGAACTTGATGAATGCGCCGCCGGCCTGCTCGCACGCGGCGCGCAGATTCGCAGCCTGCTCGATCCGCTTACGCTCGGCCTCGAGGCCCTTACCGTTGTCGATGCGGAATGGGATGAGGCCGTTGCGCGAGACAATCCGCATGAGCTGGGTATAGCGGCGTCCGCGCGAAAGCGTTTGGCGAAGTATTTTGCCCCATTGGTGGACGGCCGGCACCCGACCTTGCGGGACGACGATCTCGAGTAGTACGAGAATCGCAATCGTGACAAGCACGAGAATCCCGAACTGGACGGGAATGAGCGCGAAATTAGAGGAGTCCGACGGCCACACGACCTGGGACTCGAACCCGAGCTCGGCGCCCAGGCCGAGCACACCGGCAAAAAGAATTCTTCCGATGCCCAGGTCCGCACCGAGGATTCGCCGCGAGGCCACGATGATAAACGCCAGAAGCAGCAATGTCGCGACCGAAACGAGCACGACGTTGGTGACTATTCCGAAACTCACGCCGCGACCTCCCTTCGGACGGTAGGGCATTCCTGGGACGGCCAGGCGAGCGGCGGGGAATAGGGGGAACGTATACGCATTGTCCCTTCAGCCTAGCTATTCATGACGGCGGGCAGACTCAGATTTTCCGGCGAATTGGCCGATGCTTCCTCCTTCTTTCGGTTGATGTCGGGCAATGCGAACGTGTCGAGAATGGAGTTATCGGGCCGAGAAGGCCCAAGGACACACGTCGAAAGGAAAGTCATGCGTCGTCTCTACTACGCGGCATTCACGTACACTATTCTCGGGTTGCTCGGTGGGCTCTATTACCGCGAGCTGACCAAGGCTCAAGACTTCCCGGAGGACGGGTTCACCCAACTGAGCGTCGTCCACACGCATCTATTCGCCTTGGGACTGCTGGTCATGCTCGTAGTCCTGGCACTGGAGAAGTCTTTCGGCCTTTCGCGATCGAAGCTGTTCGACTGGTTCTTCTGGCTCTACAATGCCGGAATTGTCCTCACCGTGGGCATGTTGTTCGTCCACGGCACGATGACGGTGATGGGGACGGAAGAAGTTTCGCCGGCGATTTCCGGCATTGCCGGGCTCGGGCACATCCTGCTGACGATTGCGCTCGTTATTTTCTTCCTCGTTCTCGGCAAGGCGGTCAAGTCAGAGTCCACAATGCCGCAGAAGGTGTCCGCCTCGTAGCTCAGCGTGGTCCGTTAACCGGCACGAAGAGTTGGGACTGACGTCTTACGCGCCCCGCGGAGCCTAAGGGCTCGGCGGGGCGCGCTGGTTGTAGTCGGCGAGGACGTTGATGAGGGGGATAGAGGAGTCATGTTTCGCCCTAGGGCTTCTCACGATGCGTGCGTAGCCGGCGGACGAGGGAACCAACGAACGGTTTACTGGTAACAGTGCATATTCGTTCAGTGCATATTCGGCACTTGCACGTCGGTAGATCTGCCAGTACCCGCTCTCCCATACGACGCGCATTCAGGCCGGGTGTCGGGGGTCAACATAGCTACTCGTGAGTTACGATCCTGACGCGACACCGAATTATCGATAATGCCGCCCAAGGGAAACGTCGAACCTGTCCGGGGCAATGTTGAAATGTCGAACAATTTGGTTTGACAACAATTGCCCGAAGAAGTGCCCGTGGGTTTTGTAAGACTTGCGCGGCGGCGCTCGCTTTGCTCCGGGCCTTTGCGCTGTTAGATCGGTCTGGAGCGCCTGAGTCGCTGAGTTGAGCGTTGCCGATTCCTCTATTGGATCGTGACTTTTCGGATACCGTTCTGTTAGGTTCTCTGTCTGTGCCGCATTTCGCGGCGCCAGGATGTCAATCCGAAGGATGAGGATGAACCACAATCCGAACGCTGTCACCGTCACTGAACTTGTCGCACGCGTAGGGGGGGCTAGCCACGTCGGTAGTGCGCGTCGACATGCCAAAGGTGCGGCCGCTGGTCGCGGTCGCACAACTGCAGGAATCGTCGCCGGTGCCGCTATCGCTGGTGGAGCGGCAATCGCCGCCGCCCCCCTCGCCTCGGCCCAGTCAAGCGAATTACCGGCCAATGACCAAATTCAGCAGCTCGCGACCCAAGTTGTAAATGACGGCTTGGGTGACCAGCTGGCTCCGGTCGTCGATCAGTACGGCGAATATGCCGATGTGGCCGGGGTTGATCTCGGCTCGTTCGGGGCAGCCTTACCAGGCGGCGCGGCCCACGCACCGACTGTGGGCGCCGTGACGTCCAGCTTTGGCCCGCGGTGGGGCACCTTCACCAATGGCACCGACTTTGGAGCGCCGATTGGCACTCCACTGTATGCCGCAAAATCGGGCGTGATCGAGGAAGCTGGACCTGCATCGGGCTACGGATTATGGATTCGCATTCGGACCGATGAGGGCGAACTACTCGAATACGGCCACAACAATGAGAACTTTGTCCAGAAAGGGCAGCGTGTACAAGCCGGCGACGTAATTGGCACGGTGGGAAACCGGGGCGATTCGACTGGACCTCACCTGCACTTCGGAGTCCAAGACGCTAGCGGTAACTGGACCGACCCCGTTCCGTGGCTCGCGCGAAACGGCGTCATTGTCTAATTGAGGGAGCGGCTTTGTAGTTGGCGCTTTCTTAAGATGCCAACTTGTCCGCTGGGGAGGAACCTCTGAGAAATCAGGCACGGGTCCTCCCCTTGCTTTTGGCAGGCCGTCTCCAGTTGGCTCGCGCCGCGTTCCTCGCCCCGCCTGGTTGCCACTAGTTCGTGGGCATTAATCCTCCCCTCAAGACGAGGCGCCAAATATCTTGATTAATCGCCATATGGCGATATAATCGCCGTATGAGAAACGATGATATCGGCGATATTTCTCGCCTCGCAGAAGCGAGCGACGCGCTCGCGGCAGTATTTCATGCCTTGTCTGAACCAACGAGGCTCGCGGTGCTTGAGCACCTCTCGCGCGGCGAGCACCGCGTACGCGACATCGTTGAACATTTGCACCTCGCACAATCCACGGTGAGTAAACATCTCGCTTGCCTGCGAGAATGTGGTCTCGTTTCGGTTCGTGTCGAAGGTCGGGCGTCGTGGTTCTCGATCGCGGACGCGCCTCGCTTGGCGGCACTTATTTCCTCCGCCGAATCCCTGCTGGTTCATTCTGGAATCGCGCTGTCGCTCCGGGAACATCAGTCACATGACCACTCCGCAGGTCTACCTGAAACGGAGCTGTCATGAGCATTGGACACAACCACGGTGCAGGGCAATCCCACGGCCATGGGCACGATCACGCCTCGCCGACCGCGAACCCTGGAGCACGCCGCCGCTTGGCGATTGCTTTTGCAATTACGGCCCTCATCGTAATCGCGCAAGCAGTAGGCGCCGCCGTCACCGGCAGCCTCGCTTTACTCACAGACACGGCGCACGCGCTGGTCGACGCCTCCGGCCTGCTCGTGGCGCTCATCGCGGCCACGATGATGATGCGCCCCCCGAGCAGTAAACGCACCTGGGGCTTCGCGCGTATCGAGATTGTGGCCGCACTCGGGCAAGCGACATTGTTGCTGGTCGTCGGCACCTACACGGCGTTCGAAGGTATTACTCGATTATTCGATCCGCCGGAGGTGCCGTCGACCGAGTTACTGATCTTCGGCGTCATTGGCCTGATCGCGAACATCGTCGCCATGGCTGTTTTGCTGGGTGGGCGCAACTCCAATATGAATATGAAAGCCGCATTCCTCGAAGTGCTCAACGATGCGCTGGGATCGATCGGCGTAATCATCGCAGCTATCCTCATCTGGACCACCGGATTCCAGCAGGCAGACGCGCTCGCGGGGCTGTTCATCGCCGCGCTCATCGCACCGCGGGCGTTCCGGATCATGCGTGAATCGCTGCGCGTACTCATGGAATTTACCCCGCGCGATCTCGACCTCGACGAGGTTCGCGCGCGCCTACTTCGACTCGAGCACGTCACCGGCGTGCACGACGTCCACGCATCCACCATCGGCACAGGGCTCCCGATCTTGACTGCGCACTTGGTGATTCACGAAGAGTGCTTTAACTCTGGGCATGCGCCTGACATTCTTGAAAACGCACGCAGATGCCTCGACGACGTAAACGGGGCGGAGATTGAACACGCCACGTTTCAACTCGAAACGGCGAAGACCCACGCCTCGGAGAGCGCGACAGTACTCCACGAATAGCTGACATCGGTTCCCCGGCCGAATCATCGCCAAGGTTACGAAGGAAAACGGGAACCCTTCCACACCACCCCTGGCCATTTGTCGAAAGACAGAACGCGCGATTCGCGACGGTGCATCCGACACGCGGTCGTATTCTCAGATCTTGAGGCCGTGCTCAAATGAGTGAGCTCCAGTAGCTCCAAAAGCGCACGGCGATCAAGGCAGCGATGGCCAGAAACCAGCTGGTGATAATTGCACCCCGGTACTCGGTGAGCCCTCGAATAAGTCGATGTTCTTCACCGGCCGAGCTCTGTTGAACAAGCCGCAGCGTGTGCGTCGTGGTGTAAAGGAAAATCGGGATGGTCACGGCCCACACCACTATGCAGTACGGGCAGAGCGCCCCGATGACATACAGACTTTGGTAGATGAGCCAGTGAACGAAAATGACCGCGAAGGTCACTCCGAACTGGGATAGGACCCAGAACCAGCTTGCGAACCTCGCACCGGCCAATAGTGCCGCGCCAATTGTGGCCACAGTAGCGAATCCAGCAACACCAAGGACCGGGTTGGGAATGCCGAACGCCTCAGCCTGGGGCGTGGACATCACAGATCCACACGAAAGGACCGGATTGATCGAACAGCTCGGGACGTAGTCGGGGTTCTCAATGAGCGCGATCTTCTCTACCAACAGTGTCACCGCCATCGCGAGGCCGATAGCTCCGCCGATCAGAAGGACTACGGCCAGCCTTCGACTCTCTGCCGAGTTCTCGACAGTTCCGGTCTCGGCACGGCGAACGTCACTCGTCGAGTGCCGCATTGAGACTATTCTCCAAGTCGGCGGTCGTTTCTGGTGCGAGGCGCTCACCGTCGAGGAAGAATGTCGGCGTTCCTTGAACGCCGAGGTCCTGGCCGTCTTGCTGACTTTGTTCGACTCGCTCAATAATCTCAGGAGCCTCGAAGTCCACCGTGAATCGTTCCATGTCGAGACCAAGTTCCTCGGCGTATCCGAAGAACGTCTCCTCCTGCGATGTTTCTTGATGCCCCCACTCCTCGGGGGACTCAAACAAGCGCTGATACATGGCCTCGAACTGGCCTTGTTCCGCGGCGGCCTCTGCAGCCTGCGCCGCGCTGACGGAGTTGCCGTGAAGTGGCATATGGCGGACCACGAAACGCACCCTGTCACCGTACTTTTCGCGGAGCTGCTCGATCGTGGGATACAAGGCGATGCAGGCTTCACATTCGAAGTCTAGAAACTCGACGAACGTGGCTTCTGTCCCCTCCGACAGGATGGGGCTATCTTCTCGAACTAGCAGCTCCTGGCTAGGGGCACTCTCGGGCGCAGACGCGCCGTTCTCATCATCATTTCCGGTGAAAACGAAGAAGCCGACGAGCACCACCAGTGCGACAATAATTAGTGCACAGGAGAGCTTTGTACTTTTACTCAATGATCGACGCCTTCCGTGGGCCCACAAGACCAGGATACGGTACATGCCCTTGCAACCACCTGATGAGCAGCACCAGAAGTGCCTGAGTCCTCCGCGCGACGCGAGGGCGCAACTCGGAATCGACCAAGAATCATGAAAGCCTCAATGAATTCGTGACGTAGCGGGAAAGCGGCTAACTGTCACGGGGAGCCACGTTGGGACGACCGCGCGTCATAGCCACTTCAGGGCCCACGCTGGATTCGTAGGGCGGCTGAAGGACTCGCGCTCCTTGTGCAGTACAGCGGCCGTATGTCCTGGTGCCGGTGCCGCTGCGAGGCGTGCCAAGAGTCAAGAGACTTGATGGACGGCGGGCGGCAGCGTTTGAAGAATGCGAGAAAGGGATTCGCCCAGGTGGGCGACTTCTTTTTCGGGGATATCCTTGAGGATTTCCTGTGCCCAGAGGTCGCGCATTGTGGTCACTTCGTCTGCCAAAGTTGCGCCGTCGGTGGTTAAGGCTAGGTGTTTGGCTCTCCCATCGCCAGGTTCAGGCATGAGCTCGGCGAGGCCCTTACCTTCGAGCGTTTTGGCGACTTGCGTCATTCGTCGGCGCGAGATTTCGAGCCGCTCGGCGACGACGCTTGGGCGCGAAGGGCCGTGTTCTTGGAGGCACACAACAGCGCGCGATTCGGCGGCTGTGAGCCCGAGGGCGGCACTGCCAAGATCGACCGCGGCGGCGAGTCGCAGCCCTATAACGGTCAGGAGGTCAAAGGTCTGGGCACGGTTCATGTCAACCCCTTGGTAATTACCATTGGTAAGTATATTGTGGGTGAATGCCTATTATGTCGCTTCCGACTCACGACGTGCATTACGAAGATCGAGGTACCGGCACGCCGGTACTTCTACTCGGAGGTTCTGGTGAGCCGATGATTGCGTGGGAATTCTGTGGTCTGGTCGAGGCGTTGCTTTCCAAGGGGCACCGAGTTGTTTGGTTCGCTGCTAGGGGTGTGCGACCCTCCGGCTGTCCGCCGCTTCCTTGGTCTCTTGACGCCATGGCCGACGATGCGATCAGCCTGCTTGATCACTTACAGATCGAGCAGGTGACCGGCATTGGTTATTCTCTGGGAGGGTTCACGCTCGAGCGGATGGCTCTTCGCCGGCCGGAGAGGATCGCAGCAGCGGTATTGATGGCAAGTGCTGGCGGCGCCGATGGAATTGTGCGCAATGGCTTCATTGACGCAGAGAATGCGTTCGCGAAACAAGCGGGTCAAGTTCCCGTGCACTTCAGCCGCCTTATGACTTTGATGACCGCGTTGGGCGGGGACGAATTAACCAATCCCGAGACAATTAAGCAGTGGTGGGAACTCCTGGCCCACCAGGGAGATCAGTGGGCACAGCCTCATGGTGAGATCGGTCAGGCGCAGGTCGCATTGGACTGGAAGAACTCTGGGGGAACGACTGGGTCGCCATTTCCTGACTCGGTTCGAATATCACTGCTCTATTTCGGCCAAGACTCGCTGTTTCCGGCTCACGAAGCCTCTGCAGTCGCGCGGCACTTGGGTTCGCGTACAGAGATTGTGACCGTGGAAAACGCGGGCCATGCTGGCCTCTTGACTCGGCCAGAAGAAACGACCGACGCCCTTTTAGGCTTGTTGGAACGTTGGCGTTCGGCAAGCGAGTGACGTTCGCGCCGCCATGCGTTATCTGCACCGTGTATAGCTAACGCGGCATGCGTAGAGCTTTTATGCGAAGGCATGCGCCGAACTACGAAGGTCACACGGGCGCAGTATTCCTTGCGAAGTTCTTCAATTGCCGGATATCGGCAAGGCGCTCCTCGCAATCGGAGTCGAGGAATTCGACGAACACCGCGTCCCTTCCCTCTGAGAAGTGGGGACTGTCTTCGCGGAGCTACCATTTCCTTGTTCAAGCTGCGTGGGGTGCAGCGTTGTGGCGTTATGTCGTTCTTACAGTCCGTGCCAATGTGGGCCTTTTCTGCGAAGTCGATCGTCACAATTGAGAGTCTGAAATTGCGATTCACCGGGGACTCGCTTCTAGGGAGAGAGGAGAAGCCAAAGACTCGGTCGGTACCTGTCGGCCAGAATGGCGCGGTGGGCGGGCTGCGCGAATTCCGTTGAGGATGATGACTACTTCGGCAAGTTCATGAACTAAGACGACCGAGGTGAGGCCGAGAACGCCGAAAAGCGCTAAAGGGAACAACACAGCGACGATGGCGAGAGCAAGAGCGATATTCCCCGTCATGATCGACCTGCCGCGACGCGCATGCGCCAATGCGTCAGGAATGAGTCGCAGGTCGTGGCCGGTGAACGCGACATCTGCAGATTCCACCGCGGCGGCAGAACCAGTGACGCCCATCGCGATGCCCACTGTCGCCGTGGCCAATGCGGGAGCATCGTTGATTCCATCGCCGATCATCACAGTGGGAACCTGAGCTGCGGAATGCCGGATATGATTCGTCTTGTCGGCCGGGAGTTGTTCTGCATGAACCTCGTCAACGCCGGCTCGATGTGCGATTGCCTTGGCCGTGCGGGTGTTGTCGCCGGTGAGCATCATGGTTGAAATGCCCTGGGCATTAATGTGGGCGATTGCCTCGGCTGCTTCGGGGCGCAGCTCGTCGCGAATCCCGATCACACCGATCGCTCGGTGCGCTACCTCGACCACAATGACACTCATGCCCTGTTCTGCCAGCGACGCGACACTCTCGGACAGTCCTTGGGCATCGATCCAACGTGGGCTTCCGACGCGGACACTTCGCCCCTCGACCCGACCTGTGATCCCGAGCCCGGGACTTTCTTGCACCTCGACAGCTTCCAGTCGTTCGTTGGCAGAGGTGATGATTGCTTGTGCAAGTGGGTGGGTGCTGTTCGCCTCGAGCGCGGCCGCTAAAGAGAGGACTTGGGACTCGTCGTATCCGCTAGCGCAATGAGTTTCGACGACCTCGGGCTGGTTTCGTGTCAGGGTGCCCGTCTTGTCGAAGGCGACTTTTCGGATTGTGCCAAGTCGTTCGAACGCGGCGCCGGACTTGATGACAACCCCGAGCTTGGACGCCGATCCAATGGCAGAGATCACCGTGACCGGCACGGCGATAGCGAGCGCGCACGGCGAAGCCGCCACGAGGACGACGAGCGCGCGCTCAATCCATGTGCCCGGATCGCCCACGGCGAATCCGAAGGCGGCGATCAATGTCGCCGCAACAAGTACGAGGGGAACAAGTGGCCGGGCGATACTGTCAGCTAACCTCGCTCGCTCACCCTTGTTCGCGTGAGCTTGCTCGACCAGACGCACGATTTGCGTCAGCGAGTTGTCTTTTCCATCTGCCGTTGCCTCGATACGCAGGGTGCCCGACCCATTAACGGAACCGGCAATCACCTCGTCGCCGGGCCCGACCTCGACCGGGATCGACTCGCCCGTAATGGCAGAGGTGTCCAACCAAGAGCGACCCCTGGACACCACTCCGTCCGTAGCGACGCGCTCCCCGGCACCAACGACGAGGATGTCCGATGCCCTCACATCGACGGCCGAGACGGACTGTTCTTCGCCGAATCGGTGGACCCGTGCCGTTTCGGGGATCAGCGAGAGAAGTGAGCGTAGTCCCAGCCGGGCGCGATCCATGGCGCGATCTTCTAACGCCTCAGCGATTGAGAACAGGAATGCCAGAGCTGCCGCTTCGCCGACATGCCCGAGAAGCACCGCGCCAATCGCGGCGATTGTCATCAACAAGCCCACGCCCATTCTGCCGCGGCCTTTGGCAGTGAACAATCGCTTGAGAGTGGAGGGCACGAACGTCCGCGCTCCCGCCACAAGCGCAAGGGAAAAAATGACCACCGAGGCGACGCCCACCCCGCGCCATTCCAGCACGAGCCCTATCGCCACTAAGGCGCCTGACGCGGCCGGCAACGCCAATGCGCGATCGCGCCACCAGGGAGCAAGATCGACGCCGTCATCGATAGGGAGGGGCTCGGGTGAGCCACAACATGAATCGACGGCGACGGGAACCACCGGCTCGTCGGGGCCGCAACATTCCCGGCTCACCGCGAACCCTCCGAGTGACTCGCATCGAGCTTGTCGTCAACTGAATCGCAACACCCCGGGACCGCACACACCGGATCAACGCACGGTTGATGCTCGTCGACGGCAAGAGTGACGTCGACGAGCGCGGTCAATGCTGAAGCGAGATGCGGATCAGCTATCTCATACCGCGTCTGACGCCCCTCGGGCTCGGCAACCACGATCCCGCACCCGCGCAGACAAGCCAAGTGATTCGACACGTTGGTTCGTGATAAGTCCAAAGTCCGCGCGAGCTGCGCGGGATAGCCCGGTTCCGAGAGTAGGGAAAGCAAGATACGTGAACGCGTCGGATCTGCCATGGCTCGACCCAACCGATTCATGACATCGACCCGTGAAGCAATAGTCAGCATGCAGTGACTATACATCGATTGCTGAACAGTTGGAAGGGTGCGATCCACCCTGGCGTGGTATCTGAGAGGATTTCCTAGCGTCGAGAGGCAATTTTGAAGCGAGCGCTGGTCTCGCTGTTCGTCCCGAGCGTCGGTCCGACATCCGTCTCAGCCGTACCTACCGGATGTCGGGCGGGCGATCATGTTCCAGAGGGGGAATTCGATAGTAGGCGGGAACTGATTCGTTTACCTCGGTATCCCTGCCCCGGCGCTATCCGTAGTTCTCGTCCGAGTCGGAGCTTTCCTGGAGTCGCTTGTACTGGCGGGCAAAGAAATACAAGCCGCCGATGAGTACCAGAGCGATCGCGCCGAAGATAACGAAGGCGAGCCACGGAGAGGAGCTGTCCGTCTTCTCGGCGGTCTCTCCGGTTTGCGCGTTTGAGGTCTCGCCACCAGGCTTTTCTCCCGCCGAGGTCTCCGCGCCGGCCTGGCCGTTTTGCGCGGTGGAAGAGCCCGCGCCGGGCGCGGAACCCGCATTCGAGGAGCTGGATTCGGACCCGGCGATCGTGAATTCGTAAGAACCCTGGATCGGGTGACCGTCGGCGCTCACCACGCGGTAGCCCACCGTGTATTTAGCGGGATCGAGCTCGCCAACTTCCACGGACATCTTCGCGACCTCCACCTTCGGTGCCCCCTTTGCCCTGTCGGACCCATCCTTCATCACCGTGAGCCTGACGAATTCGGGCGAGATGTCCTCGTTGAACGTGATGCTGACATCCTTCGGTGGCGTCTGCACTGTGGAGTTCTGCCCGGGCGAGCTCGCGACGACTGTGGAGTGTGCCTGGGCAGCGGGCGTCACGAGCAATGTCGTTACGGAGGGGGCCGCGACCGCGGTGAGCAAGAGTGCTGCGACGGGAGCCGCGATTCGGCGCCGCTTGAGGCAGGCAGAGGATGGATCCGGGGATATACGCATGTACTCATTATGGCCTGCAGCCACACACTCGGAACGGGACGGTCGACGTGATGTGAGCGCATTGACCCTTGTTCGCCGATTCCAGTCAGTGCTTCGGCCATGTGGAGTGCGCGTGGAAGATGTGCACAGCGCTGTCGCATGAGGGCGCCGCGTTAAGGGGTGGCTTCTGATCTAAGGCGTCCACCGGATCCGGCGGTGGCGCGAGTAATCCCGATTGTTCGACTGCCAGTGTTCTGAGTCATTCGATGGAAAATAAAGTGTTAGGGTTACCTTGTTGATTTTCAGCATTCGCTGCGCACGGGACTTCAACATCGGCGTTTACGCAGGAGAAATTTTCAACTTTCGGTTTGCGCGGCAGCGCCGCTTTTTTACAAGGAATCTATCGTGGACACCGACGATTACATTCGCATCCTTTACTTGCCAGCGAAGCTCGTGCGGGGAGAACAACTCCGGAAGAACCTCACTATTTGCGAATCAATTAGTCTGAGTGGACCCAGAACCAAAAGACCTACTTGAGAGAACAGTTGCGATAACTCCGCGACACGTATAGACGCAACGACAAGGCTTGCAACTTCGAATACAGAGAACAAGTAGAGCGATGGAAGGCCAAACAAGCGATAGGTGCGAATCCGAATGGCAAGTAGCCCAAACGCTGGGCTATCGAGTCAATCCTCTATTTTGCCTACGCCGACCCTAATCTGGTGGACAACTACGATCTCGTGGTCAAAAGTAGGGACCGTTTTTGTTTATTCGTCGCTGCACCCAACTGGTACAAGAATCATGCGGGAAATCGTCAGGGTCGCAGGCCGAGCCTGTTCAAATAGCTGCGGAACCGGGGTGGCGCAATGGCAGTCAATTGAGAAAGCTCCTACGCGACGGTCCGTGATGTGCGAAGCTGTCGGAAAGGAATGGAGCTAAATCCTGGGCCCTCCGTGGATACTCTTGACTAGAGAACTCGACTTGAACACAAGCGGTGAAACAGATCACCGGCCTCAATCAGTCCCTGCCGTGGGCTTCTGATGTTCAGACTTCTTCTCGAAGCTGGCGTCGCGGCAGAGAGGTTCGCCAACACGGACAAACGTATCCAACGGTAAGTGGACGCGGTTCGCGAATGGAGCGACAGACGCTCAAGCGCAATCTGTTGAGTCGAGTCTCATTCCCGAATAGGAACGTGTATATAGGGAGGGCGAGTTTTCCCAATGCCGGCTGGCTACGGGAGGTCATTTCCCACTCGTACAATTCTTCTATCTCGATGGGTGTGGGGCAGTCGATCGAGGAGTGTAGCCAGTTGCAGTTGAACGAGAGCACCTAAGACAGCGTGGCCAGTCCCACTTTCGCAACTCGGAGCATCGTAGCGCAACGGATCCGGCGGTCCCTCTAGCAGTTCTTACTCACGGCTCCTTTTGTTCTGTTTCCCTCTTTGTGCGAACCCCAACGTAATGCGCCCAAGATTGATTTGTAACCAAAGAATGCTTATCGGCAGACTTGTACGAGTATCCCAATGCGTCCGCCACAAGAGGAGCGGGTGCGATCGCCAGAAGTTCTTCAAATGAACTTGAGCGTGCCCCGAGGAACTGAGTGAAACCAATCTTTCTAAACTGTTCCTTGATTGAATCGACCGTGATGAATCTGCCGGCTTTTACACCAGGGAAAAGCCAAGAGCTTCCGGCATTCGCTCCTCTAAGGTTCGGTCGGTGATCAAGATAGTCACGGAACAGACCTACTATCGGGGAGGGAATCGGTACTGCTTGACTTCCAAGTTTCAGGAAAAGCTTCCCATCGAGGTCCGTGACGTCATTAATTTCTAGCTCAACAATATTCGCTAAAGGTTGCGCAAAAACAAGTAGCAATAGCCCAGCTACACGGACATGCAAATGTATTGAATCATCTTCAATAAAGGTCATGATCCAGTAACTACGTTCGTCCTTAGAGATTAGCTTATGATTTGACGCTTCAAATACTGGAACCTTCAGCTTCCTTGTATAGCCGTTACGCGAAGTCCAGGAAAGAAATGGGCGGAGGTTTCTACGCGTTGATGGCCCTGACGTGAGCCAAAAGTCAACATCGGGCTGCCGAGCGCGTGACAAGTCTTCGAAGCCCTGAGAGTGCAGCCAGTTTAGAAAGTCGATTGTGGTTGAGACATGTTGTTTGGCAGCGTGCGTCGCGCGCCGCGTGTTGCGGCCATCTTTGATCGACTCGTTGATGCGAGGGGTCACATCCCAAGATATGAACTGATTCAGGACTTTGCGGAAACTTGGTGAGTCGACGGTCTGAAGTTTGTTTTTCCACCATTGACCAAAAGCGTGAAGGTCGTAGTCACGAGCACGAAGAGCTTCGTTCTTTATCAAAATTGCTCGGACGTGTTCAACTTCTCGCTTTGATTTGGGATTCTCGCGGATGTATTCATCAAACGTGGTGTGGGCCCATTCGAAGTTTCCTGCTCCAAGAAATTTTAGAAATTGCGATACTTTTGGATTCAGTTTCCATGTGAGTACGCTTTCTGGCCTATCAGCTGCACAGAGGGCTTCGGTAAGAATTGCGAATTTATCTACATCTGCTTGTTTCCCCATCATTTCATAAAGATCTGCTCGAAGTGCGCAGGTGGCGCACGACCCGCCCCGATAGGGGCGGCGCTCTTTACCGCAGGTCTTACAATGAAGGTTCCGGGTGATTCCAGCACATTCCGCACAGATAGGATTATCGGTCGCAGGAGAGACTCCAGGCAGCATCCGGTGTTGGCCGCAATGTGGGCAGCGTCCATAGGTATCAGTCGCCTTGCGGTAGCAGGTAAGGCAAAGGCGGCCCTCAGGGAAATTTGCGATTCCATGATTGAACTTGAGACCGCATCGCCCACAGCTATATTTTCCAGTGTTATTACGAGGTCGACCTTTAGTTCTTGGACGGTTACCAGCCGAATCATTCATCGTCAGTAATCTTCACCCGTCTTGGTGCGAGCGTACTACCGGATTTGCTACCTCTCGACGCCGTTGTTCCTGTTCTGGCAATAGGTTTCGCCGCGACGGTGAACGTCAGAAGGTCCCCGATATCGCAACTGAAAATGTCGCAGAGCGCGCCGACGACGACAAGGCTGACTCGTTCGGGCTTCTGGTGGGAAAGGCGGTACACCTGAGTGCGAGACAAGTTGATTCCTCTCTCCGCTAGTAGAGGAACTAGATCTGTGCTGTTACGGATGCCCTGCCTAGCCATGATTTCTGATAAGTGCCAGTCGTATTCAATCAGTCTCATTGGAGGTTATTCTTTCTGTCTGAGGACCTAACGATAGTGTCGTTGAGCGCGGATCGAAGAGTGCGGGTTCGGAAGTCACTACTTACACACGTGTAGATAGCCGTTGTGGACGCATATTCATGACCGACCTGCTTCTGAACGAACAACGGGTCCCATCCATCTTCTATTAGATGGGTAATATACGATCTGCGAAACGAATGGAAATCGAGACCAGGCGGCAGCTCCAATTCGTCGCAATAAAGCCTGAACCGCCTCCAAAGCACGGAGGATGATACAAAGGTTCCGCGCTCAGTGGGGAATAGTAGAGAACGTTCTCCATATTTGTCGCCAGCGAGACCTATAGTATCTTCAACAATATCTGGGGTCCATGAAAACACGGTGAATACTCCGCGACGCTTGGGGCTCGAACCACGTGACGCTTTTCCGTGTAAGACATTCAATTGGCCAAAGCGCCCAAACTCGCGCGCGTGAGGATTTCTTGAAAAGTCCTCTTGGCGGAGGTGCCGCAGTTCATTAACACGTAGTCCGTACGAGTAGGCGATCTTAAAGGCCATGGAGTCCCGGTATGCGGCGATCGCACCCTTGTGTCCGTTTCTCAGAATCCTGTCGACTTGATCGTCTGCATAGTCAAAGAAATCTTGCAGCTCGGTCTTGGTGAATGCACGTTTAGTGGGGGACCCTTCGTAGTCTTGCACGTGCTGAGCTGTGTTCCAGTCGAAGAATACCTGCGTTGGGTGATCGTTAAATTCTTCGATACATAGATCGACCCAACCATTTGATGGCTCGCTGACGTAGGAACAGAACGCCCGAAGAGCGCCCTGATAGCTGCGAATCGTTGACCGCTGAAGCTGGTTTTCGGCCCGGAGGTCCGAGAAGTATTCGTCAACGACCTTCGGTGTCCATTCCCACGGGTAGGTTTCGGTACTCAACACGAATCGCTGAACAATGCTGGATCTTGACTCGATAGTAGAGGTGTTCAGGTTTCGAGCCATCTGCTGATTCGTCCAGCCCGACAGCATTTCGCGAAAGTAGTGCTCTGCAGGATCTAGCGGACGTACTAGCTTGACTACGTGGTCCACACTCGCACACCTCCGACGTTTCATTAGATGCAACAATGGTGCAACAGATGAAACACGCATGTCAAGCGTGCAGGTAGAAGGGTTGTGAATTATTCACGGGAAGCTTGCCGAGCACTGACGTTTGATTGGTTCGGCTTGCTCGGGTCGTTGGCTTGTAGCTGGGGATCTTTGGGCCAGAGGGACGGCGTTGGAGGGCCGACGAGGTTTCATCTGATGGAATATGCAATGAATTACTTTACATAATGTAGATTATCGGCGAAGTGACTAACTGCGAGGGCGGGATCAAGAGCCCGCCCGACTTCATTAAGCCGTCATTCGGGGCTCCCCGTGTCGTACGCGCGAGTTGTGAGCCGGTGTTGTCGATCCCGGTGTTAGTCCGTCGATATCCGTATGAATTCTGCGGGTCGCTGTCGTGGCGTCGTTCTCGGTGGAACGACGACTTTCGCGCGCGTGACAGCCGATTCTGAACTTGGTCCATGTCGTAGGTATGAAAATGAAGTCGAAGTCGTTATTGAGTCGACATGGCATTGAATCTGCGTTTGGGTCACCGGAGTGGCTGGAGCCCCGGCTGGGAACCGTCTCTCCGCCGGCCCCGAATGTACCACAAAAACGTCACAGTGACGAATGTATAGCGGTTGAATGGGGTCTCACGGTTGTTCGGTAGAGATGATTACCAACGGGCTCGTGGGTCAGTTGGCGGCAGGCTGGGCGTGATGGGAGACGCCGGGATGTGCATGTCCTCGCTCCGGGTAATCTTCGAAGCCTAGCCGCAGTCGCTGCATGAGAATCGAGGACCGGGTGCAGATACACGACGCCACCGCTGACCATGTCGCAGCGATCGCCGCGATATACAACGATGCCGTGGAAAACACGACAGCAATTTGGAACGACCAGACCGTGGACCAGGATAACCGTGCACGATGGCTCGTGGAACGAACGAATGCGGGGTTTCCTGTACTTGTGTGTAGTTCGCCAATTAACGAATACGAGGTGTTAGGTTACGCGACCTATTCGCAGTGGCGCCCGTTCGATGGTTATCGGCATACGGTCGAGCATTCGGTGTACGTACGCAGCGATCAGCACGGCAAAGGCATCGGAACCATGCTCATGGAACGGCTTATAGAGCGTGCCCAGCAGTCTGGCGTTCACGTTATGGTCGCAGGAATCGACGCCAGTAATTCGGCGTCGATCGCGCTCCACGAAAAACTCGGATTCGAGATCGTCGGGCGGATGCCGCAGGTCGGCGTCAAATTTGGGCGATGGCTCGATCTCGCATTTCTCCAGCGCACGCTTGAGGGCAGGGAAACGCCGCTGCCACGGGCCTAGCCGAACTGGGTGTCGAGGAATCCGGCAAGCAAGAATCCGACTCCTCCGATCTCCCCCACGATAATCGCGACTATGCCGCCGATAACCAACGGCGTGACCGGATGGACCTGGTTGGTGGTGTCTTCTTTCCATCCGTGGAACGCATAGTTAACAATGTTCGCAACGAAGAGAAATACTACGACGCTCACGGCGATCGTGTTGGCCACGGTTGACCATTCATTGAATTGCGCGAGCGGGACGAGGATCAATGTCGCTGCCGCATACATGAGGGCTGCCCGATGGGCGATATCGACGTAAGGGTGTGCGAGACCATTCTCGCTGTTCACCATTCCGAAAAACTTCCAGATGCCGAGAACCATCCCGAGGAGCAACATTCCCGCTGCGGACGCAATGGAAATCTGCGTGGGAAGCAGGAGGCTCTCCATGGTCACTCCACCTTCTTCGGGGCCGATACGGATAACGCACCACGCAGCGCAATGGGCCGGCTAGGTGCAGCCACTACCCTGCCATCTGCGGGAATGCTGGTCGTGAGGAGTACGGTACACACGTGACCGTAATTCTCCGACATCTGGGTGCAGCATTCAGCGTTAATAATCTTCCTTCGAGGCGACGCCCCGCCACAAAGGTGGCCATCATCCAGCTGATCACCCTTTCTGCCTTTACGGCGTTCGGTCGATTCGATCTCGCTCTCCTCGCAAGCCTCGGGCTGTTCGCAGTACTTTATGCTCCAGATGCGCCGTACCGTCGACGGCTGATCGTCGTGTCCACCGTGGCGCTCGCGCTGTTCGTGTGTGCGCTTCTCGGAATTGCCGTTGGTGGAAGCTCCCCGCTTCTGCTCGTCGCGGTGATCGTGCTGTCGTCCGCGGCGAGCTTTGCCTGTACGGCGCTCCTGGTTGGTCCGCCGGCAGCGTACTTCTTGATGCTCGGCTGTGGCGTGGTCAACTACATGGTTTATCAGCACGACATGCCGGCGAGTCACGTGCTGCTGATGACCCTGGTTGGTGGCGCGGTGGCCGTCGTCGGGACTATGGCAGAGCTTGCAACGCAGCCGCATTTGCCGGAGAAGAAGGCGGTCAGCGCCGCCATCGCCGCTGTTGATACGTACGCCGAGTCCGCGCCAGGAGAATCGGCGCGGCCGCTGCAACGGAAGGCGTCTGCCGCACTCCACAGTGCCTGGACGGCGTTGGATGATGCCGCTCCCCTCTTTCCTCGAGGTCCATGGGCGGGGCGAAGGATGACGACGCTGAACGCGCTTCGCGACGACGTCGAAAGCGCCGAGTACCGGTTCAACGTCCGGCTCGGCGATGCCGCCGCGCACTACTTCACGGGCAATCGTTTGAATTCGGACGCGTCGTCGGGATTGTTCGACCGCATGGTGGGGTCGGCAGGAGCATCGAGCGGTCGGCCGAAGGCGCGAGTCCTACTGTCCCATGCTCTTTCGTGGCCATCAGAGAACCTGGTGACCGCTTCTCGCGTCGCCGTGGCGACGATCATCGCGGGGCTCGTGACCCTCGCGCTAAACGGCGAACACATCTATTGGTCGACGGCTTTCGCCGCGGTGGCGCTCCACATGGGTGGCGCACGCATCATCCAGTCCTACCGCGCCGTTAACCGCCTTGCGGGCACAGTCCTCGGTATCGGGCTTTTCACGTTGATCGTCTGGGCCTCGCCTTCCCCCTGGAGCCTGGTGGTCATCCTCGTGTCCCTGCAATTGCTCGTCGAACTCTTCGTCGCCAAGCAGTACGCGTTGGCCACGCTGTTCATTACCCCGCTCGCGCTCCTCATTTCTGTGGGGGGCCAGATACCCGACGACCCGTGGCCGATCATGGCCGAACGCCTTCTCGACACGGTGATCGGCGTGGTCGCGGCATTCATCGCGATCTGGTTGTTCGGCCGCGCGATGCCGGCAAAGGTACTTCGTGCCCAAACATCGCGGACACTGCGTTCGGCCGCAGCGTTCATCTCGGCGCCTGACGATTCGGATTCGCGAGATTCCCTGTACACCGATCTCCGACTGCTCGATTCTGTGGCCGGCGCCGTCACGACCGAAGAGGGTGGTTCGGACGCTGTTCACAACGGTCGTGAGATCGCAAATATCGGCTATCTGCTCATCGGCACTCGCACTCTCGACGCCGCCCGCTGGAACGATGCACGGATCGAGAAGGTGCGCACTCTCATGCTCAACGCGTCCGAGGAACTCGGTGACGGAGGGCGCCAGATGGACGCGAGAATCGATTCGCTCCTCACCCAACTGGCGGCGAGCATCGAGATCACGGAGCGGTAGCTATCCGCGCGGCTGCGACTCCATCGCCTCATTGTGCAGTCGCTGGAACCTCTCCGCGGCCTCCTCGCCCCATCCTGGCCGTTCGGTGATGGTCGCCCAACCGTCGATGATCTCGTTGTCGTATAAATGACCGTAGCCCTGGCCTCCCCCGACGGCGTTGCCAAGATCCGCGGTGACCTGCCAAAAGGTGCCGATGGGTAGGTACGTCATATCAGGATGGCGCCCCTCGCCCGGCTCCTCCTCGAGCCAATCGGGACGTTCGAAAAGTAGATCGCTGTTCCACCACACCACCGGGTCGGTGGCGTGCTGCACGTAGAGAATCCGGGGAGACAGCCACTCTCCCACTCCTTCGCGAAACTCGGCAGGGTTCTCGGAAAACCGGACCAGCAAACCGTCGGCGTACGTCGGCTCTACTTCTGTCGTGCCCGGGTCTCTTCGTGAGACCAGCGAGTTCCAGATCGTGCTCGAGTTCGGCGGACCCATCCAGAGCACTCCATCGACGGTCGAACGAATGTCGCGCAGACCGGAGAAGGCACCCTCGCCGGCGAGAGTTCCAAGCGATTCCCCGTAGACGTAGAGCTTCGGTTTGTGCGCATCGGCGGGAAGGGAATCGCGCCACGCGGCGACCGCGCTGACCAGTGCACTTCCCGCCGCACGGGCCTTGTCCTGGTCTGCGAGGAACGAAATCCAGCTGGGCAGGAACGAATACTGCGTGCCGACGATCGCGGTATCTCCTGCGCCGAGTAACTCGATGGCCTGTGCGGCGTTCGGGTTGATCCATCCCGTGCCGGTGGTGGGGACGATCGCCACGGATTCCCGTTCCCAGGCTCGAGTGCGGTTGAGTTCGTCCACTACGAGTGAGGCACGTCCGTCGTCATCGGATGCTGATTCGATTCCCGAATACAGCCGGATCGGTTCTTTCGCCTCCTCGCCGAGCAGCATGGAGAGTTCGTCGGCGCGCAGCCCGCCGTCGACGAACCGACGGCCCTGCATCCCGAGGTCCTCGAAATCGACGACGGAGTCGGGGCTCCCCGAACGTTCGGACTCGGCAGGCTCGGTGACGCCGTCGATGGCGTTGTCGTTTTGCGCGCTGAAGAGCATGTTCGCGCCTTCGAAGAACACGCGTAGCACGACGCCCTGTCCCAGCCCAAGTGCCAGGATGACTACGGCGACAATACCGACGAACCGGGCGGCCGGACGCGGGACCCGGAGCCTTCGTTGTAGAAACCGCGACACCCACGCGACGAGCCAGACCACTTCCCTGCCAATTGTCAGGATGACGAAGAACACGGCGAGCGCGATCACCGGGATACCGAGGTAAAGCAGCCACGACTGGGTCGATGCGTCGACGAGTGCCGCGGATTGGTCGTGCCACCGCACCGCGGAGATCGAGCCGATCACGACGTACACGATGACCAGGAACGGGATGAGTTTGTGCGACCAGTAGATGAGCGAATCGCCGATCCGGCGCCAACTGTCGGTGAGCGTGATCTGCGGTGCTACGTAGCGCAGGTGGATACTGCGGATAATGATCGCGAGAACGTACCCGGTGAAAAGTGCGATTCCGGTGATAAGGCCCTGGAAGTACCACACCCTCGGCAGAAGCGAGGGCATGAACGAGATCCAGGCGAGGACCGCGGCCCCGATCAGTCCGGAATCGCGTAGCTTCCAGCGGTTGGTGAGGCCGTGCAGTGCGACGAACCACCGCGGATAGAGAACTTGCCGTGTATCGCGCGCCGAAATCGCCTGTCGACTCATCTGATGCGCTCGGCTTCGCGGGCGCTACGCACCAACTTGGCCGCGAGGTCCCCGATCTCCTTCGTGCTTGCGCCCTCGTCCACTGCCGTCTGGAGGTCTTCGGCGGCACAGCGGAGCATGAATGCTCGCTCCGAAATCGAAGTGGCCTCGGCTTCGGTGAGCACCACGGTCCCCTCGGGAAGGTGCAAACGCGACGTCATCTGGCGGTGTTCGTATGCCCGCTGACGGCACGATCGCTTGCAGTATTTCCGGCGGCGACCGCTCGCTGGCTGCGACACCGGGCGACCACACCACTGGCACGGTGCGACATCATCAAGATGCGCCGCGGTGTCGTCCCCTGCCCGGGAGTCTGGATGTTCGTCGGTCACGGCGGCTACAATACGCGGAGACGTTACACGCGCGCACGCGGGGCTCGCGGCCCCGCGGGAAGTTGCAGCGGGAACAATTGCCCAGTCTCGCGCGTTATACATGCTGGAAACATCTAGGCACCAAGCGAAGGAGCCCTTTTATGGCAGATCGAGTATTGCGCGGAAGTCGCCTCGGTGCGGTCAGTTACGAGACGGACCGGGATCACGATCTCGCCCCGCGCCGCACAGCCCGTTACCAGACCGAGAACGGCGATATCTACGAGATCCCCTTCGCGGACGAGGCGGAGATCCCCGGCACCTGGATGTGCAAGAACGGCCAGGAGGGCAAGCTGCTCGACGGCCCGGCCCCAGAATCCAAGAAGGTGAAGCCGCCGCGTACCCACTGGGACATGTTGCTCGAGCGTCGTTCCATGGACGAGCTCGACGATCTGCTCAAGGAGCGCCTCGACGTGCTTAAGAAGCGTCGGCGCGCCGGCAGCCGCTAGCAGATCGGGGCCCATTCCCACGCGGTTTTCTCATCGATGACGGCGGACACCGAAAAGGTGTCCGCCGATCTCTATTTACCCCGCCTTGGGGCCGCGGGCCGCGCGGGGCGTGCTCAGCGCTCGCGGCGCAGAAGCACGACCGTGTCCTTCATGTGCCCGATCTGGCCCTCAGGCCCGGTCGCCTTGCGTTCTCGTACCTCGCTGATCTGCACAGTCCAGGATCCGGCTGGGACGGACAGGTCGAGCACCTCGCCCCAGGGCGTTGGCATGTCGCCGTGGCCGCGATGCTCAGCTGGGGCCCAGTCCGGCGGTGCAAAGTGGCTTAGAGCGAAGAGATAGCCGCCGGGGCGCACCATTTCTCCGGCGAGGTTGATGATTCCGACCCGGTCGAAATCGTCCAGCGGCGACTGGAAGAAGCTTGCAGTCACGAGATCAAGGGGGCCAAGAGCCTCGACCCGCGCACGAGCCAGCCACGGTGCTAGATCTCCGGAATCGAACGTAGCCGACCCCGGCATCGAATCCCGGTTCTGCTCTGCGGCGGCACGCGCCCGGGAGACGGCGGTGGACGAAATATCGACCCCGGTCGCGTCCCAGCCCTGACCGGCGAGCCACAGCACGTCCGCACCCTCACCGCAGCCGAGATCGAGGCTTCTCCCAGGGGAAAGAGCTCCGACGACGTCAACGAGCACGGGGTTCGGGTTGCCGCTCCACCGGGACTTTCCGGCGTAAAGGTCTTCCCAGAACTCGGTGGGGTCGGACTGAGTCTCGTGCATGCATGCTCCTTTCGCGAGCCCTTGGACCGGCCGGCTACGAGCGCCCGAAGAGCGATCGCAGCTGCGATGCGCGGTGCTCGAACCCCCAACGGGCGACGTTGACCGCGGCTTCGCGGAAAATCGATTCGCTCATTTTCGACTGCCCGACAGTGCGCTCTACGAAAGTAATGGGCACCTCGACGATTCGGCATCCGGCTTGTCGCAGACGCCAGGTCATATCGATTTGAAAGCAATAGCCAGCGGAGTCGATCGTACCGAAATCCAGGGATGCCAAAGCTTCTGCCTTGTAGGCGCGATACCCGGCGGTGATGTCGTTGACCTCGGCGCCGAGCATGATCTTGGAGTACAGGTTACCGCCGCGCGAGATGAGATGGCGGCTCAGCGGCCAGTTCTCGATCCGGCCGCCCGGCACGTAACGCGAACCGATCGCGAGATCCGCTCCCTGTTGGACGGCGCCGATAAGCGTGGGAAGTGATTCGGGCGGATGCGAGCCGTCTGCATCCATCTCGATGATGACGCCATAGCCACGTTCGAGTGCCCAACGGAAACCCGCGATGTATGCCGCTCCTAGTCCCTCCTTGCCCTTGCGGTGGAGTACATGGATCCGGCCGTGGATATCGCCCGCGGCGAGTTCGTCGGCAACCTCCCCGGTGCCGTCAGGGCTGTTGTCATCGGCGATGAGGACATCTGTGTCAGGCACAGCCACCAAGAGGCGCGCGATTATCGAGGGAAGATTTTCCCGTTCGTTGTATGTCGGCATGATCACCAACGATTCGGAATTGCTCATTCTCCCTCTTTCCTAGACGGTGCTATGGCGACGGCGACGCTCGAGGGTCGGAAGTCTATTGAGCACGAGCATGGCGCCCAGTGCCCCGAGAAGCCCGAAGAACGCGAGGACGTATTCGACTTTCGCTCCCAGTCGCGTAGCGAGCGTACCAGTGGGGACGTCGCCGAACGACGCGGTGAGCACGTCAGCGGTGGACAACTCCGTCTCCGACTCGATTCGTCCCCGTTCGTTGATCACAGCCGACACACCGTTGGTTGAGGCGACTACCACGGGGATGTGGTGCTCTACGGCCTGGACGCGGCTCATGGCGAGCTGCTGGTAGGTCATCGGTGACTCGCCGAACGTTGCGTTGTTGGTGGGTACCGTAAGGATCCGGGCACCGTCCTTTACCGCGTCTGTCGCCGCGCGGGTGAACGCGATCTCGAAACACGTGGCGACGCCGATCTTCGTGTCCCCGACGCGAAGAGTCCAGTCAGGCGGGCCGGGTTCGAAATATCCGGCGCGCTCGGCGATGGGGAAGATCGATTCCCAGAAGCCGCGCCACGGGAGCCACTCGCCGAACGGTTGGACGAAGTACTTGTCGTGCCGGGCTGTTTCACCCTTTCCCGGCTCCCATACGAGCATCGAGTTTGTGGCCGATGGCTCCTCTTCGCTTCCTGTCGGAATGACCGAACCGACGATGATCGGGACATTGATGGCATCCGTGGCCTCGTCGACGAGTTCGCGTGCCTGTTCGTTGTAGACGGGATTGACGTCGGCAGCGTTCTCGGGCCACAACACGATGTCGGGCTGCTCGGCGCGTCCGGAGGCCACATCATCGGCCAGCCGCAGCGTCTCGTCGACGTGATTTTGTAGCACCTGGAAACGCTGCGAATTGAAGTCCAGTCCGGTACGTGGGACGTTGCCCTGCACGGCTGCCACATTGAGGGGAACCTGGTCGTCCGGATGCCTGGTGCCGCTCGCCATCGGCGTGAAGGCGAGGCCGACGGTCACCGAGAGTAAGACGACCACATATCCCGCGAGCGTGATCGGGGCGCGATAACTACTCGGCGCGGTGACATGACGCCACTGCCACGCGACGACGAAGATCGCGAGCATTGCGCCGATGAGCGCGACGATATAACTGAGTCCGGGTGTCGTGGTGATCGGTGTGAGAAACACGAGCGGGCCGTTGGCCTGACCGAATGCGAGCCGACCCCACGGGAATCCGTTCCAGGGCCACGACGAGCGAAGGAATTCGGTCGCCAGCCACCACGCCGGGAGAAACAGCGCCGTGGACAAGTACGTGAGCGTGGTCATCGTCGAGCGGTGAAGTACCCGAAGCATCAACGATGCGCCGAGAGCGAAGAGCGCCGTATACAGCGATTCCACGAGCGACAGACCGACCGCCGCATACCACCCGACGTACATGCCCACCCATGGCAAGAGCAGCCCGAAGAACGCCATCCCGAACACGATGCCGAGTCCGATGGCCATCCACGATCCCGGAATGTGCGCGGTGTGCCTTTCGAATTTGCTGTCCGGTTTCGGCTTCGGCCCCATATCCCAGGGGGTCAGCGATACGAGAAACAGCGCGATTCCGAACGGCGCCGTGAACCACCAGGCGACTGGCGGGAACGACAGGAACACCAGGACGCCGCCCAGCGCGGCCAGGCCGAACCTCAGCAGGGTGAGGAACCGAGAGTAGCCGGCGGTGAGCTCTACACCCTCGGCCTTACCTGCGGCGTCCTTCGTTGCGGCGGGCTTCTTCCCGAGCTTCATAGTGCCTTCTCCGATCCGGAACCCGTGGCCGTGCCAAGGACACCGCTTTCGAACAGCACCTCGCCGCGATCGACCACCGCGAGACACGTGGGAGCCGGTCCTTCCAGATCCGGCATGGGCGGAACCCCCGACCGGGGATCCGTGGACCACCTTTGCACGGCATCGTCGGCGGCCTTGGCGACGAGCTCGCCCGTGTGCCACAACGCGAAGGAGGCCGGTGCGCCTGGCTGCAGGACTCCGAGACCACTTCCCTGCCCGAGGAATGCTCGAACCGCGCCTCGGGTCGCCGCCGTGAATGCCGCGCGCGGGGACAGTGCACGCGCCGGAGCGGGCGCCGCGTCGCCTACGCCGGTGAGTGCAGCGAGCGCATCCCAGGGCCGGAACTCGACACCATCCCAGCACGTTCCGGCCATCGGAATCCCAGCCGCCGCAAGACCGATGAGGTCCGCCCCTGATACCCCATCGCCCAGTAACGGTGCGAGCACGAGCGAGACACCGTACTTCGATAGCTGATCGATCTGCTCGGACGAGATTGCGCCGAGATCGGCGGCCCCGAGACCCACGATTGCGGGAGCGCGTCCGGCCACGCGGACGTCCCCCGCCTTCTCCGCCGCGGCAGCGAGGAAGTCCAGAACCCCTTGTAGACCGCCTGCCGCGGGATCCGCCCGGAGCGTGAGCTTGTCGAGGTCCCCGGCAACCAACGAATCGATGACGGCGGAGCCGGGGTTCTGCAAAACGGGAGCATCCGCCTTCATTCTCACGACGCCCCGGCCCGCTGCGGACGCGTCCGCCCCGGCGTCGTCGCCGGGCGCGAATTCGAGGAACGCGGGCGCGCACCATGCGCCTTCGGCATCGACGGAAGAGGCTTCCGGGAACAGCGTGGGGCCTGGCGCGTCCTGGCCGATCCATGCGACGGAACGGTTATCCACGGCTAGCGAGGTAGCGTCGCGAGAGGCGGGACTGAGGACGCGTGCCCCGTGAATCAACGTCGGACCGAGCTGGCGTGCAATTTCCGACGAACTCGATTTTTGTGGCATGCGTTCAATTATGGCGCACAGGCGTGGTCGCTCGCGGCGCGAGGCGTGGGCCGCCACGGCAGCTATTCGTCTCCACCTTCGATTTTTCCCTCCGCATCGAGGAACGCCTCGCGTAGATCCTCGAGCACCTGAGGGTCGGGTTCGGACCACAGGCCACGGTCCGCGGCCTCGAGGAGCCGCTCGGCCATCGAGTGCATTGCCCAGGGGTTGGACTTCTCCAGAAACTCCCGGTTGTCCGGATCGAGGACGTACTCGCGGGTGACCGCATCGTAGGTCCAGTCGTCGATCACCGAAGTCGTCGCGTCGAAACCGAAGAGATAGTCGACCGTTGCCGCCATCTCGAATGCGCCCTTGTAGCCGTGCTTGCGCATACCCTCGATCCACCGGGGATTGAGCACGCGCGCGCGGATAACCCGGGAGGTTTCCTCGAGTAGTGACCGCGTGCGCACCGAGTCCGGTCGAGTCGAGTCTCCGACATACGCGGCTGGCGCCGAACCGCGCAGGGCCTTGACGGTCGCCACCATGCCTCCGTGGAACTGGTAGTAGTCGTCCGAATCGAGCACGTCATGTTCGAGGGAGTCGACGTTCTTAGCTGCCACGTCGATTCGGCCGTACACGCGTTGCATGTCTGCGCCCGCGGGCACTCCGTCGCGGCCGCGCCCGTAGGAGTAGCCGCCCCACTCGGTGTAGACGGCCGCGAGGTCGGCATCGTCGCGCCAATTCCCGGAATCGATCGCCTGGAGTATGCCAGCGCCATAGGTGCCCGGCTTCGAACCGAATACGCGGTCGGTGGCCCGTTCGGGATCGACCCCTGCGGCGGTGTCGGCGTCGACGTTGGCGCGCAGGAAGTTGGAATCGGTCGGCTCGTCCTGGGCGGCGGCCATGCGCACCGCGTCGTCGATGAGCGCGAGCACGTGCGGGAAGGCGTCGCGGAAGAATCCGGAGATGCGCACGGTGACATCGACGCGCGGCCTACCGAGCTCGTCGAGCGGGATCGGTTCGAGCCCGACGATACGTCGAGACGCTTCGTCCCAGCGTGGACGGATGCCGAGAAGCGCGAAAACCTCGGCCACGTCGTCGCCGCTGGTGCGCATCGCCGAGGTGCCCCACACCGACAGCCCCACGGATTTCGGGTACTCACCCGTATCTTCTTTATGACGTCGCAGGAGCGAATCCGCCATGAGCTGCCCGGTTTCCCACGCGAGCGGACTCGGCAGCGCGCGGGGATCGACCGAGTAGAAGTTGCGCCCGGTCGGCAGCACGTTGATGAGCCCGCGCAGCGGCGAACCCGAAGGGCCGGCCGGGATGAACCCGCCGTCCAGGGCGTGCAGGACACGAGGGATCTCCTCCGCGGTCGCCGCGAGGCGCGGAACGATTTCCCGACAGGTGAAGTCGAGTAGATCGGCAAGGGCCTCGCGGTTGGCCGTGTCCGGAAGCGTCGCGGCGCCGAGAACGTCCCCTACCGCGTCCGGATCCCAGTCCTTCTCTGCGATCCCGGCGACGAGCGAGGCCGCCAGCTGCTCGATTTCGTCGGTGCGGACACGCGATTCCGAGCCGTCCTCAATCAGCCCGAGTGCCTCGCGTAGTCCGTCGGAGGATCTGTCCCCTCCCCACATGCGCCGCGCCCGCAGCATCGCGGTGACAAGTTCCACGAGCTCCTGGCCTTGCGGAGCGCGGCCGAGAGTGTGGAGTCCATCGCGGATCTGTACGTCCTTGATCTCGCACAGCCAGCCGTCGACATGCATGAGCATGTCGTCGAAGACCTCTTCGTCTGGGCGCTGTTCCCACCCCAGCTCCCGGTCCATCCGAGCGGCGGTGATGAGAGTCCAGATCTGCTGGCGCAGCGCGGGGAGCTTCGCCGGGTCCATCGCCGCGACGGTGGCGTGCTCGTCGAGCAGTTGCTCGAGACGGTTGATGTCGCCGTAGGACTCGGCTCGCGCCATCGGCGGGATGAGGTGATCGACGAGGACCGCGTGGGCGCGACGCTTGGCCTGCGAGCCCTCTCCGGGATCATTGACAAGAAACGGGTAGATGAGCGGAAGATCCCCGATCGCGGCGTCGGGGCCGCACTCCGCGGAAAGCCCGACGTTCTTGCCCGGCAGCCATTCCATATTGCCGTGCTTTCCGACGTGGCACACGATGTGCGCGCCGAAGCCGCCGTTCGCGGCCGGCTCCCGGAGCCAACGGTAAGCCGCGAGGTAATGGTGGCTCGGCGCTAGATCGGGATCGTGATAGATCGCAACCGGGTTCTCGCCGAATCCGCGCGGCGGCTGGACCATGACGAGGACGTTGCCGAACTCCAGCGCCGCGAGATAGATGGTGTCGTCATGGACGTAGAGCTCACCCGGCGCCTCTCCCCACGCGTCGACGACCTCCGTGCGCAGTTCGTCCGGGAGCGTGGCAAACCAGCGTCGGTAGGTTTCCGCGGGAATGCGGTGAGGGCTCGCCTCCATCTGCTCCTCGGTGAGCCAGTCCGGATCCTGCCCGCCGGCGGCGATAATCGCGTGGATGAGATCGTCCGAGTGCTCGGTGTCCAAACCGGGGATCGACGCGGAGCCGAGATCGTAGCCGGCTTCCCGCATCGCGCGCAGCAGCTCGACGACCGAGGCGCCGGTATCCAGGCCGACCGCATTGCCGATGCGTGCGTGCTTCGTGGGATAGGCGGAAAGCATGACCACGACCCGCTTGTCCGCTGCGTCGATCTTTCCGAGCAGGCCGTGCCGAGCGGCCAGCCCCGCGAGACGCGCGGCCCGCTCGTGATCGGGCACGTAGCGTGCCAGGCCCTCGTCGTCGTACTCCTTGAACGAGAACGGCACGGTGATCACTCGGCCGTCGAACTCGGGCACCGCCACCTGCGTGGCCACGTCGAGCGGGGACAGACCATCGTCGGAGTCCGCCCACTGGGCGCGGCTATTGGTCAGGCACAATCCCTGCAGGATGGGGATATCGAGGGCGGCAAGGTGCGCCACGTTCCACGAATCATCCGATTCCCCGGCACCGGCGAGCGCCGGCGTAGCTCCTCCCGCGGCCAACACCGTCACGATCGCCGCGTCCACGCCTTCGAGAACATCCAGCAGCCCCTCAGCGGGCTGGCGCAACGAGGCCGCATAGATCGGCACGGGCTGGCCACCGGCCGCGGAAATGGCGTCGCACAACGCGGAGACGTACGCGGTGTTGCCGGCGAGATGCTGCGCACGGTAGTACACGACAGCAACGCGCGGCGCGGAGGCGTTCGGGGCGATCTCCGCGGCCAGACCCGTGGAGGCGGGGGTCCACTCCCCGTCGAGGTAACCCCAAGCGGGCATTTCCTGCGGCGGCTCGAAGGTGTCGCCGGTCAATGCGATCGTGTCGGAAAGGAACGCGTGCAGGTTCTGGAGATTGCCCGGCCCACCGTGGGCGAGATAGTCGTGGGTTTCTCTCGCGACACCGGCCGGCACGGTCGACACGCTCATCAGGTCCGCATCGTGGGCCTGCTCGCCGGAAACCACGATGAGCTGGGAGCCCGTGGCCTTGATGGCCTCGGTGTGCTCCTCGATCGACTGCCTACTGCCGAGATAACGCAGCACCACCACGAAACAATCGGCGGCGAGCTCGGCATTGCGTTCGGCGCTGTTGCGTGCCGGGTTCGC
This sequence comes from Dietzia timorensis, assembly GCF_001659785.1. Lineage (NCBI taxonomy): Bacteria > Bacillati > Actinomycetota > Actinomycetes > Mycobacteriales > Dietziaceae > Dietzia > Dietzia timorensis. The sequence goes on from NZ_CP015961.1 coordinate 1,749,517, forward strand.
TACCCGGAAGTCGGCGCCCGAGGCGTGTGCAGAGAGCAGATCGGTGTCCGAGGTGGACAGCAACAAAATCGTCATCGTGACCTTCCGTGGGTGGGTACGCGTCCCGCGAGGCAAAAATCCGGAGCCCGCCGCGTGTGCGAACTTCTCCCGCACGTCGAGGTCCGACTCGATCGATCCGTTTTCGGGCCGATCTCACGGTGGCGCGACCGCGCCGGAATCTCACCGGCTTCCCGATCGGCGGGCTAGTGGACAGCCTAGCCTGCACGCGGCTTAACCTGGATGGGTGACTTGCCCATCGGACACCTCCGCGACCCGCGAAGATCGCTGCCCAGGCGTGGTCCGCCTGCACGAGGCCGCGGACGGATTGCTCGCCCGCGTTCGCGTACCAGGCGGCCGCATGTCCCCGATCGCCTGGCAGGCGCTTGCCGCGGCCGCCAGACTCGGGGACGGCAACCTCCACCTCACCTCACGCGGCAACGTGCAGATCCGGGGACTGGCCGACACCGATCAACAGGAGCTTCTCGGCCTCCTGTCCCAAGCGGGACTCGCTCCGAGCGACACCCACGACCGAGCCCGCAATATCCTCGCCTCACCCCTCGCCGGACGTCTCTCCGGACACGGCCCCATCGGAGGTCTCGTTCCACGGTTGGAGACAGAACTTCTTTCCCGACCCGCCCTCGCCGGACTGTCGGGGAAATTCCTTTTCGGGCTGGATGACGGCGCAGGCGATATCGCGAAACGTCGTCCCGATCTCGGCGCGCGCTGGCACCGCGCCGGCGCTCTGGAACTACTCGTCGCCGGTGAGGCGGTGGGTATGTATGCCGGATTCGACGCGATCGCAGTGATCCTCGCCGACCTCGCCGAGCACTTCGTTTCCATTCCCGAACACGATTGGCGGCTCGCGCAGGGCACCGACCCACACCTCAGCGTTCTTTCGTCGGCGCGTTTGCACGAGAGCACGACGGACTCTCCCTCAGACGCAGCCGGATTGACGCAGAGCGTAGGAGAAGTCCATCCACTTCCCGAGCCTCATCCGCCGGTGGGTTGGATAGATTCACCGGATGGATCGGTATCCCTTCTCGCGGTCACCGAGCTGGCGATCATCGACCACCGCCTCGCCGAATTCCTCGGCGCGATCGACACCGACACCACGGTTTCACCCGACCGAATTGTCGGCATCCACGGTCTCAGCGAGGCCCAGGCCGAACAGGTCGTGCGCGTTCTCGCCCCCATGGGACTGATCTTTGATGCGAATTCTCCCTGGGTGCATGCAACCGCCTGCATCGGATCGTCGGGCTGCAGTAAGTCTCACGCCGACGTCCACAGCGATATCCGTGCCGCGGCCAACGAATTGCGGCTGGAGCCTGTCGGACAACACTGGGTCGGTTGCGACCGAGCATGTGGTTGGGACCACGAATCCACCTTGTACCAGGCGGGCCCCGACGGCTACGCCACACACGATTCACCTAAGGACGAGAAGTGACCGACGCGCGAGGCCGAGAGCACCACGTCTTCCATTACGACTACGAACGCGATGGCCAGGCGATCTACGACGCCTCATTTGCGACCATTCGGGCAGAGGCCGAACTCGTCCGTTTCCCGGAGGATGTTTCCCGGATCGTGGTGCGCATGATCCACGCTGCCGGCCAGACCGATCTCGCCGGTGTTGTCGAGTATTCCGATGACGTGGTGAACAGTGCCCGGGCGGCCCTCGCCGGTGGGGCGCCAATCTTCACCGACGCCCACATGGTCGCTTCCGGTATCACCCGCAGCCGACTCCCTGCAGACAACGAAGTGCTGTGCCACTTGCGAGACGAAGGCGTGCCCGCGCTGGCCGCGGACATCGGCACCACCCGGTCCGCAGCCGCACTCGAGGCATGGTTGCCGAGACTCGGTGGTTCGGTCGTCGCAATTGGTAACGCGCCGACCGCGCTGTTCCATCTGCTCGAAATGCTGAGGCTGGGCGCCCCGGTTCCCGCCGCCATTATCGGATGCCCGGTCGGGTTCATCGGCGCCGCCGAATCCAAGGAGGCGCTCGCCAGCGATGCCGCCGACCTCGGCGTGCCCTTCATCACCGTGCGTGGCCGGAGGGGCGGTTCCGCTATCACCGCGGCTGCCGTGAACGCACTAGCGAGCGTGGCCGAATGAGCGCCGAATCAGGAACGTTGTATGGCGTCGGCATCGGTCCCGGCGACCCGGAGCTCATCACCATCAAGGCCGCACGCATCATCGAATCCGCGGACGTAGTCGCCTTCCACGCCGCACGCCACGGCAGGTCGATCGCCCGCCGTACCGCCGAGGCGCATCTGCGCCCAGGCCACATCGAAGAGCTGCTCAAGTATCCCCTCACCGTCGAGGACACCGATCACGAGGGCGGATACGCTGCCGCGATCGAGGAGTTCTACGAAGAAGCGTCCGCGCGACTGGCCGCGCACCTCGAAGCAGGTCGCTCCATCGCCCTGCTCGCCGCCGGTGATCCCCTGTTCTACAGCTCGTTCATGCACATGTACACCCGACTCGAACAGCGCTATCCGTGCGAGATCATCCCGGGGATCACGTCGGTTTCAGCAGTGTCGGCGGCGGCAGGCCGCCCGCTCACCGAGCACGAGGAGATACTGACCGTCCTGCCGGGCACACTTGACGAACCGGAGCTGACTCGGCGGCTCGCGGACACGGACTCCGCCGTCATCATGAAGCTGGGCCGCACATTCGGGAAGGTGCGTAGCGCGCTGGAGGCGTCCGGCCGCTTGGCCGAGGCTCGGTATGTCGAGCGAGCTTCGACCAGTGAGCAGCGAGTGGCGCCACTTGCCGAGGTGGCCCCGAACGAGGTGCCGTATTTCTCCGCCGCCGTCATCCCCAGCCCCACAGATACCCGGGCGCGCGGCGGCCACAGCGCGGCAGCCCCGCGCGTCGCGAAAGGCGCAGCCGAGGGCGCCACGGTGCGCGCGGATGAAGGTGCAGCGAGCGTCACAGTCGTCGGCACCGGTCCCGGACCCGATTACTGGATGACGCCGGAGACCGAAGCTGCCCTTGCGAACGCCTCCGACCTGGTTGGTTATGCCACCTATACCGCGCGCGTGCCCGAGCGCCCAGGGCTTCGGGTTCACTCCTCTGACAATCGCGTCGAGATCGAGCGTGCGACCTTCGCGTTGGATCTCGCCCGTGCAGGCAAGAAAGTGGTGGTCGTTTCCGGCGGCGACCCAGGGATCTTCGCCATGGCCACCGCGGTGTTCGAGGCCGCCGATGCCGGCAACTATTCAGATGTAGAGATCGCTGTGTTGCCGGGAGTTACCGCTGCTACAGCTGTAGCGGCGAAGGCGGGTGCGCCACTCGGCCACGATCTGGCGCTCGTATCGCTTTCGGACAGACTCAAGGGGTGGGAAGTCATCGAGCAGCGGCTGCGTGCGCTGCTCGGAGCTGACCTGGCTATCGCCATCTACAATCCGGCATCCAAGAGCCGGCGCGAGCAGGTCCGCCGTCTCGCCGAACTCGTCCGCGAGATCGGTGGGGACGATCGGGTGATCGTCCAGGGCCGCGACATCGGCGGCCCCGGGGAAAAGGTCGAGGTGGTGAGCGCAGCCGAATTCGATCCCGACACCGTCGACATGCGCACGCTGCTCATTGTCGGTTCCAGCCGCACGCGCGTGATGCAGACGAGCGTTGGGCCACGCGCCTACACTCCCCGTAGCTATTAGGCACGCAGCGCGTCGAGTTCATCGCGGTCGAGTGCCTCGATGAGCATCGAGGCACCGTCGAGCACGCGCACTTTGTCCCGTGGAAGCCGCTCCACGGCTTCGCGGTATGCCACCTCGCCCGCGGGAACGTAGGACTCGGCGCGATCGGATGGGCCATCGCAGGCGATGAGGTTGATCCTCCAATCGACTGCAGTGTTCGTGCCGATCTGCTCTCTGATCCCGCGCGACACCGTCGGCGCGAGAGGCAGAATCGTGCGTACCGACTGGGTGATCGTGTACATCCCGAGGATCTCCCCCTTCGGTGAACGCGCGACCATCTGGCTCGCGTCGTAGGCATCGAGCTGTTGGATGACACGCATGGTCTCCCCGAACTCGTCCGCCGGCGAGGGCGCGCCCGTAATGCGGCGCAGCATGGCAGGGGTGACGGCGACCCGCCTTCGCACCCCGTCGAGCATCACCGTATTGCCGTTGTCCAGCGAAGACTGCAGTGAGGCGAGCCCGATGCCGATGTCTCTCGTGAATGGGAACGCCGTGATGGAGTCCGGCGAATACGCCGTGCCGTCCTCATCGAGGATCGGAGCATCCAGGTGTCCCGCCAGAGCGGCGAGGAAATCGAGCGTGATGCGCCAATCGTTGGGCGAGGACGGAGTGCTCACTATTGCCCGATAGGCCCCTCCGGAGAATTCCAGTTCGAACCCGCGCGAACTGTACGGATCGATACCCCACGTGCTCACCAACTGAGCAGGTGACGCCGCCAGGAAGCTTTCGACGTGGTCGAAGTCGATGTTATAAGGGCGCAGGTCCGCCGGCCCAAGAGCCATCAACTGCCCCATAGTCAGCGGACGGTGTCCAGAACGTGGGCTGATGGAAAAGATTCGGCTCATATTTGCTCCCAGAGATCCTCGTGTGGTCTTTCGGAGCCGAAACCCTAAACGCGGGAGGAGCCAAACACCTCGACGATCCATTGCGCCGCCTCGGCGACGGTGTGGACCGTCGGCACGGGTGGCGAGGGAGGACGTTCGATCATGATCACCGGTATGTGCAGTGACCGTGCAGCCTCTAACTTGGCCGCAGTGGCGTCCCCGCCGCTGTTCTTGGTAACGACTACATCGATGCGATGGCGTCGCAGGAGCGAATGTTCCGAATCGAAATCAAACGGTCCTCGGTCGAACATGAGTAGGTAGCGCCGCGGCAGCTTTCCCTCCGGGGGCTCGACGCAGCGGATGAGGTACGAGCTGCGCGCGTCTCCGGCAAAGGCGCTGAGCTGCTGCCTACCGATGGTGAGCAGGGGGCGCTTGAACCGTTCCTGCACGAGACGGGCAGCCTCCTCCGCGGACGAGACAGACAGCCAGTTGTCTCCCTCCCCGGGAGTCCACTGCGGCCGATTGAGTCGCAGTAGAGGCGTCCCCGTCGAGGTCGACGCCTCGAGGGCGGACGCGGAAATCTTTTCCGCGAAGGGGTGTGTGGCGTCGATGACGAGATCGACAGAACTTTCCATCAGGTAGCGGCCCATGCGCTGCGGACCGCCGAAGCCACCGATGCGAACCTCCCCCTGCGGAAGCCGCGGACGCTTGACTCTTCCGGCGAGCGAGGTGACCACGTCGAGGCCTGCCTCGGTGATGAGATCCGCGAGCTTGCGGCCCTCCGCCGTGCCGCCGAGGATGAGGATCTTGTTCGGCGGGCCATCGTGGCGATGAGAGTCGATGACGGCGGCCTTATGTTCGGGCGTGAGGACGGGGTCGGGAACGGCGAGTTCGGACTCGTCGACCTCGTCGCGTGTGCGCTCGAGCGGCGTTGCCGTGAGCGGCTCGGGGACGAACTCTTCCGTGTCGACCGGGTCGTCCGAACCTCGTTGTTCGTCACCCGATTGCGACGCGTCGACTTCGGCGTTCTCCCCGCTCCCGCGGTCTTCGACGGAATCCTCTCGACCTGCGCGCTCGGCCTCCTCGTAGGCGTCGGGCACGGGACGCAGACGCGTTGGCTCCCCTTCTACTTCCGTTGTGTCGAGGGGTTCGCCGTTGTCGCAGAGGGTGCGGCCCTCCGCGTCTCTCGGGCGGGAATCGGAATAGAGGAAGGACCGGTTCGAGTGCTCGGTACCTTCGGCGTCAACAAGCGGGTTCTTGCCTGTGCGCACGCCGTCGGCGAAAACCTTTCCCACCATGATGACGGCGGTGCGCGTGATCCCGGCGTCGGCGAGCTTCTCCGGTAGCTCGGACAGCGTCGTGCGTAGGAGTACTTCCTCCGGCCGCGACACATATGCGGCGACCGCGACCGGAGCGTCGGCGCCGTACACCGGCAGCAGCTCGTCGCGCACGCGTTCGGCCTGATGCGCTGCCAGATGGATGACCGCCGTGCCGCCCGAGGCGCACGCCGAGGCAAGGTCCTCCCCTTCGGGCATGGATGTCGAGCGGCCGTCGACCCGGGTAAGCACGACGGTTTGCGAGATGTGCGGAATGGTGAGCTCGGTGCGCAGGGCCGCCGCTGCGGCAGTGTAGGCAGGAACGCCCGGAACGATTTCCCACGGGATTCCGTAGGAGTCCAGCGCGTCGAGCTGTTCGGAGATCGCCGAATACAGGCTCGGGTCGCCGGAGTGCAGACGGGCGACATCGTCGCCGCGGGCATGGGCGTCGCGCAGCTCGGTGATGATCTCGGCGAGCGGCATCCGGGCGGTGTTGATGATCCGCGAGATCGGCGGACACAACGCGAGCACCTCGGGCGGGACGATGCTGCCGGCGTAGAGGCAGGTACCGCACGAGCGCACGAGGCGCTGTGCGCGGACGGTGAGCAGATCCGCGGCGCCAGGGCCGGCACCGATGAAGTAGACGGTCATATCGCCTCCGGGCCTCCCTCCTGTAGCGCACTCTCGCCCGCGTTCGGCTGTTCGTGCTTATCGCAGAAGTAAATTACCAGGTTACGTGTGGGTTGCCAGCCCGAATACCGACCGAGGGGGCGGAGATGTTCGACACCCAGGCGCAACATCTGCCCTCCGTGGGCGTCGCGATGGGCGCGAAGGATGGCCTCGGCTTCGGCCGTTACGGCGGTCGCGACGAGGCGACCACCTGCGCGGAGAGCTCCCCAAGCCCAGTCGAGCATGCCTTCGGCGGTGACCCCGCCGCCGATAAACACCGCGTCCGGCGCGTCTGCGAGTGGGGCGTAACTCGTGGTGGGCGCGATCTGCGGTGCGGCGCCCCTGAGCTGGAGGACGTGGTGGTCCACGTCGATTCCGAGACCACGGGCATTGCGCTCGATGCGGGCCCGGCGGTCGGGATCGGCCTCGAAACATTCTGAGCGTGCCCCCGCTGCCGCTCGGATCCACTCGATCGAGATACTGCCCGATCCCCCGCCGATGTCCCACAGTAGCGCGCCGGGATAAGGGCGAAGCAGGCCTATGACGACGGAGCGCGGGATCTGCTTGGTGAGCTGGCCGTCGTGCTCGAAGACCTCGTCGGCAAGCCCCGGCGTGCGCGAAGCGAGTCCGTGTGGCGGCCCGGCCCAGGTACCGGAGGGCATCTCGACCGCGAGCATCACGAGGTCGGACCACTCGCCGACCGTGTGTTCCGCGAGGTCGGAGGCGGTGGCGACGTGGTGCTTACCGGCGTCCGGCGTCATATCCGAGAGCACGTGCACCCGCGCTCGCCCGGCGCCCTGGGTGGCGAGGTACTCGGCGACCGAGGCCGGGCCTTCGGCATTCGCGCAGAGCACGAAGAAGCGCGCCCCGGGAAACATGTGCGGCAGCAGCATCGCTGGCGAACGAGTAAGAAGATTGACCGTGGGGATCTCGGCAAGCGGCCACCCGAGGCGCGCGGCGGCGAGGGAGACCGACGACGGAGAGGGTATGGATACGATGTGGCCGCCGAAGTCCGGAACGATTCGCGCGATGGTCGCGCCGAGCCCGAAGAACATGGGGTCGCCGCTGGCAAGGAATACCCCGCCGTGGTCGAGCGCTTCGCGGACGTCGCCGACGAGGCCGGGCATGAGTGGGCGCGACAAGGGCTTGCGCGGGATAGCGGAGAGCGCGTCCGCGCCGTCGAGGAGCGCGAGCTGGCGGGGGCTACCGTGTATCGCCGTCGCGCCATCGAGCGCGGCCCGCGCACGTGGGCTCAGGCCGGCGAGGCCATCGACGCCGATTCCGATGATAGTGAGGTGCCGGTCCTCTCCTCGAGCGTCCGCGCCTCTCATCGCGGCATCCTGCGCCACAACGCATCCGGGATGAACGGCGCTACGGAGAACATCGCACGCAGCTGCCATGGGATCCACAGCGAAGTTCCCTTGCCCGCGTGGATACGTTCGACGACGGCATCGGCTACCTCGTCCGGCGTCGAGGAGAACGGCGCGGGATCCATGCCCTCGGTCATCCTGCCGATGACGAATCCCGGTCGCGCGATGATGAGGTGCACCCCGCTGCCGTGCAGGGCATGCGCAAGTCCCTGGGCGAAACCGTCGAGCCCGGCCTTCGCCGAGCCGTAGACGAAATTGGTGCGGCGAACACGCACGCCCGCGACCGAGGAGAACGCGACGATCGTGCCGCGCGCCTTGCGCGGTTCAACGCCCGGTTTCGGTGTTCGGGATTTCATCCGATTCGACAGTTCGATGAGCAGCGTGGCCTGCGCCGAGAAGTCGGTGTGGAGGATTTGCGCGGTATGTGCCGCGTCGGCCTCGGCGCGATCCTGGTCTCCGAGGATCCCGAAGGCGAGGACCGCGGTGTCTATCGCGCCGACCTCTGTCTCGATGCGCCCGAGAAGCTCCCGCTGCGAGTCCAGCGAATCCGCGTCGAACTCCATGCACACGACCTTCGCGGCCCCGGCGGCCTCGACCTTTGCCTTCGCGTCGGACATCGGGCCAGGTCGCGCGGCGAGTACGACGGTAGCCCCCGGCGCGAGCCGCTCGGCGATCGCGACGCCGATCTCGCTTCGACCACCGAAAACGGCCACAACGCGTGCGTCCTCGCCACGCGCCGAAGCGGCTGTGGCTGATGTGTCGGGAGTTTCGGGTGGGAAAGTCATACGTCCATCTTCGCATGTGCGTCCGGGTTACGGGCGTGGGAGGCTTAAAAGTATGAGCACACCTTCCGACCTCACCGCCGAAGCCCTCGAGTTCCTGGCCGAGCGGCACCTCGGGACGCTGACCTCGCTGCGCCGCGACGGATCTCCGCACGTCGCCGCCATCGGCTTCACTTATGATCCCGTCGAACGGTGCGTTCGCGTCATCACCTCCGGCGCAAATCAGAAGGCGGCCAATGCGCGTCGCGGTGGGCGCGCGGTCGTCGCGCAGGTAGATGGGCGGAGGTGGCTGTCGCTGGAAGGGGCGGTTCGCTTGCTGACGTCGGAGAGCGAGGTGCGCAGGGCCGAGCAGCTCTATGCCGAGCGCTACCGGAAGCCCCGCCCGAACCCTGCGCGCGTGGTCGTCGAAATTCGCGTCGACCGTGTGCTCGGAACGGCATACCTGCTCGGCCGCTCCCCTCGCCTACCCGGTTAGACCGCTCCCGGGCGTCGCGGGTTCCTCACCGCGGCGAATGCCTCCCGCGCCTCCTCGGCAGAGGTGAACCCGGTGCGCAGGTGATCGATGAGCAGGAACACCGCGTCCCATCTCTTGTAGATCCATGCGCGATCGAGAATGTCGTCGTCGTACTCCGGACGAATCCCGTCGACACTTGTGGCTTTCGTGCGGGCGAGAACCACGTCGGCGAGCGTGGGATCGAGATCGACAAGATGTGCGAAGTCGATCGCTGGATCGCCTCTGTTCATATCGGAGAAATCGATGACTCCGAGGTGATCTCCGTCCCACAACGCATGGGCATCGTAGAGGTCACTGTGCACCAGTCGTGGTGAGAACGGAGTCTTCAGCACGGCGCTCACGTCGCGGATGATCTCTTCGATGATGTCCTTGTCCGAATCCGAGAGTTCGCCCGGAATCACCTTGGGGGCCGTTTCGGCGACTTTTGCTGCCTTGGCCGGTAAGGCCCTCGGCGAGGAGATATTGAGTCGAGTGTGCCCCAGACCTTCCCCGCGAACCGCCTCGGTGAGTTCCCGATGTTCTGTGGGCAGCCACCATGACTCCACGGTGTTGAACGGCGCCGAATCGACGTCGCGCGTATGCATCGCGGCAAATAGCTCGGCGAACTCGTCGACGACTTTCTCCTGCTGAGCCGAAGCCATCGTGTCCCACGCGGCAGCGGTGATCGGCGATCCCTCTACAAAAGTCTGGGCACCTATCGTGCCATCGGTGGTGCGAAGGACCGGCCGGGGAATGCGTACCCCGCTCCCCTGTCGCGCCAGCACCGCTCGGAGCTCTTCCAGAACCTCAGCCTCGGCGTGGGACTGGGCGCGGTAGTCCGACGTCAGCGGCGCACGAACGACGAGATCCCCCAGGAAGGCCCCGGCATCGCCTGTTCCCGCGCTCGTATCGATCACGTCGCGGAGCACGATCACGGCATGGTCCATTCCCGGTGTCGGGACGCTGGTATCCGCGAAGCGCAGGTGCGGCCACGTGTGTGCAATTAGTCGTTCGGCGAGCCGCGTACGGTCGCCGAGACCGGGCACAGCCATCAGAGGACGGTGAGACCGCGTGGCGCGTTGTTGAGCTCGCGGACTCCGTCCGAGGTGACGACGACGATATCCTCGAGCCGCGCACCCCAGGAGCCGCGCAAATAGATACCCGGCTCGATGGAGAACGCCATCCCCTCAGCGAGGACGGTGTCCGAATCCGAAGAAATGTAGGGGCTTTCGTGGACGGACAGCCCGATCCCGTGCCCGGTCCGATGAATGAATCGTTCGCCCAGTCCCACGGATTCGAGATGGCGGCGTCCCGCGGCGTCGATCTCGTTCGCGCTGATCCCGGGGCGAACGGCAGCTCTCGACCTGGCCTGCGCCTCCTCGAGCTCGGCGTACTCGCGCGCGACCTGTTCCGAGGGCTCGCCCATCGAGTAGGTACGCGTCGAATCCGAGTTGTAGCCACTGGGAAGCGGACCCCCGATGTCGACGACGACAATGTCACCGGATTCGATCCGGCGGTCGGATACGTCGTGATGTGGGTCGGCGCCATTGGGCCCGGAACCGACGATGATGAATTCGGCGTGCGTATGTCCCTCTTCGACGATCGCAGCGTCGATGAGTTCGGCTACCTCGCGCTCGGTGCGGCCCACCTGCAGGAACTCGGCCATCCGGCGATGCACTCGATCGATGGCCTCACCTGCAGCGGCGAGATCGGCGATTTCTTCTTCGGACTTGACCGCGCGAAGCGTGTCGAGAACTGGGGTGAGGAGACGGACCCGCGCCCCCAGTGAATCCTGCAGCGGCACCACGTGCCGCGCCGGCGCGTCGTCGCTCACGGCGACGGCCGATGCATTTCCGTCGAGCGTGCCTCCGACGCTGAGCGCCATCGCGATCGCGTCCTCGCCGTCCTGCCACGTGCGCACTGCAGCGCCTGCCGCCCCCGCGAGCTCGTGAACCGCGGCCGTGGCCTCGAGATCCGGGAGGACGAGAGTGGGCGTGCCCTGTGCCGGCACCACCAACGTCGTCAGACGTTCGTGACTATGGAGTTCCTCGCCGAGCAGATACTTCAAGTCCGACCCCGGGAACGCGAACGCCACATCCACACCGGACGCGGCAAGCTCGGAGGCAAGTCTCGCCGTACGTGCGGAAGTGGGGCGTGCGAACTCGTGCGAAACTGAAGGAGTCATGTCCCAAGACTAACCCTGATGGCGAAAGGCCTTCTCAGATGAGCACCCCACACCGCACGTCGCTCCTGGCACTCGATACCGCAGGGATCTACTTCCGCGCCTTCCACGCCATTCCGGACAAGATCACCGATTCCGAGGGTAGGCCCATGAACGCCGTGCGCGGCTTCTGCGATATGACCGCCGAGTTCCTCCGCGAGTATTCGCCGGAGGGGCTCATTGCGGCGCGAGACGAGAACTGGCGTCCGAATTGGCGGGTGGCACTCGTCCCCGAATACAAGGCCGCGCGCGTCGCCGAGAGTGGAGGCGAAGACGCGCCCGAGGCGCTTCACTACCAGGTACCCATCATCTGGGAGCTACTCCAGGCACTCGGCGTCTGCACCGCTCATATTCCCGACGGCGAGGCCGACGACGTTCTCGCCGCACTCCCCTTCTCCGGCGAGTCCGAGGGCAACACCGTCATTGTCACCGGCGACAGGGACCTGCTCCAGATCGCCCGCGAGGACAGGAAAGTCCTCTATATCGGTGCCGGAATGCGCAAGCGGGTGCTCTACGGCCCGGCCGATGTGGGCGAACGCGTGGGCTTCCCGGAGGGCACCGACCCTAGGCGGTACGCAGACTACGCCGTGCTGGTCGGCGATCCCTCCGACGGACTCCCAGGAGTCTCCGGTATCGGAGCGAAATCCGCGGCAACGCTCGTCGCGACGCACGGCGATATCGAAGGGATCCTCGCCGCAGCCGAAGATGAATCGGTGAAGATGCCCGCGCGCCAGCGGGAGAACCTCCTCGCGTCCGCCGACTATGTGCGTGCCGCAAGGCGAATCGTCGCTCTCGGTGAGTCCCCGCACGCCCCCGAGTGTGACGGCGCACGTAGCGGTGCGCTCGGTGCGACCGAACCTGCTGTGCTCGACGAACTCATCGCGCGCACCGGGCAAGAACGCGCGATCCGGAACCTCGAAAGACGCTTGGCAGAGCTACGGTGATTCGACGACGCGAATGCTGCCGCCGGAAACGAGCAACGCTTCGTCGTCATCGAGATAGAGCAAGGGCAACCGGGACCCGTATTCGCGATCGATGCGCTCGAAAATCGACCGTGGGTAGTGGGTGAGCTTTCCGTCGGCATGGGGAACGACGACCTGCTGAATCATCCCCATACCCTCGTAGTTCTCGAGCGTGGGCGCCACGCGCGGATCATCGAGCAGCGTGATGGGTTCGAGGTCCGATCCCGCGACGACCGATCCGGCGCTCATCCCGATATACGGCAGCCCCGCACGGACGGCCTCCACGAGCGCGAGTCCCGCCCCGTTGTCGCGGAGCGCCGCAAGAAGTGCGAACGAATTGCCGCCCGCAACGTAGACCACGTCCAACTGGGACAGCGTCCGCGCGAAATTCGCTGCCGAAGTAGCGTCGGCCGCCAGAATTCGGGTCGCCTTGAACCCCAGCGCCTCCAGGCGATCGAGCTGCCACTGCCCTTCCGGGTCCTCTGCCTCAGCGGCGGCAGCATCCCAGATGAAGCCGAGGTGCAGGCCTTCTGACGCTCTTCCCGTCGCGCCTTCGACGAAGCCTGGTACGGCGCCTATCCCGAGGGACGTCAAGAGCAACTTCATATCCGCGATGGTATGTCAGAGTGGGACTGTAGCGTCTCCGACATGGGCAGAATTTTCTTTGACACCGCCACCTCGATGAATGGCTTCATCGCCGACGCCGATCATTCTCTGCAGTGGTTGTTCGACGTTCCGCAAGAACCCTCCGGCCCGTCCGAGAAGGACGAGTGGGCCGACAGTCCGATGGCAGAGGCCGCGGCCATCGTCATGGGATCGACCACCTACGAATGGCTACTCGCGCACGAGAACATTCGGGAATCTCCGGGACGATGGACAGAGCTTTTCGGAAATAAGCCGGTGCACGTGTTTTCCACGAGAACACTCTGGGTGCCGCCGGAATCTGCGGTACGCGTCGTCACCGGACATGTGTCAGACGAACTCGACAGGATGAGGGACGCAGCGGGCGACGGAGATATCTGGCTTGTCGGCGGAGGCGATCTCGTCGGCCAGTTCTTCGATGCCGGCGCCCTCGATGCGATCTACCTGACTGTGGCACCGGTCGTGCTCGCAGGCGGCGCGCCTTTGCTTCCCAGGCGTATTGAGTCCGACCGCCTCCGCCTCGTCGGTGTACGCCAGGACGGCCAGTTCGCCCGGCTGGAGTATCAGGTTGTGGGCGCCTAGCGTGCAAAAGCCCGTACCGATGGGAAACATGTCCACGTCGGTACGGGCCGTGTGTGGGTCAACGCTCTAGGCGACTGCCTTGGCGAGAGCGTTGAGCGACTCTTCGAGTGCGTCCTCCGAAAACGCGGGGAGGATCTGCTTGAGCTTCTCGTCGGTGACCTTGCGCCAGTCGTACGTCAAGGTCACCTTGGACTCGGCCGATCCCTCGGACTCGATTTCCCATACCCATTCCCAGCCAGCGGGTTCGTCTTTATTCTTTTCCTGGGCCGGTTGCCAGCTGACGAGTTTGTTCTCGATGACACCGGTGACGTGGTTGAACATCTTGTACTCGCCGCCCATTTTCTCGGCGTACATGTTCATCACGAAGACGTCGCCGACCGCAGAGATCCGTTCGGTGTCCTCCGCGGATCGGACGGTCCCCGACCCATCGATCTCGTTGTGCCGGGCCGGTAGCGACAGGACGTCGAAGATCTTGTCGGCCGGCGCGTCGATCGTGCGGGATACGGTGATGCTTTCGCTGTTTTCCGTCATGACCCCACTGTGCCACTGCCGGTGTGCTCGTGCAGGTGCCCCTGGGCAGAGACGGTTTTCAGGTGTTTAGGTGATTTTCTCGTCGACGACGCCGCGGCGGATCATGTCGGCGGCGTTCCGGGCTCTCTTCGCGGTCTGATCGTCGGCGATCTTGGCGACCTGAATCAGTCCGTCGAGCACAAGCCTTGCCGAGCGCACGAAGTCGCCCGCCGTAAGGTCCACACCTTCTTGCCAGCTGGCCGCGAGCACCTCCGACAGCGAACCTCCCGATACCCAATGGTGGATCACGGGGGCCAGTGCGAGATCGATATCGCTCGTCTGCGGAAGCTGGCGTTTGCGCTCGGCTGCGGAAATCTTGTTCGCCGAGGCCTCGGTCGCGGCCAGGGCCTCCTGCAGCTTCGGAGAGCTCGGCGGCCGGACGGTTTGTTGGCGCCGCCCATGTGCCACCACTGCGGCGACGCACGCGGCGAGTTCGGCTGAATCGAGGCCCGCCCACGCGCCGCCGCGAACCACTTCGGTGATGAGCAGTTCCTGTTCCGAGTGCACCCGTGCGAGCAAGGCGCCTTCCTCGGTCGCGACGATCTGTCCGCCCCGGCCTTGCTCGAGGTAGCCGAACTCACGAAGAAGATTGACGATTCGCCGGAAGCGCCGGGCGAGCGATGCCTGGTCGTCTTCGATGCGCCTGGTCAGTGTCTGCTCTCGTGCGGCGACCTCGTTCCACGCGTGCCACGCCTTTGCCCAGAGCTCGAGTTTTTCGTTTCCATGCAGATGGTGAGCGGCAAGTTCTCGCCGCGCCGCGCCGATCCGGGGATCCGAGGGACGGTTCTCCTTCTTTCGGAGTTTCTTCGCGCGCGCCCGAGCTTTCGGCGCAAGCCGATCCATCTGTCCGACGAGTCGCTTACGGTTTCCTCCGGTCGTCGCGCGACGCCCCGAAGGAAGCACGAGACGCCCGACGGTGATGGGCGGGCGGTGGAAGTCGCGGACATCGAGCCACTTGGTGTGACCGTTGTCGAGAAGGCACAGCACGCGCGCAGCGGTGGGCGAATCGCTCTTCACCGTAAGCACCGTTCCGAGGAACGCGAGGCGTTTGCGATCGATGAGAAGCACGTCGCCCTCATCGGTTCGCGTGAGCGCCTTCGCGATCTCGGCATCGGCGTGTTCGCGTTGTTTCTGCTTGTGCTCACGCTCGAGCGCGGTGAGCTTCGCCCGCAGCGCCATGTAGTCGTCGAGCTCGGCCGGTGGGTCGAGCCGGTCGAGTGCGTCTCGGCGTTCGGCGGCCTGACGGCGCGTGTGTTCGAGCGCGGAGGCTTCGCGTACGACGTCCTTGTCTATTTGGAACTGGGCGAAGCTACGTCCGACGAGGGCCTCGGCTTCTTTGTCGCCGATGGTGGACACGAGGTTGACGGCCATCGAATAGTCGGGCGCGAACGCGCTTCGTAGAGGGAACTTCGGCGAGTTGGCGAGATTGATCAGGACGTGGAGGTCGAGCTCGGGATCGTCGAGGGTGACGGCGGTGCCGAGGATATCGATTCCGCGCCTGCCCGCGCGTCCGGTGATCTGCGAATACTGCGCAGCAGTGAGCGGCACATGCCCCTCGCCGTCAAACTTGGTGAGCTTTTCCAGAACGACCGCTCGGGCGGGCATGTGGATACCGAGGGCGAGCGTTTCGGTGGCGAAAACGACCTTGATGAGCCCGTCGGAAAATAGTTCCTCGACGATTGTGCGGAACAGGGGAAGCATCCCGGCGTGGTGCGCCGCGATCCCCGCGGTGAGTCCTGATCGGAAAGCGGCGTAGTCCAATGCCTCAAGGTCGGCGGCGGGAACCTCGCGAACCGCTTCGTCGGCGAACGCGCCGATATCGCGTGCTTCTACCTTTGTCGTGAGACGGAGCCTGCTTCGGCGCATCTGCTCGACGGCACCGTCGCAGCCCGCACGGGAGAAGATGAAGTAGATGGCGGGGAGAAGCTCTTCGTCGTCGAGAGCCTCTATCGCATCGAGACGCTTGGCCCACAGCGGACGGCCCTTGGTCGACATGCGCCGATCGTGATAGCCCTCTCCCCTTCCGCGGCTCTCGCGGAGCAGCCCGTCGGTGATCGGTACCATCTCGCCTTCGCGCAAGAGGAGATGCCGAAGCGGAACCGGGCGATGGGTGCTGCTGATCACGGCGGTATCGCCGCGCACACTTGAGAGCCAATCCCCCAGCTCGTCCGCGTTGGAGACTGTGGCCGATAAACCGACGAGTTGAACGTGGGTGCCGAGGGTGAGGATGATCTCCTCCCACACGACACCTCGAGAGCGATCGCCGAGATAGTGGATCTCGTCCATCACCACGCACGAGAGGGATTCGAGAATAGACGATTCCGCGTAGATCATGTTGCGGAGTACCTCCGTCGTCATGACAACGACGTCGGCGTCGGGGTTGATCGAATGGTCTCCGGTGAGAAGGCCGACCGCATCGGTGCCGAAGCGGGAACGGAATTGCCGGAACTTCTGGTTACTCAGCGCCTTGATCGGAGTGGTGTAGACGCAGGTGCCGCCGCGGGCGAGCGCGCGGTGTGCGGCGTACTCCCCGATGAGCGTCTTGCCCGACCCTGTCGGGGCGGATACGAGCACATCCCGCTCGTCGTCGAGTGCGTCGAAAGCCTGTTGCTGGAACTCGTCCGGCCGAACGTTCGATGCTGTGAGAAATGAGGTCAACAGAGGACGCGACTCTATCGAGTCAGGGCCCTCGGTGGCGCTGCCGGCGGAAGAGGAGTTAGTCAAGAAATCACTTGTGCGTCGGAGACATGTACATCGACGAATTTAAAGCACGTCGTCATAGTTGCCAGGATTCACGGGACCGGATTGTCCGGGGTTCGGATAGGGCCCTGGAGCGGCACTGGGCGGAGGTAGTGGGGCGCTACCACCTACACCGAGAGAGGCGGTTCCGTAGTGGTCTGCGCCGGTGCCGATCGGCGCCGGGCTACCTACGGACGACGGCTGGTAGGCGTTGCCGGAAGTACCGGCTTCCTCGGCAGTGATCGGCGACGCTTGGTCGTCGTCGAGCTCATCCCAATCGCGCTTGTTCTTGCCCCTACGCTTGTCGTTGATGCGCGCGAACTGGGTGGCGACCTCCACCAGCACGCACACGGCGACGGCGAGGGCGAGCATGGAGAACGGATCCGAGCCCGGTGACATGACGGCGGCGAACCCGAAAATGGCAACGATGATGCCACGCCGCGCCTTCGCCAGTTGCTCGTAGGACAACACCCCGACAACATTGAGCATTGCCACGAGCAGCGGAATCTCGAAACTCACGCCGAAGATCAGGATCAGGTAGATGACGAAGTTGAAGTATTCGCTACCCGAAAGGGCCGTTACCTGCACGTCGTCGCCAACCGTGAGCAGGAAGTCGAGCGCCTGGGAGACGACGATATAGGCGATTACGGCGCCTGCAACGAACAGCAAAGCGGCGAGGGTGGTGAAGATCCGCCCGAAGCGGCGCTCCTTTTGGTGGAGGCCGGGCACGATGAACGCCCACAGCTGGTACAGCCACACCGGGCACGAAAGAACCGCACCGGCGGTGAGTGCGACCTTGAGACGCAGCATGAACTGCTCAAACGGGCCGGTGGCGAGAAGACGGCACTCGTCGGTGGCGTTGAAGCTCGCACGTGCGGACTCCGGCAGAGAGCAGTATGGGCCGGTCAGAATACTGCCAAGCGATTGGATAGGTCCGAGCGAGTACTGGTACCACATGAAGCCGAAGATGGTCATGATCAAGACCGCAGCCGCCGAAATCAACACTCGCTTCCGGAGCTCATAAATGTGCTCCATGATCGGCATCGAGCCGTCCGGAGCTCTCTTGGTGCGCTTGCGGCGGCGAGTCTTCGCGGACGGTTTGGCCGGTCCATCGCCGGGAGCCGGCTGATGCGCCTGTGGCGCGGAGACTCCGCTGTCGCTCATTGTGGCCGTGTTCGTCCTTCCCCAGCGCGCCTGACCCCCGCACACGAGGGTCGAGCGGCATGCATGTGCCTACTGGTTCTGAGTACCCGGGTTGTACGGGGCGTTCTCGCCCGGGTTGTAGGGCTGACCCGGATTCACGTTCTGTTGCTGCGGCTGCTGGTAGCCCTGCTGGAAACCACCCTGCTGCTGCGGCTGCTGGTAGCCCTGCTGGAAACCACCCTGCTGCTGCGGCTGCTGCTGGTACGCCTGCTGGGGCTGCTGGAAGTTCTGCTGCGGCTGTGCATACTGCTGGTACTGCTGATCACCCTGCGGGTACTGGGCATTCGACGGAAGAGCCTGTTGAGGCTGCTCGCCGTCCTTGCCCTCGTGCTGCATCTCCTTGACCTCGGACTTGAAAATGCGCATCGAGCGTCCGAGCCCGCGCGCGGCGTCCGGGAGCTTCTTCGCGCCGAAGAGCAGCACGACTACCGCCAAGAAAATAAGCAAATGCCAGGGGCTTAATCCGCCCATTGGGAGTACCTTCCGTTTCTTTCGCTTCTCGCAGCACAATCGTACCCCGCCGCAGCCCTATCGCCGGACCGCCGTGCGGTGGACTCCACCCCTGCTGGAATGGGTGCCGCTCAAGATGATTCAAGAGTATGGAGACGGTGTCATGCAGGTCAATTGGAGACAGTGACCTCACAGCAACTTCCCGGCTAACACTTGGTTAAGCGTCGGGGTGAGGCCACTAATTTCCGTACGCAGAAAGCGCCTCATGCGCCTGCTCGGCGATTTCCGTACGTAGCTCCTCGTCCAGTGGCTGTAGGGTCGTCGCGTTTCCGAGTAGGAACCGTCGCAACCAGTCCGGGTTGTAGTAGTCGACCGTCACCTCGGCGGATCCGTCCTCCCGCCAATGGATATCGCGGAACGGGTATTGCTCGACAAACCATGCCGAACCGGCCGGAACGACCGCGCGAATGGATTGTGTCGGGGTGGTGGACGCCTGTTCCGGTTCGGGCCCCACCGGGTGAGAGGTGCCAAGAGGTTCGACGTGCGCGATTCGGTCGGTGCGGAAAGTACGCCACTCCCCGATCTCACGGTCCACTCCGCGGAGATATGCATGCTCGGCCTGCACGTGCAGACGTCCGCCATCGACGATACGAATCCTCGTCGAATCCGAGCCCGCCGAGTGATAGACGAACCGGACCGCCAAACCCGATTCAAGGGCGGACCGCAGGTGTTCGGCTGCTTTCTCACTTGTTGACGGCGCCGGAGCCGTGGTCGAGGCTGCGTCCAGGCTTGCGTTGGCCGGCGAAATGGTGCCCAGCATCCGCAGCGCTTCGTCGAGCCCCTCCTGGTCCACGACTTCCGGGCGACCCACCAATGTGGCGAGCGCAGTCTTGAGGGTGATCGCCTCTTCGAAGGTAAGCCGCAGGGGACGGTCTATCCCGGCGAAAAAGGTAACCTCGACGAAGTCGGCCTCTGCGAGGTCGGTGTAGTCGTCGAACGCATCCACCTCGTGAGCGGGGTCGGAGGCGTCGTCGACCCATCCACCGTGGTCCTTGTCGCTTACCTCGCTCCAGAATGCGAGGTCGACGAGCTGGCCGGGCCCGTGGCCGGGAAGTCCACAGCACCACAGCTGGCTCAACGTGTCGCGGAGTTGTTTCTCGGTAAGCGAGAGCTCACGCGCGGCGTCGGCTACGGCGACCGGACCACCTTGTTCGCGAAAATACGCGAGGACGGTGAGCATTTTGTCCGCGGACACTGGCGAACGGGGGGTCATCGGACGGCCTCCAACGCTGCTCGTAGGGTCCCTGTTACCGCGTCCACGAGCTCGGGAGGTTCGAGTGCCCTCGCATTGGGTCCGGCACCAGCTACGAGCTCTGCAATGGTGACCAGTGAGACCGAAGAAAGTTCGAGCTCTTCCCCGTCGACGCCGCCGAGCGCGGATTCCGTCGAACGATGAGAGTGGGCGCGAAGCTCCGCCCCCGACCCCTTGGCCACCCACACCCGCGCGTCGATGCTCGGATCGAAGGTCCGAACGGACTCCTCGAGAATGCGCTGGATCTCCTCGACCGGCGGCCGGGGATGCTCGGCGGTCTGGTTCTTGACCGGTGAGAGCTCCGCGATCCGCGACAGCCGAAAACAGCGCACGTCGTCCCTGTCGAGGTCGTAACCGACGACGTACCAATGCGCCTCGTGGGTACCGACGAGCCACGGCTCAAGCCGCCGCGGCAGCGGATCGAGCTCGCCCGCGCCCGTGTGGCAAAACGTCACCACCAGGTTCTTAGTACTGAATTCGGCAAGATCCGCGGCGAGCTCTAGTTCCCGGGAATCGCCGGGGTCGGCGGCAACCGGAGTCGCCAGTTGTGGCCGGATCCCGCCCGCGCGCAGCTTAGTCAGTGCGCCGGTCAACTCGGCATTGCGCGCAGCCCCGCTCCATACCTCGCTGACGATGGCGAGCACACCAGCAGCGCGCGGCGTGAGCTCCAACGGCGGCAATTCCACGTCGGCGCGTCGAATCCGGTACCCCGGCGTTGCCTCGTTATCCATGGTCGGGCCGGTTTCGAGATGAACCCCGGCCGCTTCGAGTTCGGCCTTATCCCGCTCGAAGGTGCGCTCGAACGAGCTCTGCGTCGACGCATCCTCGTAGCCCTGCACGGTATATCGGATCTGCTCGGCGGAGATGAATTGCTCCCTTGAGAGCAGACAAATCACCAAGTTGACCAGGCGCTGAGACTTCGAGGTGGACACGGATCCTAGGGTACGGAAGAAAAAGTGGCGATGAGGCTGTCGACACGCTCATCGGATTGGACGAAGGGGTCGAGCAGCGCGACAGTATTGCTTGCCGTCGATGTCCCGGCGCCGGCTTTGAGATGTACCCAGTCGACGGTGAATTCTGCTCCGGCAGCTTCGGCTGCGGCGATGAACTTCCCGCGTAGCTTGGCCCGTGTCGTGGTCGGCGCTTCGACACGAGCGGCCTCGATCTCCTCGTCGGTGACAATCTTCGCGGCCTTGCCCCGCGCTTCGAGTAGCGAGACGATCCCGCGCCCCGGGCGCACATCGTGGTACGTCAGGTCGACCTGCGCGAGCTTCGGATCGTCGAGTTCGAGGCCGCCCTTGTCCTGGTACGCCCGGATGAGTTGAAGCTTCGCAGCCCAGTCGATCTCCGTGGCAATGGACGAATAGTCACCACTGTCGACAGCGTCGAGCGCCCGCTCCCAAAGCTCGATCATTGCCGCGTAATCCTCGCGGTCGGAGCGGTCGCAACCGCCGCCGTCAAAATAGGTCTTGACGGCGGAGAGGAACTCGCGCTGGAGCGCGAGGGCACTCGTGGTGGTTCCGTCGGCGAGTGCGATCTCCGCAGTGCCGGTGAGGTCACGAGAGATTTCCCGAATGGCGCGCACCGGGTTCGCGATGGCGAGATGACTCATCGACACACCGGACTCGAGTAGCTCGAGAACAAGTCGCGTGGAGGCGACCTTGAGCATCGTGGAGGCCTCTATCATGTTCGAATCGCCGACGATGACGTGCATGCGCCGGAACTTCTTCGAATCCGCGTGGGGCTCGTCGCGAGTGTTGATCATCGGCCGGGAGCGCGTCGTCGCCGAGGACACCCCGTCCCACATGTGTTTTGCACGTTGAGAGAAGCAATACCGCACCTCCCCGTTCGGTTCTGTGAGGATTTTGCCCGCGCCACAGATGAGTTGGCGAGACACGAGGAACGGCAGCAACTCGACGGCGATATCGCGGAGCGTGGTCGTTCGATCGACGAGATAATTCTCGTGGCAACCGTAGGAGTGACCGGACGAATCGGTGTTGTTCTTGAAGATGAAGACCTTCGCGAGGATGCTTTGCTCGGCGAGCATCCGCTCGGCTTCGACCGCGAGATCATCGACTACCCGCTCCCCGGCCTTGTCGTATGCGATGAGTTGACGCAGGCCGTCGCATTCCGCCGTCGCGTACTCGGGGTGCGAGCCGACGTCCAGGTATAACCGCGAGCCGTTGGCGAGAAACACATTGGACGAACGCGAACGCTCGACGATCGGGCGGAAGAGAAAGCGGGCTACCTCATCGGCGCCCAACGCTCTCGACCCGCGCGCAGAGACGGAGGTGATGCCGAACTCGGTCTCGATACCGACGATACGACGGATCACTGTCCACCCTTTTGCACATACGACTTCACGAACTCTTCGGCGTTGGTCTCGAGGATGTCGTCGATCTCGTCGAGCAGCGAGTCCGCCTCGGAGGTGTTGGCTGCCTTCGCTACCTGGCCGGCCTCGTCGTCGCCTTCTCCCCCGGACGAACGAGTGGTGTTGATCTGAGCCATATGGACGCTTCCCTTCGTACTGGCTTGGCGTGCTGAATCTAGGATATGCCCGCGACGAGGCGCGAGGGGCCGTCGATGGAAAGCAAGTGCTCTCGGTCGTCGACCTCCTTCTTATTCCCTGCGTACGGATCGGGCATCTCCACGTAACGGGGCTCGCCGTCCGAATCTACGATGGTGAGCTGGTCCCAACCGGCAGCGAACACATGCTCGCCGAGCCTGGAGATCGCCTGCCCGCGCAACCACGCACGCGTGTCAGTGGGTGGGGTCAGCGCAGCCGCCTCGATCTCCTCATCGGTGAGCAGTCTGCGGATCCGGCCGCGTGCGGCTAGACGATTGTAGAGGCCTCGGTCGGGGTCGATATCGCTGTACTGGATATCGAGTGCGGCTAGTTTCGGCGAATCCCATTCAAGTCCATCGCGAGTGCGCAAGCCGTCGAGCAGTGCAAGTTTGGCCGGCCAGTCGAGGCAATCCGCACAGCCCATCGGGTCCTCGGCGAGCCGGTCGAGGATGTCGGACCATTCGGCCAGCACATCGGCGGACCATTCCGGAACGGTGTGGTCGCGGCAGAATTCGGTGACCCGGCGCAGGATCTCCCGCTGCTGCGCGAGAGCGGTCATCGACCGGCCGTCGGCGAGGTGGATCTCTCGTGCGAGCGAGATGTCGTGGCTGATGGTCTGCACGGCCTGCGGCGGGTCCAGTGCCTGGAGATCGTCGAAACGAATTCCTCCCTCGATCGCATTGAGGACGAGCGAGGTAGTGCCGATCTTGAGAAAGGTGGCAAGTTCGGCGAGGTTCGCATCGCCGATGATGACGTGAAGCCGGCGCCATTTATCGTCGTCGGCGTGCGGCTCGTCGCGTGTGTTGATGATGCCGCGACGAAGCGTCGTCTCCAGGCCCGAGAACACCTCGATATAGTCTGCGCGCTGCGAAAGCTGGAACCCCGCGCGTTCGCCGAATTGCCCGATCCCGACGCGCCCGGATCCCGTGAACACCTGGCGGGTGACGAAGTGCGGAGCGATATTCTCGGCGATGACGTCGAAGTCGACATCGCGCCGGACGAGATAGTTCTCGTGTGTGCCGTAGGATGCGCCCTTACCGTCGACATTATTTTTGTAGAGGCGGACGGTTTCGTTGCCCTCCGTCGCAGCGGAGTCGACTCCGGCCTGGTGCATGATCCGCTCCCCCGCCTTGTCCCACAGGACCGCGTCCCGCGGAGAGGTCACCTCCGGCGAGGAATACTCGGGGTGCGCGTGATCGACATAGAAACGCGCGCCGTTTCGCAGTACGCGGTTGGTGATTCCGAACTCGCTGGGATCCATCAGGGACGTCGGGCGCGCCTCGGACAGGTCGAAGCCACGAGCGTCGCGCATCGGCGACTCCGAATCGTAGTCCCATCGGGCGTTCGCCACCGGCGAGACCTCCGGCTCGTCATAAGCGCGGATGACCTGCGTGGAGGTGACGATGGACGAAATCAGGGGCGCTCCCGGTACCGATATCCCGAACTCGATCTCGGTGCCGAGGATCCGCCCGGTGGTTTCTGCCTCCGACGTCATCTATGCATCCTTTCCAGCGGCCCCGGCGCTCGCGTCGGCGGCGAGATCCTTCGCGGCGACCGCGCGCACCTCGACGACGCGTTCGCCACGCACGCCGGTGAGCCTGGCCCATTCCTGCGGATTGGAGGTGTTGGGCAGGTCCGTGCTTTCCCCGAATTCCGCGTCCACGGAGTCGAGGAAATGCTCGAGCGTGAGGCCCTGCCCGTCGCCGGCGACGATGTCCTTGATCGCGAGCTTCTTCGCTCGATCCACGACATTGCGCAGCATGGCGCCGGACACGAGGTCCGCGAGGTAGAGGTCCTGCGTCTTGCCCGAGGCGAACCGCAGTGTCGCGTAGTGCGTCGAGTGCTCCCTGCGGAACAGGTGCTCGACGATCTTGTCGGTGATCATGGCCGCGTGGGCGGAGGGATCGGCGTCGCCGACCTCGGCGGGCTCGAACCGCAGAGCTCCGACGACGTATTTCGACAGGATGTCGCGGGATTCGTCGCGGCCGGGACGGTCGATGCGAATCTTGAGGTCGAGGCGGCCGGGGCGCAGGATCGCCGGGTCGATCATATCCTCACGGTTCGAGGCGCCGATGATGATGACGTTGCGCAGATCCTCTACGCCATCGATCTCGGCGAGCAGCTGAGGTACGACGGTCGTCTCCATGTCCGAGGACACCCCGGCGCCGCGGGTGCGGAAAATCGAGTCCATCTCGTCGAAGAACACGATGACGGGGTGTCCGTCGGTGGCCTTGTCCCGGGCTCGCTCGAAGACGTTGCGGATGTGCCGCTCGGTCTCGCCGACGTACTTGTTGAGCAGCTCCGGTCCCTTGATCGACAGAAAACTCGATTCGGGTATGACGTCGGAGTCCGTGAGTTTGTCTTGTCTCCCGTCACCTGCGGTGTTTGTGTGCTGGCGCGCGGAGGCCTCGGCGAGCGAGCGAGCCACTGCCTTGGCGATGAGCGTTTTGCCGCAGCCGGGAGGACCGTAGAGCAGCAGTCCTTTCGGTGGTGACAAGTGGAACTCGTGGTAGAGGTCCTGGTGGAGAAACGGTAGCTCGATGGCGTCCCGGATCTCCTCGATCTGGCGCCCGAGGCCGCCGATCTCGGTGTAGGACACGTCTGGGACCTCTTCGAGCAGCAGGTCGTCGACCTCGGCCTTCGGAACGACTTCGAACGCGAACGAGGACTTGGTGTCGACGAGTAGTGAGACCCCGCCACGCAGCCGCTCGCCGCGCAGCTCGTGCGAGAGATAAACTATGTGCTCTTCGTCGTTGCCCATGACGACGCGAGCGCGCTCACCGTCGGACAACACATCACGAAGCGTGGCGGTCACTCCGAAACCGCTCTGCTCGGGAAGCGCCTCGACAATGGTCAGGGCCTCGTTGAGCCGTACGACTGTGCCGGGGCGAAGGTCAGCGGGTTTGACCTTGGGCGAGATCGTGAGCAGCATGCGCCGGCCGGAAGTCATGACCTCGGCTGTTTCGATGTCCGAGCTCGCCGATCCCGGCAAGGTTCCGCTGGCCCCGGAGAGCTGGTCCGCCTGCGCCATCCGGCCGCGCGCCGCGCTCGACATGGACACCGTGTCGTCCTCGCCGGCGACGGGTTCGCCGAGCGCCACGACGACCCCGTATGTCGACGGCGGGGTTCCGAGCCGCTCGACCTCACCCTTGAGCGCCTCGAGCTGGTCGCGCGCATCCTTCAGGAGGTCTGCGAGCCTGGCGTTGCGGGACGACAGCGCGTCCACCTTGATGGTCTTCTCGCGAGCGCTCCGCTCGGAGTGCTGCAGCTTGCTGCGAAGGCCGCTTAGTTCTTCCCGCGAGATCTGGGCCACCGAGGAGGAATCGCCGCTTTGAGTGCGGTCCGTCACGCAACTCACCTTCTTTCATCGACGACTGTGTTGTTGGGCCCTATCAGTTCTAAGGCGTACCTTCCTACTCTAATGCTTTCCGCTACGACGCTGCCGTTTGATGGTCGTCACGCCGTCCGCCAACCGCCGTGCGGTAATGAGAAAAGCGGTGTGACCTTGGATTCTGTGCTCGGGTCGGACGGCGAGACCGACGACGTGCCAGTCTCGGTTGATCGATTCCCAGGCCCGCGGCTCGGTCCAATTCTGCTGATCGCGTAGCGCCTCGACGACCTGGGACATCTGCGTCGTCGTCGCGACGTAACAGATGAGCACGCCGCCGGGTCGGAGTACCTTGTGCACCGCTGGAAGCGTCTCCCACGGCGCGAGCATGTCCAGGATGATTCGGTCGACGGGCCCGCCGAGTTGTTCGACCGTCGTGTCTGCGAGGTCTGCGACGCGAAGCTGCCAGTTCTCGGGGTGCTCGCCGTAGAACGTCTTCACGTTTCGTTCGGCATGCACCGCGTGATCCTCGCGGATCTCGTAGGAGATCACCTCGCCCTCCGGGCCCACGGCGCGGAGGAGCGAACATGTCAGTGCCCCGGAGCCGGCGCCTGCCTCGAGCACGCGCGCCCCGGGGAAGATGTCTCCCTCGTGGACGATCTGCGCGGCGTCCTTCGGGTAGATCACCTGGGCGCCGCGCGGCATGGATAGCACGTAGTCCGTGAGCAGCGGGCGCAGCGCGAGATACGCGGCGTCCCCGGTCGAGGTGACGATGCTTCCCTCGGCGGTGCCGATCAGGTCGTCGTGCCGGACGGCGCCGGCATGGGTGAAGAATTCCGAACCAGGCTGCAACACGACCGTGTACTTGCGACCTTTTGCGTCTGTGAGCTGAACGCGGTCTCCCTGAACGAAGGCGCCTGAGCGTTGCACCGTGGTTAGACCTTTCTGTCTGTGCGCAGGATGCGACGGCATCCCGCGCCGGTTGGGGTTCTTTCGACTCGTGCCCATTACCCTGCCAGGTATGAGCAGTACTTCCGAATCCGAAACCACGCCCGAAACGGCACAGCTCCCGGGCATGCCCGAACCCAAGAAGGTCGCGCGACCGCGGCCGCTCGCCCTGTCGGCTTCTCGAGCCTCGGATTACCGTCAGTGCCCGCTGCTCTATCGCCTCCGCACTATCGACAAGCTGCCGGAGCCGAAGACGAAGGCGCAGGTGCTCGGCACCACCGTTCATTCGGCGTTGGAGAATCTCTACGCCCTTCCCCAGTCCGAGCGGACGACGGCGAAGGCCACCGCCCTTGCCGAGGCAGAGGCCGAGAAGTCGCTCGCCGAGGGCGGTATCGCCGCCGACGTCATCGAGCCGGATAAGCACGAGGCGTTCACCGGCGAGGCGGCGCAGCTCGTCCGCGGCCTTTACGTCGTCGAGGACCCGACCCGGTTCGACCCGACGTCGTGTGAGGACTATCTCGTCACCGCCACAGAACACGGCACCCCATTGCACGGGTTCGTCGACCGCATCGACGTCGCGCCCACGGGCGAGGTACGGGTCGTCGACTACAAAACTGGCAAGCCGCCCCGGCCGGGGTACGAGCGAACGGCGCTCGCGCAGATGAGGTTCTACGCGCTCATGTATTTCCTCATCCGAGGTGATATCCCGACCCAGCTCAAGCTCATCTATCTGAAGAACGGATCGTTCCTCACGCTGTCGCCCACCGACCACATGCTCGCCGAGACCGCCCGCGAACTCGACGCGCTGTGGGCCGATATCGAGCGTGACGGCAAGGAGGGGACTTTCGAGCCGAAGACGTCGAAGCTGTGCGGTTGGTGCAACCACAAGGCCCACTGTCCCGCATTCGGTGGGACGCCGCCGGAATATCCGGGCTGGCCGGGCACGCGCCAGGTCGGCTGAGACCGACCGCTGCCGCCGCTGGAGGCTCGCCGATGACGTCGGAGGCACCGAAATTCGTGGCCTCCGCCGTCATCACATCCGGCAGGACCGGATGTCGGAGGCCAGGATCGCCTTTGCGCCTGCGGCCGAGAGTTGGTCCATGATCGTGTTCATGTCGGCGCGCGGAACCATCGAGCGCACGGCGACCCAATTCGGGTCGGCCATCGGCGAGACGGTCGGCGACTCGATGCCGGGTACGATCTCGGTCACGGTATCGAGAAGCTCTTTCGGGCAGTCGAGGTCGAGCATCATGAATTGTTGGGCGAAAACCACACCCTGCAGGCGCGCGATGAGCTGACGCATCTGGGTGGTCGTCTCCGCGCCCCTGCGCCCGATGAGCACGCCCTCCGAGTCGCACAACATCGGGCCGAATGCCTCGAGCCCGTGTGCGCGCAGGGTTCGCCCCGAGCCGACGACGTCCGCGATGCAGTCGGCGACGCCGAGCTGGATCGAGATCTCCACGGCGCCGTCGAGGCGGATCACCGTCGCCTCCATGCCCCGCTCGGCCAGGTCGTCGCGCACGATGTTCGGGTACGAGGTCGCGATGCGAGCCCCGGCGAGCTTGTCGACATCCCAGCCCTCGCCTGCGGGACCGGCGTAGCGGAACGTGGAGTGCCCGAAACCGAGCGCGAGCAGCTCGGAAACGTCGCCCTTCGAGTCGGCGGCGAGATCGCGGCCCGTGATCCCCAGGTCGAGTTGGCCGTTACCGACATAGATCGCGATGTCCTTGGGACGAAGGAAGAAGAACTCGACGCCGTTGTGCTGGTCGAGAACGGTGAGGTCCTTGCCCTCACCGCGCCGCTTGTACCCGGCCTCGGCGAGCATGTGGGCGGCGGACTCGGAAAGTGAGCCCTTATTCGGCATGGCCACGCGCAGCATGCGTTCTCCTTACAGGTAGCGGTAGACGTCGTCGAGGCTCAGGCCGCGCTTGTGCATCATCACCTGAGTCCAATAGAGCAGCTGGGAAATCTCTTCGGACAGTTCCTCGTCGCTCTGATACTCGGCGGCGATCCACACTTCCCCGGCCTCTTCGTTGATCTTCTTGCCCAGGTGATGAATGCCCTTGTCGAAGGCCGCGACGGTGCCCGAGCCCTCGGGACGCTCGGCGATGCGCTGGGCGAGTTCGGCGAAAAGAGAATCGAAGGATTTCACGCGCGTTATTGTCCCACACCGCCGAGGTCGGCGAGTACGTCGAGGTCGACGCCGACGAGGCTCTCCCCTCGTGTGGCACCGTCGACGTCGGGCTGTTCCGGCTCGGTCGGCACGTAGAGCACGCGACATCCCGCAGCGACCGCGGCACTCGCGCCGGTCACCGAATCCTCGATGGCCACGGCCTCCCCCGGCGCGACTGCCAGCGCATCCGCGGCGGCGAGATACGGATCCGGCGCCGGCTTCGCGTTGGCCACCGCATCCCCGGTTATGACGGCGGAGAAGCGGGTTTTTCCGATCACGTCCAGGGGCGCGGCCATCAGCGTGGACTCGGTGTTTGTCACGAGGGCGAGCGGGACGCCCCGCTCGGCGAGCCCGTCGAGCAGTTGCTGCGCGCCCGGGCGCCATTCGAGATCGGTGCCGAAGAGCTCGGCGACACGCGTATGCAAGATCGCCTTGAGCCGCTCGAATTCCTCCGCGGTATCCACGGCGTGCCCGGTGTACTCGGACAGAACCGCGAAGAACGTCTCCGTCGAGGCGCCGAGGGTGCGGCGTCGGGTCTCGTCGTCCACCCGGCGGCCCATCGCCTCGCTGAGCTCACCGACGGCGATGTCCCAGAGCTTTTCCGAGTCGATGAGCGTGCCATCCATGTCGAGAAATACTGCGCGCGGCGTCGTCACAATCGCCCACGCTACGCGTTCTGGGCCACACCCCGCAGGGCCCGTGAGCTCCGGCACCGCTCGCCGGAGGCAAAGAAATGCCGGCCGGGCGCCTCGCGGCACTAGAAGTTGGGCCACCTCTGCGGGATACTCGATTGTCGGCGCCAATTACGGTGCTTGGTGAAACGTGCGTACATACAGCGTCTCGGCGTGGTCGATTCACGCCGCGGGACGAGTGAATCGCTCCCCCGGGAGCGGAAGGGAGTGCCTTTCGTGTCGGCACCGGCAGCGGCGAAGAAATCGCTCACCGACTATGTACGCAACAGCGCGGGCATCCTACGCAAATACGGGGAGACCGACGCAGCCTCTCTCATCGAATCCAAATTCTTCGCCACCGAGTCCACGGCGAGCGTCGTCGTGGTCGGCGAGGTCAAGCGCGGCAAGAGCTCCCTGGTCAACGCCCTCGTCGGACGACCCGGGCTCCTCCCTTCCGACGTCGACGAGTCCACGTCGATGCCGATCCAGGTGCTTCCCGTGGACGCCGAATCGTCCGAGAGCGTCGACCTGCACTTCGGCGATCATTCCGAGTCCCATGCTCTCGCCGAGCTCGGATCCTGGTCGACCACCGCCGGGGCGCGAGTCAACGCCGCCGACGTCGTCGAACTCCCCTCCCATGCCACCGTCCACATCGGCCACGGCGTGGAGCTGCGGGCGGTTCTCGTCGACACCCCTGGCGCCGGCGGCCTCGACGACGCAGCGGTGGACCTCGCCCTGTCCTCGGCTCGCGGCGCCGGGATCCTGGTCATGGTGTGCGACGCGACCACTCCCATCACCGCCCCGGAAATCGACATCCTCACCCGCGCGGCGGAGACGGTCGGGTCGGTCATTGTCGTCGTGTCGAAGATCGACAAGGCACTCACCCGCTGGCGGTCCATCGTCGAGGAGAACCGCCGCCTCATCCGCGAGTACGCCGGAATGGAGGTTCCCGTTCTCGGCGTCTCAAGCCTCCGAGCGCAGTCCGCGCTCCTGCTGGATGACGCAGGGCGTCGCGAGAGAATCGAGTCGACCTCCGGCATCGCGGCCCTGCGTACGCTCATCGCCAGGCGTGCCCGCAGTGCGGACGCCCTCTCTCGGGCGGTCGCCCTCAACGTCGGTGTTGCCGCGCTCAGGAAGGTCTCCGAGACCGTCGACGAGCAAATCCGTGCCACGGAGCAGCCGTCTCAGGTGGTGGAGGAGCTCGAGACCCGCAAAGAAGAACTCAAGGGCCTACGCGACCACGGACAAGAATGGGAGCAGTTCCTCTCGCGCAACATCTCGGTCGCTCGCCAGCGAGTCCTCGGCGAGTTCGATCTGGCGCTCGAGTCGATCAAGGAAAAATGGACGCAGGAGATCAACCGCTCGGGTCTCGTCGTCCTGCGAAGCAAGCCCCAGGTGTTCACCGCGCAAATCGAGGCAGACGTCAACAAGGCCATCGAGCAGTCGATCCACGCGATGTCCGCGGCGTTGAAATCCGAGTGCGATCGGCTTTTCGAGGACCAGAACGTGTGGCTCGCGATCGCCGACGCCGCGATCCGCGGACTCGCCGGCCCGCAGCAGTACTCCTCCCGTGAGGTCGGGAAGAAGACCGACAACCTCATCGACCCGAGCGTCATCAGCGTCGGCGTTCTCGGCGGCACGGGCCTCGCCACCCTTGGTTCATCGGCCCTGGCAACCGTCGGCCTGAGTATGGTGGCGTTCCCTGCAGTGGCCGTCGGAGGCGGCTGGATCGCCATCAACCTCGCCTATCGTGCGATGCGCAACGGCAAGCAACATCTGCACACATGGGTGCGCGAGTCCTGTAATAGCGCGCGTATCGCCGCCGGTCGTGAGATCGACACACTCATCAATCTCTCGCGCACTGAGATGGTCGTTCGCTACCGCGCTCATCTTCGGTGGGAGCAGGACAACATCCAGAGCCGCCTGCAGGCCGCTCAGTCTGCCGTGCGCGCCGACGAGAGCTCTCGCAAGGGTCAGTCGGAGCGCTTACGCAAGAATTCGAAGATCATCTCCTCGCACATCGACTATCTGGAGGCCGTGATCGCCGGACTGCCCGAGGAACAGAGGAACGCACTGTGACCGCGCCCGATATGGATCCCGTCACCGCCGAGCTGGACCAGGCCCTTCGCGCCCTGGCAGCGAACGGCGGAGACCTCATCGACCACGCCAACCGTCTGGGGCAGATCCTGTTCTCCCCGCCGCGAGTCGTGATCGTCGGCCGCCTCAAGGCCGGCAAGTCGACGCTGGTCAACGCTCTCGTAGGGGAACGCATCGCCGCCACAGGCGCCCTCGAGGTCACCAACGCGGTCACCGTGTTCCACAACGGCGCCCCGTCGCGCGCCGAGGTCGTCACACGCGGCGGCGAGCGGATGCTCGCGCAGAACGCCTCCGGCGTCGTCACCGAACTGCCGGTCCCGGTCGAGGACATTTCCTACGTGGACCGGTTCCTGCCCTCCCGAGCCATCGCTGACGTGACTCTCATCGACACCCCGGGGCTCGCCACGCTCACCGCCGAGAACGAAGAGGTCGCAAAGCGCGCGCTGCTGCCCGGCTATGACCAAACCCGTCAGGCGTCGACAGAGGCTGACGCCGCTGTGTTCGTGTTCGAGAGCCTGCCGCGGGCACACGAGCGCGACTTCGTGTCCCGCCTCGGCTTTACTCCGCTCAACGTGGTCGGTGTGCTCGCCCGGGCCGATTCCTTCGGCGAGGGTGCGATGGGCGCGAAAGACCCTATGGCTCATGCTCGCGAATATTCGAGGGTGTTGTCCGGCCGCATGGAGGAACTGGTGTCTACGGTCATCCCCATCGCGGGTCTCCTCGCCGAAGCCTCCCGTACCGGTCAGGTCACCGAACATATTTCCCGACAGCTCGGCAAGCTCAGCTCCCTCGATTACGAGGACGTGCTCGAAGAGCTCGAACGCACCGATGACGGGGTCTTCAGCGCGCTGGATCGAAAGATAATTCTCGACCTCATCGGCGAGTACGGCACGATCCACGGCATCGACCGCGCTGCACGTGGCGCCTCCGAACTGTCCGGGTGGCTCGACGCGTCCTCCGGTGTGAGCGAGCTGGATGGCTACCTTCGTGGTGAGCTTCTCCCCTTCGCAGCCATGCAGCGCGCGCTTCGGATCACCGGGGAACTCGAGCAACTGGCCATCCACCACCCCGCCCGCGATCGCGTGCGCCACATTCTCGCGGTGCTCTTCTCTCGCCCGGCGATGGTCAAAGTGGCCTTGTTCCGCTCGTATCGCGGACTCGTGGCGTCCTCACCGCAGTCTCCGCTGACGGCGATAGCACGTCGCGCCTTGGCCGCCGGAAGCCCGGCCGAGGCAGTAGGATTGCCCGCGGATGCGGACCCGGCCGCGGTCGACGCAGCCGCAAAGGACGTGTTCGGTCGGATGCAGCAGCTGCAGTTCGTCGGGATCTCCGCGGCGGAAGATGACGCTCGCGCGGCGCTGTCGAAGTACCTCTACGCTCTGGGGCTCGGTCGCTAGTTATTGCTCGGGATCCCGGAAGCGAGCCCGGCGGACAGCGTGGACACGACCTCGTCGACGAACTGATCGTGGCGGAGCTGGCCCGATTCCTCGAGTAGGTCATCGATTTCCTCGGCCGAGTAGTCTTCGTCCGAGGAGTTCTTGCGGCGAATTGCGGCAATCGCCAGCGCCCGCGCAGAGAGTATCGCGATGAGCGCGATGAGGAAGTTGTGGATCCGGTAGCGTCCGGGTGTCTCTCCGATCGACTGGGCGATCGAATCCACGAGGAGTTCGACTTCCGTGAGCAGCACGGTGTCTTGCATGACCTCGTTGCGTAGAGCGCTCTGGACCCTGGTGTAGGGGCCGATCTGCCCGACGATTCGAATGAACTCCACGCCCTCGTTGTAGCGCAGTACATCCGCGATCGGCCGGATGACGAGCGTGGACAGCGTCGACACGTCGAGGTTCTTGTCGACCTTGATGCCCCTGGCGGCGAGAGCGTCGATTTCGTTCTGGCGCTGCTCTTCCATCGCTTCGATTCCGATGCGCAGGATGGCGCGCAACAGTCCGGCCCGCGACCCGAAGTGGTAGTTGATCGCGGAATCGTTGGACTGTTTGGCATCCGCGACGATGTCACGAATGCGCGCCGTCATCCAGCCTTCTTCAGCGAAATGGCGGCGGCCGGAGACGAGCAGTTTCTGCCGTGTCACACGGGAACGTTCTGGCATGGTGTCGATTTTAGTGTGCTGTGGTCGGTTTATCAGTGATTAGACGGGTGCTGGCTACACATTGAAGTACTTTGCCTCCGGGTGGTACAGCACGAAGGCGTCCGTCGACTGTTCGGGATGGAGCTGGAGTTCCTCGGAAATCTCTACACCGATTCGTCCTGCGTCGAGAAGCTCGACCATGTCGGTGCGGTACTCGAGATCCGGGCATGCGCCGTAACCGAAGGAGTAGCGGGCGCCGCGGTACTTGAGGTTGAAGAACTCGTTGATGTCCTCTGAGTCCTCGTCCGACACGGCGCCGTCCGGGAGTCGGAGCTCGTCGCGCACGCGGTGGTGCCAGTATTCGGCGAGTGCCTCCGTCAATTGCACGCCGATACCGTGGACCTCGAGGTAGTCGCGGTATTCGTTCGCGGCGAACAGCTTGTTCGCGAAGTCGGCGATCGGCTGACCCATGGTGACAAGTTGCAGCGGCAGCACGTCCACCTGGCCGAGCTCGCGGGCCCGTTCGCGGGAACAGACGAAGTCCGAGATGCACAGGAACCGGGATCGCTGCTGCCGCGGGAAGCTCATCCGGCGCACTACCTCGGCGTCCGGGTGGGGATCGCTGAGAATGAGGACGTCGTCACCCTCGGAGACTGCCGGGAAGTAGCCGTAGACGACCGCGGCGTTCGCGAGAATCCCCTCCGTGGTCAACCGGTCGATCCATTCGCGCAGTCGTGGCCGTCCCTCGCTGGCGACGAGATCGTCGTACGACGGGCCTTCCCCACCGCGCACACCGCGAAGCCCCCACTGGCCCATGAAAAGGGCGCGCTGGTCTAGGTGATCGAGGTAATCATTGACACTGATCCCCTTGGCGATCCTCGTGCCCCAGAACGGCGGAGTCGCCAGAGGTACATCTACTTCCACGTCCGAGCGCTCGGGAATCTCCACGGGCTTCTCGTTGGCCTTGCGCTTGGCGGCGATCCGCTCGCTGCGTTCGCGGCGGGCCTTGCGTTCGGCGGCCTTCGCCGCGGCCTCGGCGGACTGGGCGACGGGATTGCCGGACTTCTTGGCCTGCATCACGTCGTCCATCAGACGAAGCCCTTCGAACGCATCGCGCGCGTAGAACACCTCGCCGTCATACATCTCCTGCAGATCGCCCTCGACATAGGTGCGCGTGAGGGCCGCGCCGCCGAGTAGCACCGGGTAGTTTCCGGCGACACCCTTGGAGTTCATCTCCGAGAGGTTGTCCTTCATCACCACGGTCGACTTCACGAGCAGCCCGGACATGCCGATGACGTCGGCCTTGTTTTCCTCGGCGGCGGTGATGATCTCGGCGATCGGCTTCTTGATGCCGATGTTGACCACGTCATAACCGTTGTTCGACAAGATGATGTCCACGAGGTTCTTACCGATATCGTGCACATCGCCCTTGACCGTGGCGAGGACGATCTTGCCCTTGCCCTCGTCGTCGGAGGCCTCCATATGCGGCTCGAGATGGGCGACAGCCGCCTTCATCGTCTCCGCGGACTGCAGTACGAACGGCAGCTGCATCTGACCCGAGCCGAAGAGCTCGCCGACCGTCTTCATCCCGCCGAGCAGGTGGGTGTTGATGATTTCCAGCGGAGGGATTTCCTTCATCGCCTCGTCGAGGTCCTCTTCGAGGCCCTTGCGCTCCCCATCGACGATGCGCGCGGAAAGACGATCGAACAGCGGCATTGCGGCCAGCTCGGCGGCGCGGGCATCCTTCGCGCCGGCCGCGGAGACGCCCTCGAACAGCTCCATGAAGGTCGATAGCGGATCGTAACCCTCCGAGCGCCGGTTATAGACCATATCGAGAGCGACCTCGCGGGGACGCTCGTCGATCTTGCTCATCGGCAAGATCTTCGACGAGTGGGCGATCGCCGAGTCCAGGCCTGCCTCAACACACTCGGCGAGGAATACCGAGTTGAGTACCTGGCGTGCGGCCGGGTTGAGACCGAAGGAGATGTTGGATAGTCCCAGCGTGGTGTGCACCTTGGGGTGAGCCGCCGTGAGTCGGCGGATCGCCTCGATCGTCTCGATGCCGTCGCGTCGGGTTTCGTCCTGACCGGTGGAAATCGGGAACGTGAGGCAGTCGATGATGATGTCCTCTTCGGCCATCCCCCAGTTCTCGGTGAGGTCGGTGATGATCCGCTCGGCGATTCGCACCTTGTGCTCGGCGGTACGCGCCTGGCCCTCCTCGTCGATCGTGAGTCCGACAACGGCCGCGCCGTGCTTCTTCACAAGCTCCATGATTTTGACGAAGCGGGAATCGGGGCCGTCGCCGTCCTCGTAGTTGACGGAGTTGACCGCGCAACGGCCGCCCAGACGCTCCAGGCCCGCCTCGATGACCGCAGGCTCCGTGGAGTCGATCATGATCGGCAGGGTTGATGCGGTGGCCAGCCGGCCTGCGAGCTCGGCCATGTCCTGCGCGCCGTCCCTACCGACGTAGTCGACGCAGAGGTCGACCATCTGCGCGCCATCGCGGATCTGCTCCTTGGCGATATCCATGCAGGTGCCCCAGTCGGCATCGAGCATCGCATCGCGGAAACGTTTCGAGCCGTTGGCATTGGTCCGCTCGCCGATCATCAGGATGCCGGCATCCTGGCGGAAGGGTTCGACCGAATACAGCGACGACAGTCCGTTGACCAGGACCGGTTCGCGAGTTGCCTTCTCCCGCTTCGAGACCTCGTCGCGAAGTTGGGTGATGTGCTCAGGTGTGGTGCCGCAGCAACCACCGACCATGGACAGTCCGAAGTCGGAAACGAAATCGGCCACCGCCGGTGCGAACTTCTCCGGCCCGAGCGGGTAGACCGCGCCATTTTTGCCCAGTTCCGGAAGCCCGGCATTCGGCATGACCGACACGGGGATCCGAGCGTGCTGAGACAGGTAGCGCAAGTGTTCCACCATTTCGGCCGGACCCGTGGCACAGTTGAGGCCGATCATGTCGATACCAAGAGGCTCGAGTGCGTTGAGGGCCGCGCCGATCTCCGAGCCGAGCAGCATGGTGCCCGTCGTCTCGATAGTGACGTGCGAGATGATCGGGATGCGGCGACCGGCCTGCTCCATGCCCTGCTGGATGCCCACGACGGCCGCCTTGACCTGAAGGAGATCCTGCGAAGTCTCGACCAGGAACGCGTCGATGCCACCGAGGGCGAGCCCGCGTCCGGCCTCGGCGTACGCATCGCGCATCTCCTCGTAGGTCGACTGTCCGAGGGAGGGTAGCTTTGTGCCCGGTCCAAGCGAACCGAGGACCATGCGCGGCACGCCGTCCTCGCTCGGCCCCACTTCGTCGGCGACCTTGCGGGCGATCGATGCACCGGCTTCGGCGAGCTCGGCGATCCGCTCGGCGATGTCATAGTCGCCGAGATTGGACAGGTTGCAGCCGAACGTATTGGTTTCGACCATGTCGGCGCCTGCCGAGAAGAATGCGCGGTGGATATCCTCCACGACGTCGGGACGGGTCACATTGAGGATCTCGTTGCAACCCTCGAGGCCCTGGAAGTCGTCTTCGACGCTGAGATCGACGTTCTGCAACATCGTGCCCATCGCACCATCTCCGATGAGAACTCGCGACGCCATGGCGTCGAAAAGCGGGGAATCGAAGGAGGTACCCGATGCGGCACGAGAGTTAGACATATGCCCAGTTTAGAGACGATGGCAAATCGTTCACCAACGGGTCTGTCCGGTCCTGCATTAATTGCGCATTGGCCTTGTAAGCGAACCCGACCTCCCTAGATATCGCGGCATTCGGAAGAACCGAGACGGCCGCGCGGGTCCACGGGAACGATCGAAACCCAGGCGTTTGCGTTGGCGCTTCGTGCTTTCTTGCGTTTGGACTTACCCTGGGACAATGAGCTTGGCATGGAATGACGAGGAAACCCCGTCGATCACGGCTCCCATCATGGTGATCGCGCTTGAAGGATGGAGTGACGCCGGCGACGCCGCTACGCAGGGCCTCGAACAATTGGCGCTGGAATGGGACACCACTGGGATCGCGAAGATCGCCGACGAGGTCTATTTCCCTTACGGCCAGGTCCGCCCGACGGTCGAGCTTGTCGACGGGGTTGTTCGGTCGCTCTCTGTTCCGAGCATCGACATCTTCGCGGCCTCTCCCCCGGATTCCGAGAACGAGGTGTTGCTCGTTCTCGGTCCGGAGCCTGCTTCACATTGGCAGGCATTCACGATGGACCTGCTCACGCTCGCAGACACGTTTGGCGTCCGCGAAGTCTACATTCTCGGTTCGATCAGCGCTGATGTTCCTCACACCCGGCAGACCCCGCTCAGTGGTGCCTCGTATTCGAAGCGTCGGCTCCAGGAGGTCGGCCTCGAACCGGGCAACTTCCATGGTCCCGCCGGGCTGCCGCTGGTTCTCCAAGAGGCGTTTACCCGGGAGGGCGTGCCGGCGACCACGGCATTCGCCGCTGTGCCCCACTACGTGGCCGGCAATTCCGCACCGGCAGCGACGCTCCGTTTACTGACGTGGTTGTCGTCGGTGACCGAGCTCGACATGCCGACCCTCGCGCTCGAGGGGCGGGTCGAGGAATGGCGCCAGCAGGTCGACAGCGCGACCGAAGCTGACGACGACCTTCAGGGGTACGTCCACGAGCTGGAAGAACAGTTCGATTCCGTCGAGGACACCTCCGTGAGTATCGAGGTGCGTCGCACCCCACAGGAACGGATTCGGCTCGTCGACGGCGACCAGTTGGCGGCCGAGTTCGAGCATTACCTCCAGACAGGTGGGAAGGACGAAGGACGTCGTGGAGGCGGCCCTCCCACCGAATTCGGCCCGGACTCAGACGGCGGAACGCCGGGCAGGTCCGACGACGGTTAGACGTCGACGCCGAGCAGGTTGCGCACGGCGCCGGCCATCTCGGCGCCGTCGGCGGTTTGAGGCTCCGCGCGCAGTTCGCCGGTCTTGGGCCCGTGACAACTCGTTGCCCAGTCGTCGATGATTCGCAGCGCCTGCGGCGTGTCGAGGTCGAACGAGAGCGCTTCTCGGACCTTGACGATGGCCGGCGCGGCGGACGCCGGTTCGTCCGCTGAGATCGCCGCGCGCCAAAGGCGGAGCCGATCCTCGGCATCGTTGAGCACCGTTGCCGACCAGGAGCGGGCCTCCCGATAGTGGCCGGCGTACAGTCCGAGCCTTATCGCGGCGGGATCCACACCCTGGCGTACCAGCTCTCTGACACGCACCAAGTTGCCAAGAGACTTGCTCATCTTGACTCCATCGAGCCCGATCATCCCCGCGTGCACGTACAACTGAGCGAATCGGCCTCCCCCGGAGGCTGCCTCGGCGTGCGCCGCGGAGAACTCGTGGTGCGGGAAGATGAGGTCATCGCCTCCGCCCTGAATGGCGAAGCCCATTCCGAGACGATTGCGGGCGATCGCCGAACATTCGATGTGCCAGCCAGGCCTCCCGTCTCCCCAGGGGGCGTGCCAGCTCGGTTCGCCCGGGCGGGCGGCGCGCCACAGCAACGCATCGAGAGGGCTGCGCTTGCCCTGCCGGTGCGGGTCCCCTCCCCGCTCGGCGAAGAAGTCGTCCATGACCGGGCGTGAATAATTTGACTCATAGCCGAAATTGCCCGATGCGTTGAACGGGAAGTACACGTCGCGGTAACCGTCGCCGCTTTCGTTCTCGTCAAGCTGGTAGGCGCTACCGCCGTCGAGGAGCTCCCCCACCATCTCGATGACCTCGTCCACCGACTCGATCGCGCCGACGTAGTCTTGCGGGGGAAGGACGGACAGCGCTTCCATGTCGCGACGGAACGCCTCGACCTCACTGGACCCGAGTTCGCGCCAATCCACGCCGTCACGCTCGGCACGTTCGAACAGCGGGTCGTCGACGTCGGTGATGTTCTGCACGTAATGCACTCGCTGCCCCGCGTCGTTGAGCAGACGGATGATCAGGTCGAAGGTGACATAAGTCGCCGCGTGGCCGAGATGAGTGGTGTCGTACGGCGTGATGCCACACACGTAGATGCCGACCGTGCCTCCTGTGGGGACCTGACGCAGCACTCTCGTTGAGGTGTCGTACAGCCGCAGAGACTGGGCGGATCCGGCGACGGGGTCAAGGGCAGGACCGGTCCATGAACGCATAGGAGCCAGTGTAGAGCGCCCGCACGCGCGCCCGGCAAACCCTCCGACTTCAAGGGGATCAGAAGAGGCGGACTGCCGGGATTCGAGACCCGATCAAAAGAGCGGCCACGGCAGCGGGAAGCCGCCGTGAGGAGGCGGGAAAGTGCCCGCATCCAGCAGAGAATCGATGCGTTCCCGGAAAGCGTCGAGCTCTTCGGCGGCAAGAAGCGCGGCGAGTTCCCGGCGGAGGGAGCCGGTGGCGCAGCCGGCGCGGAGCGCACGCAATGCGGCAAGCTCGACGTCGTCCAATGGTTCGTCGGCGAATCCCCACAGCACGCTGCGCACCTTGGGATCGGTGTGGAATGCGAGCCCGTGATCGATCGCCCACACTGTCCCGTCAGAGCTTCGCAGGACGTGTCCGCCCTTGCGATCGGAGTTGTTGATCACTGCGTCCAGTAGAGCGATAGTGCGGATGCGCGCAGAGGCGCGATGCCCGAGCACCATGGTCTCGCCGTCCTCGGTATCCAGCGCTATAACACCAATGACGTCGCGCGGCATCTGTTCCGGGGAGTAGAGATCAACCGGCGCGTGTTCGGGGTCCGCGTCGGAGGGGATGTCGAGGAATCGTTGAATCATCCCCGGGCCGGCAGCCGAGATGATCGGCAAGGTTTCCGGGACTACGTCCCAGCCGGCCGCGCGAGAGACGCGGTACGCCGCTATCTCGCGCGCTGCGAGGGTGCCGGCGAGCTGGGATTCGACGCTGGCGCCGGGGACAGACGCTTCCGGAGGGAGCACGCCGGCCGGAAAATCGTGCAGGGGTGATTCTCCGCGCACAGGTTTGTGGACCCACAGTGACGCTCGAGCGCTTTCGGTGTCCGAAGCGCCGAGAGGCGAGACCTCCTCCGTTAGGAAGACGGCGTTGCTACCCGAGCGAATTCGGCCGATGATCCGGACTTCCACGCCCGGCCTAGTTCTCCAGGAGTGCCGCGAGCTCGGCGGGGCTGCGTTTGTGGTAGCCGTTGAGCCGGACGCACAGGTGTGCCTGGCTGCTCATCAGTTCGCCACACAGAGGGCATTCGGCGCGCCCGGCGTCGACAACTTTCTGGCAGCGCAGGGAGAACTGGCGCGCTGAATATGGCGTGAGCTGAATGCGCACAACGTCGTGCTCGTGGTTCTCGTCGTCGAGGATCTCCTCGTCTGCGATCATCCCGTTCTCCGCGGACACCAGGTCGATAACCACGAACGAGGCTTCCTGGGACCAATTCAACGCGATCGCACCGAGCGGAAATTCCGGATCCACCGGCATCGTCAGTGGTTCGGCATCCTCGAGCTGCTGCGCCGACGGCGGAAGTTCGAGCTGCGGATTGTTCTGGGCCAACTCGTTGAGCATTTTGTCGATGGACTCGCCGAGCACCTTGGCGTGCTGCTTCTCCAGCGAAAGCGACACGGTCCGTTGCCCGTCGCTTGCCTGCACGAAGAATGCTCGTTCCCCGGGTTGACCGACGGTGCCCAGGACAAAGCGGTCCGGATCCACAAAGTCATGCACGATCCTGCTCATATGTGCTCATCCTCTCGTCCGTCGACTGTCCGGCTCTTCTCGTCCACCCTGTATCCCCTGACGATATCGCTCCTGCGGAACGGATCGTCAGCGTACGGATCCGCCCGGGGGAACGTTTGATTCGTCGGACGATTCGGTTCCCTTCGCCATGGGTGCAGCCAGAGACGCCGACAATAGCGCGAAATCCGAACCGGTGTCGTTGAGGCGCATCACGAAGGGGCGGTGCGCGGTGTATCTGACCGCCGACACCGAAGCCGGCTCGACGACGATTCGCTGGAAAGCATCCAGGTGCATTCCGCAGGCATCTGCGATAGCCGCCTTGATCGGGTCACCATGCGAGCATGCGATCCACAACACGTCCCGGCCGTGCTCCTCGGCGAGTGCGGCATCGCGTTCGCGGAGCGCCGAAACCACTCGCAGGGCCATGTGAACCAGCGATTCCCCGCCGGGGAACACCGCCGCCGAAGGGTGATTCTGCACCGTCTGCCACAGCGGCTCGTCGGTGAGGTCCCCCAGTTTGCTCCCGGTCCACGAACCATAGTCGACCTCCGCGAGCCGCTCGTCCTCGATTGTGACTACGCCGAGAGCGGCTGCCAGGGGCTCGACCGTTTGCCCACACCGTTCAAGGGGGGAATGGACAATCTTCGCGATCTCGAGGCCCTGAAGCCGATCCGCCAGGCTTCTGGCCTGTTCCTCCCCCGCCTCGTTGAGGGACACTCCCGGCTTCCTTCCGGCCAGGATGCGCGCCTGGTTTGCGGTCGATACACCGTGCCGAATCAACAGGACCGTCATGCGCCCAGCATACGCTGCGCGTCCCGGCGGTCTGCCCGTGCCACCGCCGGTTCGGTGCTTAAGCCGAGGTCAGGGTAGGTGTGATGACCCCGGCAGTGAGGAGACCGATGACGACGAGCCCGAGGATAATCCGGTAACCGGCGAACCACGCGAGCGAGTGATTCTGCACGAAGCGCAGCAGCCACGCGATCGATGCGTACCCCACGGCGAACGCGATAGCCACGCCGATCACGATCTGGATGCCAGTGGCGGACTGCCCGGCCTGCGGATCGAAAACGTCCGGCAGGCTGAACAGGCCGGAGGCAAGGACTGCCGGGATCGCCAGCAGGAACGAGTAGCGCGCTGCCGCCTCACGCGAGAGGTTCATGAACATGCCGGCAGACATCGTCGCGCCCGACCGGCTCACGCCGGGAATCAGGGCCAGGCATTGGCCGAAGGCCATCGCGAGCGTCGTCTTCATATCCATCCCCTTGAGCGTCTTCGGGTCGACGTCACGGTTCTGCTTGCCCCAACGCTCCGCGGCAAGAAACACAAAGGAGAACAGGATCAACACGATCGC
Source organism: Dietzia timorensis (assembly GCF_001659785.1). Lineage (NCBI taxonomy): Bacteria > Bacillati > Actinomycetota > Actinomycetes > Mycobacteriales > Dietziaceae > Dietzia > Dietzia timorensis. The sequence goes on from NZ_CP015961.1 coordinate 1,792,257, forward strand.
GGTGATCCACAGGTTGCGGGCGCTTTCTCTGATCACGTCCTTGAACAAGAACCCGATGATGCCGATCGGGATGGTGCCGATGATCACCATCCAGCCGAGCCGATATTCGTCGCCGCGCGCGTCCGCGTTGGCGATACCCCGGAACCAGGCCATGGCGATGCGGTAGATGTCTTTCGCGAAGTAGACGACCACCGCGGCCTCGGTGCCGAGCTGCACGACCGCGGTGAAGGACGCGCCGGCATCGTGGCCGAAGAAGATCTTCGAGAAAATGGATAGGTGCCCCGACGAGGAGACCGGCAGGAATTCGGTGAGTCCCTGGAGTAGAGACAACACCACTACCTGTAGCCACGACATCGACTCTTCAACGACCATGTGAATATCGGTCCTTCCTCCACGCCCGGCGCGGACAACAGTCATGAGGACGCGCGGGAATCGGGGAAATTTCGTCGCGTCGAACCCGCACCAGGGTAGCCCCGCGCAAGACTATCTGGCCCTTTCGACACAATGGAACCCACAATGGGATGCGGCGACCGGGCCACCACACCAGCCGAGGACGGGTCCAATGCCTCTTCCGCACCGCCTTTCATGGGCGAAGAAAGGAATTCGAGAAGCAATCATGCGGATAAATCGAGCTGTACATGGACACCGGCGCCGCAGGGTGTCGGGCCTCGTCGCCGTCGCCGGAGCCGTTGTGCTCGGGGCGTCCGGGTGCGCTACTTCGCACCTTGAGGAGTTCAACTCGGTCGAGATGGGCAATGCCACTCCAGAGATCCTGCCCACAGAAACCGATCCGGCCGGGCAGGTCACCGATCTGGAATCCCCGGTGGTCGCCGCAGTGTCACTGGATGACGGCGGCGTTGCGTTGCAGCTCGACGATCCAGGCCGCGTGGAATTCGGACACATTTCCGGCGGCGAGTTCGTCTCTGATGAGAGGGTCGAGCTCCCCGACGACTCACTCCCCGTAGTCCCTTCTTCCGACGGGGTTCTCGTGGGCGGCGCAGAGGGAATCGGCAGGGCCACAGTGGACGGAGGATACGAGCCGATCGGTGATACCGGGCCGGTCACGGCGGTCGCCGAGCTGGAGGACGGTCGAATTCTCACGGGGCACAAGGACGGCACCGTCGCTGTACGCAGCGCCGACGGTGGGGAGAACGCCCGCCTCGAATCACTCGAGGGGATCGATCAGCTCGCAGCGTCCGGGAACGTCGGTTTCGCAGTGTCGCGCGCGGACACCACCGTGGCCAACGTCTATCCCGACTCCAACGAGATCGGACCGGTTCTCCGGCCGGGTAAGGCCGCAGGCGTTGCCGCCACCACCGAAGACGGCTGGGCCGCGGTGAGCGACACCACTGGAAACGCCCTGATGATTTTCGACGCCGATCCTTTGCGCCTGCACCAGATGTTCCCGGTCGGCAAAGCCCCTTGGGCGGTCGCGGCGGTGCCTGGAACCTCGGTCGTGTGGGTGGCACTCAGCGGCGAGAACCGCGTAGTAGCCATCGACATCTCGTCCGGGCAGGGCCGTGAGGTCGCCGCGTTCGACACCGTGTCCGCTCCTCATTCCCTGAGCGTCGCAGAAGACGGTGCCCTGGTCGTCGGATCCGCGGACGGCTCGGGAGTGCAAATCATCTCGCCCGAAGAGCAGCGACTGCCCTAGAGTCATGTGGTGGCCTGCGCCAGCGGCGCCGGCCATTCGAGCCCAACCGAGGATTGGTCAATGTACAAGGTTCTACAGTTCGTGTTGTTCCGCTTCCCGTCGGAGCGCATCCACCATGTGACGTTCGGTGCCCTCAAGCTACTCACCCTCGTCCCACCACTTGGCTCACTCCTTCGTCGCTTCCTGGGCGTCAAGGATCCGATCCTCACCCAAGACGTCTTCGGACGCTCGTTCCCCGGTCCACTCGGGCTCGCCGCCGGATTCGACAAGAACGCCGCCGCCCCGGACTCCTGGGGGGCGATCGGCTTCGGGTACTCGGAGATGGGTACGGTCACCGCTGCTCCGCAGCCGGGGAACCCAACGCCGCGCCTGTTCCGCCTCATCCCCGACCGCGGTCTCCTCAACCGCATGGGCTTCAACAATCACGGCGCCGGAAACGCGGCGAACAACCTGCGCCGCCGTCGCTCTCAGGACCCGGTCGGCATCAATATCGGCAAGACCAAAGTCGTCGAGCCGGAAAAAGCCGTCACCGACTACGTCTCGAGCGCGCACATCCTCCACGGGTTGGCCGACTACCTGGTTGTCAATGTCTCTTCTCCCAACACACCGGGGCTGCGCGATCTGCAGGCCGTCGATTCGCTGCGCCCGATCCTCGCCGCCGTGCAAGAGGTCTCGAGCATTCCGGTGTTGGTGAAGATCGCCCCCGATCTCGCCGATGCCGATATCGACGCGGTCGCTGACCTCGCCATCGAGCTGGGCCTTGCCGGTATCGTCGCCACGAACACAACGGTCTCGCGCGAGAATCTCGCCACTCCGGCGCGCGAAGTCGAATCGATGGGAGCCGGCGGAATCTCCGGCGCTCCGGTCGCCCGGCGTTCGCTCGAGGTCCTCGACCGCCTATACGCACGCGCCGGCGACCAGCTCGTGCTCGTCTCCGTGGGCGGAATCGAAACCGAGGAGCAAGCGTGGGAGCGCATCACCCACGGCGCGACACTTATCCAGGGATACACCGGGTTCATCTACGGCGGGCCATTGTGGATGACCCGGATCAACCGCGGCATCGCTAAGCGGCTACGTGACGGCGGATTCTCTTCGCTCTCGGAGGCCGTCGGCTCCGCCGTCACCGCCGGATAACACCCCGGAACACATTCGGCTCCCACGTGGCCAACAATGTATGACGGCGAGCATGCCGATCGTGCTAGGCGGAGACAAGAGTTCGGCCGCGCCCGGAATCTCGCCGGGCGCGGCCGAATCGCGCAGACGCGTCTTGTGGTTCCTAGGCTTCGTAGAGCCCGGTGAGTGTGCCGCGGGCGATGGCCTTGAAGAACATGTTGAATCCGAGGAACGCGACCGAGGAATCGTCCTCCATCGGTAGGGAATCCTCGCTGATCGCGTGCACGGCGAAGATGTAGCGGTGCGGGCCGTGGCCTTCGGGCGGAGCGGCACCGACGAATCCCTTGAACGACGCGTCGTTGCGCAGCGTGATGGCTCCCTGCGGTAGATCACCGGAATCCGGGGTGCCTGCGCCGACGGGCAGCGAGGTCGTGCCTGCCGGGATGTTCGCCACGGCCCAGTGCCAGAATCCCGAGGCGGTGGGCGCATCCGGGTCGAAGCATGTGACGACGTAGCTGCGCGTGCCCTCCGGGCCCGCCTCCCAGCTCAGCTGAGGGGACTGGTCTTCGCCACCGTCAACACCCATCTTTCCGGACGTCTGAGCGGTCGGAAGGGTCTGGCCTTCGGTGAAGGTCTCGGAACTGACCTTGAGGGTGGGAAGTTCCGGGAGCGCGTCGTAGGGATTCGGGGTACGGAATTGGCTCATATCTACCTCCTGTGTGCGGCGTACCTCCAGTACTACCAGCGGTCCGGGCTCGCATGCAGAGCCGGATTTTGCGGTGGACGGCTAATGGGATAGAGTTTCTTCTCGGCTCGCACGAGAGAACATCTCGGCGGGAGACAACCACGCGCGAGTGGCGGAATGGCAGACGCGCTAGCTTGAGGTGCTAGTGTCCTATTAACGGACGTGGGGGTTCAAGTCCCCCCTCGCGCACTGAAGAAAAGCCCCTGACCTGGGAATTATTTCCCCGGTCGGGGGTTTCTTCGTTGGTAAGGGCGAAGGCAGGTGGCAAAAATTCGCGCGAAACGTCCGGAGAGAACGTACGAGACCGGACAGGTCACGTCATGGTTGCGACGGGTGGCGCTGGCCGCCACCGTTGTGCTGACCGCCTTCCTGCTTGCGCGATTTCCGTACCTGCCCGCGACAATTCCCACTCACTTCTCGCTCACCGGGCAAGCGGACGACTGGGGTCCGCGGTGGATGCTTTTTCCGCTGATCGCCGTGTTCGGCGGGCTGGCGATCGCGGTGGCGTGGATCTCCAAACGTCCCCAGTACTTCAACTACCCGATGGGAATCACCGAATCGAATGCCCAGTCCGCCTATCGCGAGGGCGAACGGATGATGGTGTGGACGGAGGTCGCTCTCGTGATGCTGTATGTGGGAGTTGCGGCCTCGACCATTGGGTGGAATGGGACCATCTTTGTTGCCATGGGGATCGTCGGCATGCTCGGTGCGGTCGTTGGGGGCTTGGTTCGTCTTCTCGCCGTCGATTAGTACGCAATTGATAGTTGCCTGACAGCGAAGGGCCGGGGCATCGTTTCGGTGATGCCCCGGCCCTGTGCACTCGTTTCTAGACGATGTAAAGGCGCCCGTCGTCCATGGTGACCTCCCTATCGGCGCGATCGGCGGCATCGCGGTCGTGGGTGATGAGCAGCGTGGCGACGCCTTGTTCCCTCACGACATCGAGAAGCAGGTCCATGACGGCGGCGGTCCGCACCGAATCGAGGGCCGAAGTCGGCTCGTCGACGAGCAGCAGCTCCGGCGACGCCATGAGCGCACGAGCCAGGTTGACCCGCTGGCGCTGACCGCCCGAAAGCGCGCCAGCCTTCCGGTTCATCGACGATTCCAAACCCATCCGCTCGAGCAGATGACGCGCCCGCTCCTCGGTCTCGCGGCGCCGGCGACGACCGGCCGCGGTGAAACCGGCGAGTGGATTGTGCAGACGGTCCATGGCAGTGAGCTGCTCGAGAGCTGTGAGGGATGAGACGAGGTTCGACTGCTGGAAGACGATTCCGATATTCTCGCGGCGCATCTTCGCCTGCTCGCCGTCAGAAAGCTCGGTCAGTTCCGTTCCCCCGACCTGGACGAGCCCGGAATCGGGGCGGATCAACGTCGCCGCCACCGCCATCAGCGAGGACTTGCCGGAGCCGGAGGCACCCGTAAGTGCGACGAGCTCGCCACGATCGACCGACAGGTTGACGTTGTCGACCGCCGTCACCAGGGACGCGCCGTCGGGAAAGGTGAGGGTGACGCCGGACATGTTCAACGCGGGGCCATCGTGGTGCCCTGCGGAGGGACGTACTTCGTGCTGGATCGCGGTATTCATGGGAAAGGTGACTCCTTGGACGAGTAGTGAAAGGTCGTGGCGGTGGTCAGCGGGCTCCGCCGAGGGCGGAGAGGGGCGATGCACTGCGGATGAACATCATGGCGGCGCCGGCCCCCGCCAAGCCGAGGGCGAGGAGGATGATCGCCGGGAACACAGTTGTCCCCGCAGTGAGGACGAATGGGAGGCCCGAACCGATCGCGGTGGCCGCGGCGACGGTGATGGCGAGTCCGACTCCCACACCGATGACGAGCACAACGAACGCCTGGCCGAGAGCGTCACGCATGAGAGACGCTGTTGTCGCACCAAGTGCCTTGAGGGTCGCGATGTCGGGAATGCGCTGCACGGTCCACACGGTGAAGAACGCTCCGGTCACCAGCGCGGCGATCGCCATGAGCATCCAGTTGATTGTGGTCAACGTGGTGTTCTCGGCCTTGTACGCGGACATGGTCTCGGGCAGATCCGAGGCGGCGACGACCGTCGTGCCGGCGGCCGCTCCCTCAAGCGCGTCTGCTGGGGCGTCGGCGATGACGGTAGTGGCGGCTCCCTGTCCGGCGGCTTGGGGCTGAGCAGCCCATTCGGCGCCGTTGGCCCACATGAGCGGCTGGTGGCTGTACCAATCGTCGCCGGAGACCCCGGCGACGGTCTTGGTCCCTCCCCACAGGTCTACGCTGTCGCCGGTAGTGATGCCCGCGGTCTCTGCGAGCGCCGACGAGACGATGACCTCGCCAGGCGCCGGCGACGGCACCTCGGGTCGATCTCCAGATACTGCCGCGACGGAGACCGGCTCCTCGCCTACCGTCGAACGACTGAAGGCCACCGAGGTGAAGGGCCCCTTCTCTGCGATCGCGCCGATTTGCTCTTCGGTGAGTGCCGAGCGGTCAAGGCTCGGATCGCCGGTTCCGGAGACCACGGCGCTGGTTCCGCCGAGCGTGTCGAGGGCGGCGATATTGCGGTGCTCCAGTCCACCGGTGAGACCGGAGAGGAAGCTCACGAGTAGTGCCACGAGAGCGACCGTGACGGTGATGAGCGCGAACCGGCCCTTCGCCGATCGCAGCTCTCGAATTCCTACGAACATGATGTGAATCCCTTCGTTATCTCGCTGACTTCCAGTCAAGTCGTCAGCCAGCGGTTTCACATCGGCATGAGGTCTGTCCCGACATCAATCGTTCGGATGAGCGCAGATAGCCGGAAGTCGTGCCGGGATCTCATACACCGACGTCTCGAATCGGGGACATTCATGCAGGAATGTTGGGATTGGGGAGCGCACGGGCGAATGCATACACTTGGACTCTGGCGAGTACGGGAAAGGGCGCCGTAGAAAGGGAGCAATGACAGCGGAAACGGGCATCGATCCAGAGGAATTGGCCACGTGCCTCCGAGTTCTGGACGAAGGCGGCCGTCTGCCGGCCGATCATCCCGATTCCGTGGCCCTCCAACGCGCCGTCGGCCACCTTTTCAAGGAAGTAAAGAGGCAGCGCCGCGCTGCCGCCCGCCAGAGTCGCCAACAGGCCGACCAAGCAGTTCTCGAGAGGACCGCGACTGGGTCCGCTGGGCGTATCGACGACGAGACCGCCGGAATCCGTCTCGTGTCCGACGTTCCTGGCGAAATCGCGGGACACCTGCAACGTCCGCAAGATTGCTACATTTGTAAAGATCCGTATACGCAGGTAGACGCGTTCTATCATCAGTTATGCCCGCGGTGCGCCGCGCTCAATCGGGCGAGGCGGGACCCGGACATGGACCTACGCGGGAAACGAGCACTGCTCACGGGCGGACGCGCGAAGATCGGCATGTACATTGCGTTGATGCTCCTTCGCGCGGGCGCGGCGCTGACAATAACGACCCGCTTTCCACGGGACGCTGCGCGCCGGTTTTCTTTGATGGACGACTACGACGACTGGGGCGATCGACTCACCGTCGTGGGCGTCGACCTTCGCGACCCGGCACAGGTGACGGCGGTCGCCGACGAAGTGGCGGCGTCCGGCCCCCTCGACATACTCATCAATAACGCGGCACAAACTGTCCGCCGCTCCCCCGGCGCCTACTCGGGCCTCGTAGACGGAGAGTCCGTCCCTCTATCCGGCAAAGCCGAGAGCGTGGCGATGGTGTCGATGGGACGGACGAGCCAGGCTCATCCTGCCTCGCTGGCGGCGGCCGGAGAGACGTTATCGACGTTGGAAAATACTTCGCCCCTTGCGTCTGCGAACGCGCAGCGAGTCGCCGTCGATGCTCTGCAGGCGGGTTCGGCATCACTCGAACGCATTGCCGCCGGCACCGCGGTCGACGCCGGCGGCCTGATCCCCGACCTCGTGGATTCGAATTCATGGGTCCAGACGGTCGAGCAGATCGCCCCGCTAGAGATGCTCGAGGTCCAACTATGCAACGCCGTGGCACCATTCATTCTACTGTCGCGACTGCGGCCTGCCCTCGAAGCATCAAAAGCCAGGCGCAAGTACGTCGTCAACGTATCGGCGATGGAGGGGGTCTTCTCGCGGCGATACAAGGGCTCGGGACACCCTCACACCAACATGGCGAAGGCGGGCCTGAACATGCTGACCCGGACGAGCGCTGCCGAACTCTATGAGCGCGGAATTCTCATGACCGCGGTGGACACCGGGTGGATCACCGACGAGCGTCCGCATTCGACCAAGACCCGTCTCGCCTCGGAAGGCTTTCGAGCTCCTCTCGATCTCGTGGATGGTGCCGCGCGCGTCGTCGACCCGATCGTGCGCGGTGAGGCCGGCGAGGATGTCTACGGTGTCTTCCTCAAGGATTTCGAGTCGTATCCGTGGTGAAGGCGTGAGCACACTGGACCCGCGACCTAAAACCGTTCTCCTCGATTGCGATCCGGGAATCGATGATGCGATGGCGATCGTGGATCTTCTCGCCAGGAGATCGTTCGGTGAGATCGACATCGCAGGGATCGTCGCCACCGCCGGGAATGCGAGCGTCGAGGACTGTGTTGCTTCGGCCCTGTCGTGGCTCGAGCTCGGCGAGCGAACCGATCGGGAGCAAGAACGGCGCGGCACCGACCGGATACCTGTCTTCGCGGGCGCGTCGGGACCGATCGAGGTCGAGCATGCCTTTACTCCGGAAACCCATGGTGAGCACGGGCGTGGATACGCTCCTCTGGTGCGGGCGGCACGACCGGCGTCATCGATTGGTGGTGCGCGCGCATGGAGCGAAGTGAGCCGCCGCTTCGAGGGCGAGCTGCACGCCGTGGTGATTGGTCCATTGAGCACGCTTGCCGCGGCTCTGGAACTCGATGAGGGCATCGCCGACAGATTGGCGAGCCTGACGATCATGGGCGGGAGCTTCTGCGGCCATCCCGGCAACACTACATCTGTAGCGGAATGGAACTCCCACTTCGACCCGGAGGCCGCTCAGCGCGTTTGCGAGCGCTTTGCCGGGCGTGCCGTGGTGCCGCGGTGGTGCGGGCAGAACGTCACCGATTTCGCCGTCTTTACGCCCGCCGATATCACCGAGGTCCTCTCGGCGACCAGGGGCGCCCCGGTGACCCGCGCTCTGGCGGCGGCACTTCGGTTCTATTTCGAATTTCACGACAGCGTCGGCGAGGGATACGGCGCGAAGGTTCACGACCCGATCGCCGCCGCACTCGCGCTCGAGCCCGCGGCGGGGCGTTGGAGGCCGGCTCGGATCGACGTCTCCACTGCCGATCCTCTTACCCGCGGACAATCGATCGCCGAGTTTCGACCCGAGCGCTGGTTCGGCGGTGTGTACGGAAGCGGCCCGCGTAATGCCGATGTTCTGGTGGATATCCCCGGAATGCCTGGGGCGGGTGGGATCGACGAAATCATCGCCCACTGGAAGGCTCGACATATCCGTTGGGTCTGCGGCTGAGTTGCTGGCAGGGTGGCCGTTTGCCCCCAACAAATCAGCCGAAAGGATGACCTGAATTCCGGCTGAGTGGCCGATGTGGATGCTCTTCGGAAGCGATGTAATCGTCGGTGTAAAAGAATCCGACCGGCGGGCGCCGGGAATCATCGTGCTGGAGAAGAAATGAACACCGAAGTTGCTCCCGAAAGCGACGTGAAGCCGCCTTCACGCCGGGACTGGCTTGCACTCGCCGTCTTGTCGATCGGCCTGGGGCTGATCGTGCTCGACGGAACCATCGTCGGGGTTGCCTTACCGGATATTATCGCCGATCTCAGTCTCGAGTTCGCCGAGGCGCAGTGGGTCAACAGCCTCTACGCCGTAGTCCTCGCAGCGCTCCTGCTGTCCACAGGCAAGCTCGCCGACGCCGTCGGCCGCAAGCGGTTGTTCGTCGCGGGGCTTGCCGTGTTCATGGGCGGCAGCGTGCTCGCGGCGATGTCGGAGGGGGCGTCAATGCTCATCGCCGCTCGCGCCGTGCAGGCGCTGGGCGCGGCGATGATCATGCCCTCGACCTTGTCCACGGTGAACGCAGTGTTCCGTGGTCGTTATCGCGCGGCCGCTTTCGGTGTGTGGGGCGCAGTGATCTCGGGGGCGGCCGCTGTCGGTCCGCTCGCAGGTGGAGCGCTCACCCAATGGGCGAGCTGGCATTGGATCTTTCTCGTCAACGTTGCCGTCGGTGCGGCAGTCATCGTCGCTGCGCTCGCCACGGTCCCCGAAACTTCAGGCGTACGTTCTCGTCCCGGCGCCGATGTCGATGGCGCCTTGTTGAGCGCGATCGGATTCGGCATGCTCGTGTTCGGAGTAATCGAGGGCCCGGACCTCGGGTGGTGGACACCGAAGGAAAGCTTCGCATTCTTCGGCTTCGAATGGTCCGTGAACGCGGCAGTTTCCCCGGTGCCCGTGGCGCTCTGTATAGCCGTGGTTTCGCTTGTTCTTTTCGTGCGCTGGGAGATTCATCGCGATCGCGTTCGACGCTCCGCGCTCCTCGATGTCACGCTGTTCGACCTGCGGACGTTCTCGTGGGGCAACATCACGGCCGGAATGGTCGCTGTCGGTGAGTTCGCGATCATTTTCGTCCTACCCCTCAATCTCGTAAACGCATTGGGTCTGAGCTTCATCGCCTCAGGTGTGGTCCTTGCAGCCATGGCCATCGGCGCCTTTTTCTCGGGGGCGATGGCGCGTCATCTCGCGGCAAGGGTAGGTTCGCCGGGCACGGTGATCTTCGGACTGTCGCTTGAGCTCGCCGGCGTACTGGGCTTGATCGTCTTTGTGGGAGTCAGCGAGTCCGCGTGGGCCGTCGCGCTGCCTCTCATCGTCTACGGGCTCGGTCTCGGACTCGCCTCTGCGCAATTGACGGGCACCGTTTTGCAGGACGTCCCCGTCGAAGTCTCGGGACAGGCTTCAGCGACGCAGAGCACCGTGCGCCAGATCGGTACGGCTCTGGGGACCGCGTTCGCGGGGGCGGCGATGTCTATCGCATTGGCCTCTACACTTCCCTCCGCATTGGCCTCGGCCGGGTTCTCCGGCGCGAGTGCGAGCCAGTACGCGGAGGCGACCAGGCAATCGGCGGGATCTGCGATCGCGGCACTACGCGAACAAGGATCCGCAAGCCAGTTCGGTAGCCAAAGCGAGGAAGTGGTGCATGCCTTGAGCGTGGGAATGGGTCAGGCGACTCAAATCGCCCTCCTTTGCGCGGGCGCGTTCCTGGTTCTCGGGTTGATCGGCGCCGTTCAGGTCAAGCGAGCGGCCGAGTATTCGTCGGTGGAATCATCGTAGGCGTCGAGGATCTGTTGCGCCGCCAGCGTCGCCGTGAGCGAGCCCTCCTTGACCTCGGCGATTACTTCTTTCGCCACCCCGGCCACAGTCTCACGCTCGGTGAGCCGGGCTAGGAGCTCTTCACGCACCATCGACCACGTCCACTCCGCCTGCTGATCGGCGCGCCGACGGTCGAACTCACCCTTGGAGACCATCGTCTCATGGTGCCGCTGGACCTCCGTCCAGAACTCGTCCACCCCGTTTCCGGAGAGACCGGACATCGTCAGGACCGGTGTGGTCCAGATGGCGTCGTGCGGCTGAATCATGCGCAACGCCGAACCGAGTTCCCGTGCAGCGCGCTTGGCATCCCGCACATGGTCGCCATCGGCCTTGTTCACCGCGATCAGCTCCGCGATCTCCAATACGCCCTTCTTGATGCCCTGGAGCTGGTCACCGGTGCGTGCGAGGGTGAGGAACGTGAAAATGTCGGTCATTTGGGCGACCGTGACCTCTGATTGCCCCACGCCCACCGTTTCCACGAGTATGACGTCGAAGCCCGCTGCCTCGAGGACGATGATCGCTTCCCGCGTCGCTCTTGCCACGCCGCCCAGCGTCCCTGAGGTCGGCGATGGCCGAATGTAGGCCTTGTCGTTGACCGACAGGTTCGCCATCCGGGTCTTGTCGCCGAGAATCGAGCCACGGGTACGCGTAGAAGATGGGTCGACGGCGAGCACGGCGACCTTGTGGCCCTCGTCGATGAGCTTCATCCCGAGCGATTCGATGAAGGTTGACTTGCCGACGCCGGGCACACCGGTAATCCCGACGCGTAAGGCATTACCCGCGTGCGGCAACAACTCCATGAGAAGAGCCTGCGCGCTGGAACGGTGGCGCCGTGCCGAGGACTCGACGAGCGTGATGGCCCGTGCCACCTGGGAACGATCGTCCTT